>NZ_JBARGP010000713.1:0-6285 GCF_049798375.1 Bradyrhizobium sp.
CGCATCGAGCTTGACGATGCGCACGCGCGCATACGGCACCGGCAGCCCGACGGAGCCGAGCCGGATCGGCTGGTCCGGATAGGCCATGGTGTGGACGCTCGCCGTCTCGGTCATGCCGTAGACTTCCAGCACCGGCAGCTTGAGCTTGTCCTGGATTGCCTGCCCCACTGCGACCGGGATCGCCGAGCCGCCGCCGGCGGCATAGCGCAGGCTCGACACGTCGGCCTTGCCTTGCGGGATCGCCAGGGTGGCGGCCAGCACGGTCGGCACGCTCGACAGTGTCTCCGGCCTGTAGCGTTCGACCAGCCCCCAGATGTTGCGGATCGCGGCCGCGTTGCGCCAGCCGGCGGGCGACAGCACCACCAGCGAGCCGCCTGCACTCAGGGTCGCCAGCGCCTGCGTCAGCGAGCCGCCGACATGGAATAGCGGCATGCCGAACAGCAGCGTGGCGCCGGGCTTCGCCTTCAACAGCAGGTTCATCGCCCAGGCCTGATAGACCTGGTTGGCGTGGCTGTGCCGCACCAGCTTTGGCGTGCCGGTGGTGCCGCCGGTGTGGAAGTAAGCGGCGATGTCGGTGCCTGAGATCTGTCGCCCGCTGACCAGATGCTCCGCCGGTTCTCGCGTGAGCAGATCGTTGAAGGCATGGACCCCGTCGGCCGGATCACCGCCGCCATGGACCTGCACGATCGCCTTGAGATGCTTCAGGCCACCGCGCACCGTCTCGACCTTCTGCCAGATGTCGGTGCCGGGCAGCGGCCCGAGCGCGACCAGCACCTTCGTGCGCGCCGCCTCCAGGATCTCGGCGATCTGGTGCGGCTCGAGCAGCGGATTGACCGGATTGGCAATGCCGGCGGCCTCGGCGCCGAACAAGGTCGCGAAGGCTTCGGGTATCAGCGGCAGCAGGAAGCTGACGACGTCGTTCGGTCCGACGTCAAGGGCGTGAAACATGTTGGCCGCCTGCGTCACCTTGGCGATCAGCTCGCGATAGCTGACGACAAGTGGCACGTCGGCGGGATCGGCACTCGGCAGGAACTGGATCGCCGGGGCATCGGGATTGGCGGAGGCGCCGCATTTGAGCGCGTCGAACGTGCTCTGCGCGGCGATGCGCTCACTGTAGGGAATCTGCTCGAAGGCGCGGATGTCGGCCGCTGTCGCGAAGCACGGATAATCGTCGCCGACGGCGCGATCGAGCCGATGGATGCCAGTCATGGCCTTGATCCTCCCGGTAGCGTGTCCTCGTTGGCCGGACCGTGTCGCGGGGCCGGCGAGCGATCTTGCGTACAGGCTCTGTCGGCCCGCGCGGCGTGATCGAACGGAGGATGATCGAGGATACGCCCCGCGTCCATCCCGGGTTACGGGGAGAGCGGTGGGAGATTTGCCGGGGCCGGCGCCACACAACCGGTGTCGTCCCGGCCTTTGCGCCGGGACCCATACGCTGCGGCCGTCATGTCGGGAAGGCTGGCAATTCGCGATGTGCCACAAACGACGGTCGCGGCATATGAGTCCCGGGTCTGCTGAGTCCCGGGTCTTCGCGCTACGCGCTTGCCCGGGACGACACCGCTATTGTGTCCGAACTAATTATGCTGCGGCCAGTATTGTGTCCCGGCACGCGTCCGTTCTCAACCGGCCGCGTCGATCAAATTCTCCAGCAGCCGCTTCAGTTCGCCGGTGGCCTTGTCGCCGTAGTTCTCCAGGATGTGCGCCTCCTGGCTGGCGGCGAGTGAGTTGAGCCGTTTGCACAGCACCTTGCCGCGATCAGAGATGAACATCAGCACCTTGCGGCGGTCGTCGGCGTCCTGGCGCCGGTACACCAGCGAGTCCGAGACCATGCGGTCGACCATCTTGGTGAGGGTCGGATGGTTCAGCAGCACGGCATCGGCAAGCTCTCCCATCGAATGGCCGGCGCCGTCATACAGCACCTTCAGGATCCGCCACTGCTCGACCGGAACGCCCTCCGTGCTCAGCCGCAGCTCCAACTGCCGGTTGATCTCCCGGTTGGCTTGCGCCAGCAGGTAGACGAGGTGTTCCGCGAGTGGCGTGTTGGGGCTCGGCTGTTTGGCCACGATGAGACTTCGCTGATGCGCCGGGGGTGAGTGAATGTCCGGCAGCTATTGCCCGATCTATATGCATGTGGATTCTTGAAGTTTCAATATTTTCAAATAGGATATTTCCCGACCGGGTGCTCAAATTGACGGCGTTCAATCGCCGGCCAATGATGCCGGGCAAGGGAGTGGGTGTGCTTTCGACAGTTTCTGTCCCAGCTCAAGGCCATCTGAATAGTTCGCCGGACCTGCTGGTGAGGGGCTTTCCCACGCAGCCCGGCGTCCCCTCTCTGTCTCCTCTCGACTATGACCGGTTCAAGCGCGACGGCGCCCGCAACAAGCTGCGGGTCGGCAATTTCCTCACCTTCAGCGGCTCGCCCGGCATCTGGGGGCCGTCCTCGACCAACAGCGCGCTGCTCGCGATCGCCGAGATCAATGCGCGGGGCGGCATTCTTGGCCGCGAGCTCGAACTCACTTTGTATGATTCCGGCGGCGAGATCGAGGAGGTCACGCAACGCGCGCGCGATGCCGTCGAGTTCGACGAGGTCGACATCATCATGGGCTCGCATATCAGCGCCGTGCGGGTGGCATTGCGCAAGATCACCAGGGGACGCGTGCCTTATGTCTATACGCCGGTCTATGAAGGCGGCGAGCAGACGCCGGGCGTGATGGCGATCGGCGAGGTGCCGCGGGCCCAGACCCGGCCCGCGATCCATTGGCTCAGCGAGGTCAAGAAGGCGCGGCGCTGGTATTTGATCGGCAGCGATTATGTCTGGCCGTGGCAGTCGCATCGCTCGACCAAGACCTACATTGCGGAAGCCGGCGGCCAGGTGGTCGGCGAGGAATTCGTGCCGGTCGGCGAGGACAATCACGAGGCGCATCTCGCCCGGATCAGGGCCGCCCAGCCTGACGTGGTGCTGATCTCGCTGATCGGCACCGACAGCATCACCTTCAATCGGTCGTTCGGCGAGGCAGGTCTTGCGGCGACGACATTGCGGCTGGCAGGCGCGATGGACGAGGTCGTCCTGCTCGGCATCGGCGCCGACAATACCGAAAACCTGTTCTGCGCCTCCGGCTATTTCAACTGCGTCGGCTCCAAGGCGAACGACGCGTTCATGGACCGCTATGCCGCGATGTTCGGCGCCAACGCACCGCCGGTCGGCTCGGTCGGCCAATCCAATTACGAGGGCTTGCGCTTCCTGCAGGCTGCCGCGGAACGCGCCGGCTCGCTCGGTGTGCGACCGCTTTATGCGGCCGGCCGCAACGTCATCTATGCCGGCGCCCGCGGCCCTGTCACCATCCGCAACGGGCGCGCCGAGATGCCGATGTATCTGACCGAAGCGGACGGACTCGATTTCAAGCTGGTGAAGACGTTCTGAGCTGCCTGAGTTGATGCCGTAGGATGGGTGGAGCGAGGCGATACCCATCATGCTTCGGCAGCCGCCGTGACAAGCGATGGTATCGCTGCGCTCCACCCATCCAATGTATTCGGTGTCCATCATCGCGAGCAAAGCAAGCAATCCAGAGCCGCGAAGGAAGTCTGGATTGCTTCGTCCGCTTCGCTCCTCGCAATGACGGCGCAGTTATGATTCCAAAATAATACTTGAAACAGAAAATATTTCGGGTTCTAGTATCGCTCGCGTGAGGACGGGTGCGGCGACTAGCCGCTCGGCCCCGCGCGCAAGAAAAGGCCCTGTGCCAACGAACAGCAATTTTAGGAGAGCGCCCGTGTCGGTCGTGCTGCCAACCCCAGATCAACTGCTTGACGTCGCCGAACAATGCGGTCTGTCATTGACCGATCAGGACGTCGCGTCGTTCCGCGGCCTGATGCAGGGGTCGGTCGACGCCTACAATCTCGTGGCCGCGATGCCCGACGAAGTGCCGGTGGTGAAATATCCGCGCACGCCGGGCTACCGGCCGTCTCCGGAAGAGAACCCGCGCAACGCTTGGTACCGCAAGGCGACCGTGAAGGGCGCCGCCTCCGGCAAGCTCAAGGGCAAGACGGTGGCGCTGAAGGACAACATCATGCTGGCCGGCGTGCCGATGATGAACGGCTCGTCGACGCTGGAAGGCTATATGCCCGACTTCGACGCCACCATCGTCACCCGCATGCTGGATGCCGGCGCGGAGATCGCCGGCAAGGCGCATTGCGAGAATTTCTGCATGTCCGGCGGTAGCCACACCGGCGCGGTCGGCCCGGTGCACAATCCGCACAAGATGGGCTATTCGGCCGGCGGTTCATCATCCGGCAGCGGCGTGCTGGTCGCGCTCGGCGAGGTCGACATGGCGATCGGCGGCGACCAGGGCGGCTCGATCCGGATGCCGGCGTCGTTCTGCGGCATCTACGGCATGAAGCCGACCTGGGGCCTGGTGCCCTATACCGGCATCATGCCGATCGAGATCTTCGTCGATCACACCGGGCCGATGACGGCCAACGTTGCTGACAACGCTTTGCTGCTCGAAGTGATCGCCGGCGACGACGGCTACGATCCGCGCATCAAGTCGCCGAAGGTCGAGGATTACACCAAGGCGCTCGGCGGCGGCGTCTCCGGCATGAAGATCGGCGTGCTCAAGGAAGGTTTTGAGCAGCCCGGTGCGGAAGCCGGCGTCAATGAGAGCGTCAAGCAGGCGGCCAAGCGGCTCTCGAGCCTCGGCGCAACAGTCGACGATATCTCGATCCCGATGCACATGGTGGGGCCGGCGATCTGGACCCCCATTGGCGTCGAGGGCATGACCCAGACCATGATGTATGGCGACGGCTACGGCCTCAGCCGCTCGGATCTCTATTCGACCTCGCTGATGGATTTCCATCGCGGCTGGCGGGGCCAAGCGGATTCGCTGTCCGAGACCACAAAACTGTTCCTGCTGCTCGGAACCTACATCAACAACACCTTTGGCCCGCGCTTCTACGGCAAGGCACTCAACATCTCGCGGCGGCTGACCGCTGCCTACGACAAGGCGTTCGAGCACTACGATCTGCTGCTGCTGCCGACCACGCCGATGAAGGCGACCAAGCTGCCGGAGCCGAATGCCAGCCGCGAGGATTACGTCGCCCGCGCGCTGGAGATGATCACCAACACCGCGCCATTCGACATCACCCATCACCCGGCGATGTCCTTGCCGTGCGGCATGGTCGACGGCTTGCCCGCCGGGCTGATGCTGGTCGGCAAGCATTTTGCAGAGAGCACGATCTATCGCGCCGCGTATGCCTTCGAGCAGGCCGGCGATTGGAAGAGCATGTGAGGAGGGCGCCGTTGCAGCCGAGCCGGATGAGCGCACATGGCTAGCTGGTTCGTTGCCGTGTTCGAGATCGCGAGCTTTGCCGCGATCATCGTGCTGGTCGTGCTCGGGCTCGGCATCATCGCCAGCATGATGGGCATCTTCAACTTCGCCCAGGGCGAGTTCGTGCTGCTCGGCGCCTACATCACCTATCTTGCCTCCATTCACGGCATCCCGGTCTGGATCGGCATGGCCGCGGCGCCGTTCCTGGTTGGCGCGCTCGGCTTCGTGCTGGAGGCGCTGATCATCCGGCGATTCTATGCGGCGCCGATCGTGGCGATGCTCGGTACCTATGCTTTAAGTTTGATTATTCGCGAGATCGTGCGCGGCCTAATCGGCGGTCTCTATCTATCTGTGCCCGAGCCGATCGGCGGCTCGATCGACATCGGCAGCGTCCACATCTCGGCCTGGCGCTTCGTCATCATCGTCGTCACGACAGCGGTCATGATCGGCTGCTATCTGCTGCTGGCGCACACCAGCTTCGGGTTGCGGGTGCGTGCGACGCTGGAGAACCCGGCGCTGGCGCGGGCCTCCGGCATTTCGACCGCGCGGATCTATGGCGCGACGTTTGCGTTCGGCGCTGCGCTCGCGGGCCTCGCCGGCGCATTGGTGGTGCCGGTGTTCAGCCTATTCGCCGATCTCGGCATCCGCTTCCTGATTCAGGGTTTTGTCGCAGTCATGGTCGGCGGCGTCGGCTCGTTCCTGGGCCCGGTCGCGGGCGCCGCCGTCATCGGCACCATGAGCGCGGCGCTGCCCTGGGTGATGGCGCCCGTGATCGCCGACGTGCTGGTGTTCGTGCTCGCCATCGCCTTCATCAAATTTCGGCCGCAAGGCCTGCTATCTGGCAGAGGGGTATAGTTTCATGTCTGGTTTACGTGGGGATCTGTCACGCCGGCGCTTCATGTCCGGCTTCGCCTTCACCACCGGCGCGATCGCGACCGGGCTCGGCAGCTGGGTGGTGCGG
>NZ_JBARGP010000714.1:0-5014 GCF_049798375.1 Bradyrhizobium sp.
GATGGTGACGTCCTGGTCGCGCTGCACCAGGTCGGGCTTGGCGAGATCAAGCGCCTTCAGCGCCTGGCCGGCGCGCAGCGGCCGGCGCGTCTGCATGCCGAGGGCGGCAGCGCGCGAGATCGGTTCGCCGCCGCCAAGCTCGGCCTTCGGGCGGCGCTCGATCACGATGTCGCTGGTGCGCAGCACGTCGGTGCGCTCGATGTTACGGGTCAGCACCGCGACTTCGACGGTCTCGATTGCCGTTCCGGTGAAGCGCAGCTTGGTGGTGCCTGCGGCCACTCCGTCGCCGAGCTCGAAGGCGACGTCGAAGCGGCCGTTGCGCGGATCGACACGGACTGCGCTCGGCGCCAGCGTGCCGGTGTTGTTGGCATCGAGCTTCAGGTCCTGCACCGGCTGGTCGATGGTGACGGTGAGGTTGGCGGCGTCGCCGAGGCCCGAGCGGTGCTCGATCGCCTTGGACACCGCGAGCTCGACGTCCTTGGCGCCGATGGTGCGCGCGAGCCGCGTCACCGCGACTTCCTTGATGTTGCGGGTGTCGACGCCGATCACCTGGTGGCTGCGCAGCGCCGCGATCACCTGGGCAGTCGGCAGCAGGCCCGTCGTGCCGAGGTCGGGGGCACGGTAGACTGCGACCTGGGCCGCGGCGCCGGCGTTGTCGATCAGGTCGCCGACGCGCACGATGTCGCCGGTGACGTTGACCGCAGCGTGCAGCACCGGGGCGGCGATCTGATCCGCTGCGCTTTGATCCTGGATCTGATTTTGGACTTGATTTTGAGCTGCGCCGGCGAATGCCGGCAGCGTGGTCGAGGCGAGCAGCGCAGTGGCCAGCAGCAGTCTGTGGGAGGTGCGGATCATCATGGCAAAAATCCCTCAGCTCGGCTCAGCGGAACAGCGCGGTGGTGGATTGCATCATCTGGTCGGCGGCGGTGATGACCTTGGCGTTCATCTCGTAGGCGCGCTGGGCGGCGATCAGCTCGCTCATCTCGGAGACGACATCGACATTGGCCTGCTCGAGGCTGCCCTGGGTGATGGTGCCGTAGCCTTCCGCGTTGGCGACGCCGTCCTGCGGCTGGCCGGAGGAGGGCGTGTCGGTGTACTGGTTGCTGCCGACCGGCTGCAGGCCGGCCTTGTTGATGAAGCGGGTGAGCTGGATCTGGCCGATGATCTGCGAGGTGGTCGAGCCCGGCAGCGTCACCGAGACCTGGCCCTGCGCGTTCACGGTGATGCCCGAGGAGTTGTTCGGGATCGTGATGGTCGGCTGGACCGGGTTGCCCTGGGCAGTGACGATGCGGCCCTGATTGTCCATCTGGAAGGTGCCGTCGCGGGTGTACTGAAAGGTGCCATCCGGCATCAGGACCTTGAAGAACCCCTCGCCGGTGATGGAGAGGTCGAGATCGTTGCCGGTCTGCGACAGCGTGCCCTGGGTCATCGAACGGGGGGTGCCGACGGTCTTGACGCCGCCACCGATATCGATGCCGACCGGAAGGACCGTGCCCTGGTCCGAGGCTTGCGCGCCGACGCGGCGGACATGTTCGTAGATCAGGTCCTGGAACGCCGCCGTCTGCTTCTTGAAGCCGGTGGTGCGCAAGTTGGCGATGTTGTTCGAGATCACCTGAACGTTGAGTTCCTGTGCCGCCATTCCGGTCGCAGCGGTGTGAAGCGCCTGCATGTCAAATCTCCTTCAAATTCTGCGAGGTTCAGGCCGGAACGTCGGCGAGTTTTTCGATCGCGGACTTGCGCAGGTCGCTCTGCATCTGCAGCAAGTTCGAGATCTGTTGATAGGTCCGGGTGACTTCGACCATGTGGCTCATCTCGCCGACCGCATTCACGTTCGACTTCTCGATGGAGCCCTGCTGGATGGTCGATTTCGTATCTGGCTGCGGCACCGCGCCATCGCCGGCGGCGTAGAGGTTGTTGCCCTGCTTCTGGACGGATTGCGGATCGGCGAAGTTGACGATGCGCAGCTTGCCGCGGATCGAGTCGGCGCGGTTGACGCCTTCGACGACGGTGACGGTGCCGTCAGGCGAGATGGTGATGTCATGGTCGGTCGGCTGGAATACGATCGGGCCGCCGGTGCCGAGCACCGCGTCACCCGAGGCGGTCACGAGCTGACCGGTGTTGTTGAGATGCAGATTGCCGTCGCGGGTGTAGCGCTCGCCATTGGCGGTCTGCACCGCGAGATGGCCGGAGCCGTTGATGGCGACGTCGAGTGGATTGCCGGTGCTCTGGATCGCGCCCTGCGAAGCGTCGCGATAGGTGCCGCGGTCCTGCACATAGGAGACGCGCCGGTCGTTGCCCTGGAAATTGTCCTCATGCGCGCCCGAGGTGAGAAATTCCTCGAACAGCTGGTGGTCGGCCTTGAAGCCGTTGGTGTTGACGTTGGCAACGTTGTTGGCAACGACGTCGAGTTGTCGTTCCAGCACCATCTGCCGCGACAATCCGACGAGAAGCGCATTCTCCACCGGTCAAGCTCCCCTTTAACGATGCCCGCAGCGATCAGCCCTCCCAGGCCGCTCTTTGCGGGGTGCTCCGAACCGTTCGGCTCTCCCAAGCCTGCCGGTTCGCTCAAGGGGATTGCGAATGCCGTGCCAACTCGAATTAGTTCATGAAATCAATGATCTAGGATTTTTATGGACTGAAAACCGCCCGGCAATAACGTCTCATTCACTATAATTGCCCGGCAAGTTTTTCCCACCGCAGGGGCGAAAGAAAGGTTCCATTAACCATTCTTACCGTAGCGTCCGCTCAAGAAGCGCAGGTGCGCTGGGAGCGTTGGTATCGCGTCGTAGGCTTTCTGGCGGCATCGGCCCAATTCCAAAGGACCGAAAGCCATGGCTGAGAATGAAGGCGGAGCAGGCGAGGGCGAAGAGCTCGGCGCGCCCAAAAGCAAGCTCAAGCTGATCATCATCGCCGTTGGCGTGCTCGCGATCCTCGGCGGCGGTGCCGCCGGCTATTTCCTCCTGTTTGGCAAGAAGGGCGAGGAGCACCACGCCGAAGCCGCGCCGCCACCGAAGCCGCCGAGCTTCGTCGAGGTGCCTGACCTCCTGGTCAATCTGGTCGGCAATCCCGGCGACCGCGTGCAGTACCTCAAGGTCAAGGTCGTGCTCGAGGTCAAGGAAGAGAAGCAGGTCGAGCACATCAAGCCGAGCCTGCCGCGCGTCAGCGACATCTTCCAGACCTATCTGCGCGAGCTGCGTCCGAGCGACCTCAACGGTTCGGCCGGCCTGTTCCGCCTCAAGGAAGAGCTGACCAAGCGGGTCAACGTCGCGCTGGCCCCTAACGAGGTCAACGCGGTGCTGTTCAAGGAAATCGTGGTTCAGTAAGGCGCGGGATTCAGGGACATCGGGATTCAAGGATATGGCGGGCAACGATCAAGCCGACCAAGATGCGATAGCCGCGCAATGGGAAGCCTCGCTCGAGAGCGAGGATCCCGCTGAGGCTGCGGAAGCCGCTGCAGCTAACGAACTCACGGAATCGATGTCGCTGCAGTGGGCGGCGATGGTCGAGGACGGCAGCCGCGACTTCGGCGCCACCAAGAATGGCGGCGGCGAGCGGGTGCTGTCGCAGGAGGAGATCGACAATTTGCTCGGCTTCACGGCCGGCGAAGTCAATCTCGACGATCATTCCGGCATCCGCGCCATCATCGATTCGGCGATGGTGTCCTACGAGCGCCTGCCGATGCTCGAGATCGTCTTCGACCGCCTGGTGCGGCTGATGACGACATCGTTGCGCAATTTCACCTCCGACAACGTCGAGGTCTCGCTCGACCGCATCACCTCGGTGCGCTTCGGCGACTACATGAACTCGATTCCGCTGCCGGCGGTGCTCTCGGTGTTCAAGGCCGAGGAGTGGGAGAATTTCGGACTCGCCACCGTCGACTCGACGCTGATCTACGCGATCATCGACGTGCTGCTCGGCGGCCGCCGCGGCAACGCCGCGATGCGGGTCGAAGGCCGGCCCTACACCACGATCGAGACCAATCTGGTGAAGCGGCTGATCGAAGTCGTGCTTGCCGACGCCGAGCAGGCGTTCCGGCCGCTGTCGCCGGTGCGCTTCACCATCGACCGGCTCGAGACCAACCCGCGCTTCGCCGCGATCAGCCGTCCCGCCAACGCCGCGATCCTGGTGCGCCTGCGCATCGACATGGAAGATCGCGGCGGCAACGTCGAACTGCTGCTGCCCTATGCGACGATCGAGCCGATCCGGCCCGTTCTGCTGCAGATGTTCATGGGCGAGAAGTTCGGCCGCGACCCGGTGTGGGAAGGCCATTTCGCCACCGAGATCTCGCAGGCCGAGATCTCCGTCGACGCGGTGCTGTACGAGGCCGACGTGCCGCTTAAGCAGCTGATGCAGCTCAAGGTCGGCGACACGCTGCCGCTCGACATCCGTCCCGACGCACTGGTCGCGGTCCGCTGCGGCGCGACCACGCTGACCGAAGGACGGATGGGCCGGGTCGGCGATCGCGTCGCGATCCGCGTCACCAAACAGTTGCGCAAGCCGCATACGACGCTTGCGATGTTCGAAGGGGCCGAAGGCCAGAACAAGTTGATGGAGGCACAATGAACCACGCCCTCGGGTTGATCATCGAAAGCCTTGTGGCGGTCCTGCTGGTGCTGACCATCGGCTACTGCATGCTGCTCAATACGCGGCTGAAGCGGCTGAAGTCGGACGAGCATTCGTTGAAGGCCGTGATCGCGGAGCTGATCACCGCGACCGAGATCGCCGAGCGCGCGATCGGCGGCCTCAAGCTCGCGGTGCGCGACGTCAACGAGAACCTCGGCAACCAGATGGGCGCCGCGACGCAGATGTCGGAGCAGCTGAAGAGGCAGCTGATGGAAGGCGACCAGGTGGTGCGGCGGCTCTCGAGGATTGCCAGCGCCGCGCGTCCCTTGTCCGCGGCGCTCGAGGCCGAGCCGGAGCCCGCGCCGATCGTCGTTTCCACGCCTGCACCGAAGCCGGCCCCTGCGCCGGCACCCGTCACGGGGGCCCGGGCGGTCGCCGCCGCGGCGCAGGC
>NZ_JBARGP010000715.1:0-3062 GCF_049798375.1 Bradyrhizobium sp.
TGCCTGACGCGCAAGTTCGCGTGCTTCTCGCGCGCGACGGCTGGACCGGCCAGCAGGGCCAGGGTGACGAGTGCCGTCGAAAGCAGCTTGAGTCGGGTCATGTCGTCTCTCCATTGCATCGGAAGCCAAAGACCGAGGCTTCGCTGGGGGTAGATGCAAAGAGGAGCGGGCGGTCGAAGCCAATATTCGGTCACGCACAATCAAGCCGGCGTGACCGCGCGAAGTAAATCACCGCGTAGCTGGCATCATCGTGCAGAGTGGAAACGCTGTCGACCCATATGAAGTGAAATGCAATTGGCGCGGACCGAAAGACAAGATAGCTCCTGTGTATCCGAGTACGTCCGGAGCGATCCGCCACCAAGCCGCGAGGGGAGAGAAGTCGTGACCGAGAGCCGTCCACCGTTTCCGCCATTCACGCGCGAGACCGCCATCCAGAAGGTGCGCGGCGCCGAAGACGGCTGGAACAGCTGCAATCCGGAGCGCGTGTCGCTGGCCTATACACCGGACAGCTCTTGGCGTAACCGCGCCGAGTTTGTCCGCGGCCGCGAACAGATCGTGGCGTTCCTCACGCGCAAATGGGCCAAGGAGATCGACTACCGGCTGATCAAGGAGCTCTGGGCGTTCACGGAGAGCCGGATCGCGGTGCGCTTCGCCTATGAATGGCACGATGATTCCGGCAACTGGTTTCGCTCTTACGGCAACGAGAACTGGGAGTTCGCCGAGAATGGCCTGATGCGCACCCGCTTTGCTTGCATCAACGACCTTCCGATCAAGGAGACCGAGCGCAAGTACCATTGGGATCGCTCGGGCCCGCGGCCTGCGGACCATCCGTCACTCTCCGAGCTCGGACTCTAGATCACGATGCAATTACACAGACTCGCATCGTGATCTCATCTCTTTGTTTGAGCATGATCTTTTCGGAAAACCGGTTTCCACTTTTCCGGATCATGCTCTAAGGTATCCGGCTGGTGCGCGAGCCCAGCGTGTCGAGCAGCTCCCGCGCCGCCTTGAGGCGGGGGCTGCCGAACCCTTCGGTGAAGCGATCGTAGACAGGCGCGAGCAGGGCGCGCGCCGCGTCGTCGCGTCCCTGCCGCATCCACAGTCCGGCAAGGCTGGTCGCGGTCCGCAGCTCCCAGGCCGGCGCCGCCTGCTGTCGAGCCAGGGTGAGCGAGTCTTGGAGGACATCTTCAGCCAGCGAACGGTCCGGCTCCGCTCCGGCGAGCAACAGCTCCGCCTTGATCCGCAGCATCTCCGGCAGTTCGATCAGATAGTGGACGCGGCCGTTGCGGGCGATGGCGTCGTCGATCAGCGCGATCGCCGCACTGCGCTCGCCGGTCCGGGCCAGCACCTCCGCAAGATGCATCGCGAAATCGGTGATCGGGCCGTAGCGATGATCGCCGATCTTGCCGAGCGCGGTGCGCAGCAACAGCAGGCTCTCGTCGGTTCTGCCTTGCGCCGCGCGGATGACGCCTTTGATGGCCTCGCCGATCGCTTGGAATGGGCTCAGCGCATGCTTGCCGGAGTCCTGGATGATGCGCTCCGCATAATCCTCGAAGGCCTGCGCCTCGCCATTCCAGGCATAGACGGCGAACGCCCACAGCAGCGCCCTGGTCAGCTTGAGCGGACGACCGAGCGCGATCGCATGGGCAATCGCCTGCCGCGTCATCGCCAGCGCCTGATCCGGATAGCCTTGCAGCCAGAGAATCCTGGCCAGGGTGATGTGGGCACGATCGGCATAGTCGAGGGAAAAATGGCCTGATGCCCGCGGCTCCAGCGCCGAGTGGTGCAGCAGCGCGGCCTCGACATGGGAGCGGGCCGTCGCGACCTCGCCGATCAAGAGATGCGATATGCCGAGCGATACCTGCATGCGCGCCAGCGCGGCGAAATCGTTGTTGCTTGAGGCGATCGCGGCGCCGCGCCTGGCGACGTCCAACGCGGCGTCCGGATTGCCGGCCATGAAATGCAGCAGATGCAATCCGTCCACCAGGCGAAGCTGGTTCGGGACATCGTTGCTTTGTTCGGCGAGCCGAAGTGCGCGCAGGAAGCAGCTCTCCACGCTCTCGGTGCTGCCTCCGGTCCACATCCGCGCCAGCCCCAGGGCGGCATGAAGATCGAGCTCGCGCCTGATGTCGCGATCGAGACCGCCGAGCGCCGCAATGGCGGCCTCGGCCCAGGCCTGGCATTCCGCCAGCAACGACAGCTCGAGAAACAGCGGCATGGCGGCTGCGGCCAGCGCGACGCCGGTGGCGCGGTCGCCTTGCGCGGAGAAGCACCAAGTCAGTGCGGCGCTGATATTACCGAGCTGGCTCGCGATCGGGATCGGCTCCTGCTGCGGTCCATGGTCGCGACCTTCGAGCATGCGAAGAAAGTGCCGCGCGTGCCGCGCCGCGGCGGCCTCGGCATCGGCGCTGGTGCCGAGCTTCTCCCGCGCATAGCCGCGCATAGTGTCGAGCAGCCGGTATTGCGGCAGCGGGCCCGTCGCGGAGGCCGTCAGGATCGACTTGGCGACCAGATTGGCGATGCAGGCGATCGTTTCTGCATCATCGCAATCGTCCGCTGAGGCGACGGCGCGGGCCGCATCGAGCGTGAAATGGCCGACCAGCACCGACAAGCGGCGCAAGGTGGTGCGCTCCGGCTCGGGTAGCAGATTGTAGCTCCAGTCCAGCGTGGCGTGCACCGTCTGGTGCCGTGGCGGCGCGGTGCGCCGCCCCTCCCACAACAGTCTGAACCGGTCGCTCAACAGCTCGATCGTGTGTTTGACGCCGTAGGTGCCGACCCGGCTGGCGGCGAGCTCGATCGCCAGCGCGATGCCGTCGAGCCGCCGGCACAGCTCGGCTACCAGCGGCGCGTCGGCATCGCCGAGCACGAACTGTCCGCTGCTCGCATTGGCGCGCTCGACGAACAGCTGGACCGCGGGAAAGGCCAGCGCCTCGGCCGCCGTGACGGCGGTGTTGCCAGGCGGGCTCGCCAGCGGCGGCAGCCGGTAGACGTGCTCGCCCTCCACCCGGAGCGATTCCCGGCTGGTGGCCAGCACATGCACCTGCGCAGCCTCCTTGTAGAGC
>NZ_JBARGP010000716.1:0-2015 GCF_049798375.1 Bradyrhizobium sp.
GCTGTCAGCAGACCCATCGCATTTCGACGTGGCCTGGCGCATGGCGCTTTCGGGCCTCGGTTTTGGCCTGTTCCAGACCCCGAACAACCGCACCATGATCGCCGCCGCGCCACGCGAGCGCTCCGGCGGCGCCAGTGGCATGCTGGGCACGGCGCGGCTGCTCGGCCAGACCACCGGTGCCGCGCTGGTCGCGATGTTGCTGGCGCTCAGCCCTGACAATGGCACGCGGCTGGCGCTGGCGACCGGCGTCGGCTTCGCCCTGGTCGGTGCGGCGCTGTCCATGCTTCGGCTGTCGCCGGCCGGCGCCCGCGGCGCCGAGCATGTCCGGGTTCAGGACGGCCAGCGCCTCAGGGGCGAATAGGTCCACACCGCGGGGATCCGAATGCTGCTTCTACTCGCGCTCGCGGCCTTCGGGTCCGGCATCGTCAATTCACTGGCCGGCGGCGGCGCCTTCCTGACCTTCCCCACTTTGCTCGCGGCCGGCATCCCGGCGATCGACGCCAACGCGTCCTCGACGGTGGCCCTCTTCCCAGGCCAGTTCGTCAGCGCCTGGGCGTCGCGCGAAGTGTTCGGCAGCACCGACGCACAATGGCGCCGCGATCTCGTCACGCTGACCATCATCAGCCTGATCGGCGGCACGCTCGGCGCGGTGCTGCTGCTGGTGACGCCCTCTGAGGCCTTCAGCCGCCTGGTGCCGTGGCTGCTGCTGTTCGCCACCGCGGTGTTCGCGTTCGGCATGCGCTTCACGCCGAAGGACGGCAAGCGCTGGCTTGGCCCGACGGCGATCAAGGTCGTGCAGTTTTTGATCTCGATCTATGGCGGCTATTTCGGCGGCGGCATCGGCATCCTGATGCTCGCGGCGCTGGTGTTCTACGGCATGCGCGACATCCGCAGCATGAACGCGATGAAGGTGCTGCTGGCGGCGCTGATGAACACCACGGCGTCCATCATTTTCGCCTTTTCCGGCCGCGTTCATTGGCTGGAGACGATGACCATGATGGTCGCCGCCATGGCCGGCGGTTTTGTCGGCGCACGGATCGGCCTCGTCGTGCCGCAGGTTTACGTCCGCATCTTCGTCGTCGCCGTCGGCTGCGTGCTGACCGTCTATTTCTTCATCAAGCCGGCGTAGCGGCGACGAACGGGCAACAAAAAAGGCCGACATCGCTGCCGGCCTTTTCGCATTCCGTTGGTCTGGCGATTACGCCTTCACCATTGGTCCCTTCGACACCGGGCCCTTGGGAGCCCCGCCGCCGCCATTACTGCCCGGTCCGCCGGACTTCGGCTTGCGCTTGCGCGCCGCCGGCACTTCGGACTTGGGCGCCACCGGTCCCTCGACGAACTCGAAGCCGATCTTCTCCTCGGCGCTCGCCTCATCCTTGACCAGCACGACGCGGACGTGACCGCCGCCCTTCAGCTTGCCGAACAGCACCTCGTCCGCCAGCGGCTTCTTGATGTGCTCCTGGATCACGCGGCCCATTGGGCGCGCGCCCATCTGCTCGTCATAGCCGTGCTGGATCAGCCAGGCCTTGGCGGGCTCCGACAGCTCGATCGTGACGTCGCGGTCGGCGAGTTGCACTTCGAGCTGCAGCACGAACTTTTCGACCACCATGCCGATGACGTCGACCGCCAGATGCGAGAACGACACGATGGCATCGAGCCGGTTGCGGAATTCCGGCGCGAACTGGCGGTTGATCGCCTCATGGTCGTCGCCTTCCCGCTTGCTGCGGGTAAAGCCGAACGCCTGCTTGGCGAGATCGGCCGCGCCGGCATTGGTGGTCATGATCAGGATCACGTTGCGGAAATTGACCTGCTTGCCGTTATGGTCGGTGAGCCGGCCATGATCCATGATCTGCAGCAGCACGTTATACAGGTCCGGATGTGCCTTCTCGATCTCGTCGAGCAGCACCACGCAATGCGGATGCTGGTCGACGCCATCGGTCAGCAGACCGCCCTGGTCGAAGCCGACATAGCCGGGAGGTGCGCCGATCAGGCGCGACACCGTGTGCCGCTCCATG
>NZ_JBARGP010000717.1:0-3162 GCF_049798375.1 Bradyrhizobium sp.
GTGCCGGTGCTGGCCAATGTCCGGCCGAGCGGCGATACCTATCTGATGGAAGATTTCTACTACGCCGGCGGGCTGCCCGCGCTGATGAACCGCATCCGCGAGCATCTGCATCTCGACTGCGTCACGGCGAACGGCAAGACGCTCGGCGAGAACATCGAAGGTGCCGAGATCTATAATGACGATGTCATCCGCTCCGTCGCCAACCCGATCTACAAGGAGGGTGCGCTTGCGGTGTTGAAGGGCAATCTTGCGCCCGATGGCTGCGTCATCAAGCCGTCCGCCTGCGACCCGCGCTTCCTCAAGCATACCGGGCCGGCGCTGGTGTTCGACGACTATCCGTCGATGAAGAAGGCGATCGACGATCCCGATCTCGACGTCACGCCGGACCACGTGCTGATCCTGCGCAATGCCGGACCGCAAGGTGGCCCCGGCATGCCGGAATGGGGCATGCTGCCGATTCCGACCAAGCTCGTGAAACAGGGCGTGCGCGACATGGTGCGGCTGTCGGACGCGCGGATGAGCGGCACCAGCTATGGCGCCTGTATCCTGCATGTATCGCCGGAGGCTTATATCGGCGGTCCGCTGGCGCTGATCAGGAATGGCGACCGCATCACGCTCGACGTCGCCGCGCGCACGATCAATCTCGATGTGCCGGCGGAAGAGCTGGCGCGCCGCCGCGCCGCATGGAAACCACCGGCACCGCGCTTCGAGCGCGGCTATGGCTGGATGTTCGCCCGCCACATCAAGCAGGCCAATGAAGGTTGCGATTTCGACTTCCTGGAAACCGGCTTCGGCGCGCCGGTCGGCGAGCCTGTGATTTATTAGTTGCTCAACCGTCATTCCGGGGCGATGCGCCAGCATCGAACCCGGAATCTCGAGATTCCGGGTTCAGGCTTCGCCTGCCCCGGAATGACGATCAGAGAGATAGCAGCATGACCAAACTCAGCAACGCCACCCGCAACAAATTCAAGACCATCTCCACCGCGACGGTCGCGACCGCGCTGTTTAAGCGCGGCCTGCGCGTCCAGTGTATCCAGGGCGTTCGCCCGTTGAATCCGGAGCAGCCGACGATGGTCGGCGAGGCCTTCACGCTGCGCTACATTCCCGCACGCGAAGATCTCAACAAGCTCGATGTGTTCCGCGATCCCGCGCATCCGCAGCGCAAGGCGGTCGAGGAATGTCCGCCGGGCGCGGTGCTGGTGATGGACAGCCGCAAGGACGCGCGGGCTGCATCCGCCGGTGCAATCCTGGTCAGCCGCTTGCATCAGCGCGGCGTCGCCGGCGTCGTCACCGATGGCGGCTTCCGCGATTCCGGCGAGATCGCCAGGCTCGGCATCCCCGCCTTCCACCGGCGACCGAGCGCCCCCACTAATCTGACGTTGCATCATGCGATCGAGATCAATGGCCCGATCGCCTGCGGCGATGCGCCGGTATTCCCCGGCGACCTCATCCTCGGTGACGCCGACGGCGTCGTCGTCATCCCCGCGCACCTCGCGGATGAGATCGCGGACGAGACGTTCGAGATGACCGCGTTCGAGGATTTCGTGGCGGAAGAGGTGGCAAAGGGCCGCTCCATCGTCGGGCTCTATCCGGCGACGCAGGAACAGACGCTGACCGATTTTGCGGCGTGGCGGAAGAAGAACGGCCGGTAATTCCAGCCCCAACTGTCGTCCCGGACAAGCGAGCAAAGCGAACGCCGATCCGGGACCATAGCCATCGGCAGGCGTTTTCCGGAGAACGCGCGCTCCAGCGTGTCCAACAACGAGCAGCGGTGGCTATGGATCCGGGGTTGCGCTTCGCTTGCCCGGGACGACAGCTGTGTCTGCATCGAGCTGCCTGCGTCTTACTACGAACTCGCAACAGCCTCGGCGGAACAGCCTGCATACGTCCGCGCTTCCTCGCCCGAGATCATGCGGTTTCGCTCACGTGCGTGCGGGCTATGCGGTCTCCTTCCGCGCCACCAGGCGGCTGTTCTCCTTGGTGACGCAGACGGCGAAGTCGAAGCGGTCGATATCCAGCGCGATGTCGAGATCCCTGGGGTGCAGATGCGGCTTGGCCGGGTCGGCGAAGTCCGGAATCTGCGGGCCGGCCAAAATCACCTCGCGCGTGCCGGTGATGCTGCCAGGCCGTCCCTGCAGCAGATTGCGCAGATGGATCGCGCAGAGATCGTCTTCGTCAGTTCGCACCTTGCCGTCGAGTCCCATCCCGACCAGCGTCACCTGTTCCGGCCCATGTGCGCGCAGCACGCGCGTCAACGCCCTCGCCGTCACCAGCGAACCCGCATAAAGCCTTGTCGCCTGCTTCGCCGTGACGATGCCTTGCGTGCCGGCGCTGGTGCGCTGGATGATGGTCTTGCCGGCGAGATCGGCCTGCGACGCTTCGAACGGCGAGTTGCCGAGATCGAAACCATCAGGCTTGATGCCGCCGACCTCGCCCATGCAGATCTGGCCGATGCCGGCATCGCGCAGGTGCATCGCTTCCTCGACGCCGCCGACCACGATGATCTCATTGGCGCCGCGCGACAACGCCACCGCCGCGGTGGTGAAGGCACGAAAGACGTCGATGATGACGACCGCGCCTGTTGCGCGCGCGGCGCCTTCCAACAGGCTGTCGACGCGAACCTGCATCACGCGCCCTTGTCCGTCAGCCCGGCGGCCCACAGCGCGAATGCGTAGACGATCGCGACCTCGTCGAGCCGGTTGAAGCGGCCCGAGGCCCCGCCATGGCCCGCGCCCATATTGGTGCGCAGCAGGATCGGCCCGCCTGATGTCATGGTGGCGCGCAACCGCGCGACCCATTTCGCCGGCTCCCAATAGGTGACGCGGGGATCGGTGAGGCCTGCCATCGCCAGGATCGCCGGGTAGGGTTTTGCGGCGATGTTGTCATAGGGCGAGTAGGACAGGATGGTGCGGAAGTCCGCCTCGCTCTCGGTGGGATTGCCCCATTCCGGCCATTCCGGCGGCGTCAGCGGCAGCGAGTGGTCGAGCATGGTGTTGAGCACGTCGACGAACGGCACCTCGGCGACGATACCCGAAAACAGTTCGCCGGCGCGATTTGCGACCGCGCCCATCAGCATGCCGCCAGCGCTGCCGCCATGGCCGACGATGCGCTTCTCGCTGGTGTAGTTCGCTGATATCAACGCGCGGGCACAGGCCGCGAAAT
>NZ_JBARGP010000718.1:0-7594 GCF_049798375.1 Bradyrhizobium sp.
TCATCGCAAAATCTTACGCAGCATCGGCCGCAGCGGGCGCTGCGACGAATTGCGACCCGACGTCGCCGCGGAACACGGCTGGACCGACATGGTCCAGGCGGCTTTCGAGATCAGCCCAGATCTCGCCGCCGAGATCGGTCCAGCGCTTGCAGAACGCAAAGTCCTCGCTGAGATAGGTGCCGGTCGCCGGGTCGATCATGCATTCGAACAGCGCGAAACGGTTCGGGTTGCCGGCCAATGCATCATGCGAATGCTCGCGGATGAACCGCAGCGACGCATAGTCGGGGTGCGCGCACATCCGCTCCAGCACATGACGGCGGATCATCAGGAACCCGGTGCCTGCGTAGCGCACCCGGGCAAAGCCATTGGCAACCACGACGTGATCGGGATCGTCGATCTCGAACACGTAATCCAGTGAAGCCGATGCAAGGTTCGCGCGGCCGGCATCGATCGCCCGCTTCGCCTTGTCCCAATTGACCCGCTTGATGGGATAGATGCCGGCAACGACGTCGCCGCCGGATTCGATCAGCCGGAACACCTGGCTTGGCGTAAAGCCGATATCGGCGTCCACGAACAGGAAATGGGTGGCGGTCGGATCACTCAGAAACAACGCGACGAGATTGGCGCGCGCCCGCGTGATCAAGGCATCGCCATCCCGCATATGAACGGTCAGGTTGACGTTGGAGGTCGCGCGCAGCTCGCGCTGCAGGGCGAAGATCGAGCTTGCGTAGATGCTCGACACCTGCCCCCCGAAACAGGGCGTGGCAATCACCAGGTGAATCCGCTCGGTCATGGTCGCGATCCCAATGAGGCATGACATCGCCCCACGTCTAAACGAAGGTTAAACAGACGTGGTTAACGAAAGCCTAACGGGACCACCCCTGGGTTAATTCCTAGAGGAACTTCACCAGCGAGAGCTGCGACAACATCGAGGTCGTCTGGTAGGACGCCTGCAGATTGGTCTGCAGCTGCAGGATCTGGGCAGCGACCTCGTTCTGGGAGATGCCCTCGGTCTGGTCGACCATGCTCTGCAGCGCTGCCTTCGCCTGGGTCTGCCGTGCGCCGGCATCCTTCATCGTGGTCTGGGCGTTGGCGAAATCGGTCTGGATGTCCGAAATCGTCTGCTGGCCAAGCTGCGGCGTCATATTGGCGGCGATGCGTTGGCTGAGGGCGCCGATCTGCTTTGCCGCGATCTGACCGGTTGGATCGGAGGCGCTCGGCAAGGCCGAGACCGCTGCATAGACTGCGGTCTGCTGCACCAGCGTGCGGATCGCCGTCTCGTTGGCCTGGGCTCCGAACTGTACGCTCTGCGAGGTGTCGATCTGGACCGAAGCGGTCGACCGTGCGCTGCCCGAGCTGCTGTTGCCGGTGTACCAGGCGACCGTATTGGCCGAGCCGTTGGCGAGGCTGGTCGCCGAACCGAGCGGCGAGCCGGAGACGCGCAACGGCGGGGTCGGTGCGGTCACGGTTCCCGAGAAGCCGAGCGCCGCAAAGGCAGTCGTGTTCGAGCTCGAGACCGAGAAGCTCGCGGGATCGTCGGTGTGCAGCGAGATGCGCCCGGCAGTGACCGTGGACGGCGTCGACGTGCCGCTCAGCGCGTCGATCTTCGACAGCAGCGTCTGCACGCTGTCGGTGACGTTGACGTGGTTGTTGTCGGTCGCACCGGAGGCCACGAACGTGATCGTCTGCCCATTCACCGTGATGGTGTCGTTGGCCGCGAAACTGCTGCTGATCGAATTGGAGGTGGCGCTGGCTGTCCCCGACAGCAGGGTGGCACCGGTGATCCGCGCCGGCGTCGTGGAGTTGTTGTTGTTGACCGCGCTTCCGGTTGCGACGCTACCGGCGTTGAAGAAGTCGTTACCGGCCTCGACGGCGGAGGCCGCCTTCAACGAGGTGTTGGCCAGCGTGGTGATCGCGCTGCCGAGCGCCGTCTGCAGATTCGCCGTTGTCGCCGCCGGCGAGCCCCCGATGGCGAAGCTGTTGGCCGCCAACGGCGTCGTGTTCGAAGCGGTGAGCTGGATCGCCTCCGTGGTGCCATCCGGCAGGTCGAACTTGAAGGTGATCTGGTCCCCTGGATTGGGATCGCCAGCAGTGAAATCCACCGAGACCGACGTCGGCGTTCCGGATGGCTGGGAGATTGCGGCATTGGTCAGCGAGGAGTTCACGCTGTCGAGCTTGAAGCCGAACGGCGAGTTGGCGGCATCCTCAGCAAGTGTCAGCGGGACCGTGCTCGAAGACGACAGCACGAGCCGCCCCATCCCGGTGGTGCCGAGATCGGCCTGCTGCCGCTCCGATATCACCTGCTTCAGCCCGGCCTGGGTCGGAGTGCCGTTCAGGATATCGTCTGCAGCGGCCATCGCCGGCTGATTGGTCGCCGAGCCCGAGAAGATGTAGCGGTCGCCGACCTGGCTGTTGACGATGCCAACAATCGCCGACAGGTTGGACAGCGCGGTCTGCTGGCCGACGCTCTGGCCCGAGCTGGTCACGTTCTGAGGCGATGCCGAGGCTCCGCTCTGCACCTGGTCATGGATCGACTGCAGCGACTGCAGTGCGGTGTTCGCCGCCCCGATGATGGTGTTGACGTGGGTCATCGTGCTGGTGAAGGCGGCGATGTTCGACAGTTGCGAACGCGCGGCGACCGCAAAGCCTTCGTCCGCGCCCATGCCGGCATAGGTGCTCGACTTGACGCCGCTGGAGAGCTGCGTCGAGAGGTCGGAAAGCTGATTGTTGATGTTGCGCACGGACAGGCCGAGCAAGGACGAACCGTAATTGATGCTGCTGATCGACATGTGACGCGCCTTACCTGTTGGCCTGAAGCAGGCTCTGCATCATGCTTTGGACCACCGACATGATATGAGCGTTGGCCGCATAGGTGTTCTGGACCTGGATCAGGTTTGACATCTCGGCGTCCATGTTGACGGCCGAGGTCGAGTTGAATTTCTGCTGCAAGGTCGACACCACCACGCTCTGCCCCTGCTGCAATTGGGTTGCGAGCGTGGCGGCATTGCCCTGCTGGCTGATGAACTGCTGCAGATAGCTCGACACCGTGCCTTTGAACGGCTGCGCCGACGAGCCGAGCCCCGTGGTCGGCGAGACGCTGAAGGTCGCCTGCGTCAGCTGCGAGAACAGGAAGCTCGGACGCGTGGCATCGCCCGCCGCTGTTGTCGAAGAGCTCGAATAGTTCGAAAGCCTGGCCGGATCGGCTGTCAGCGCGGCGTTGACCGTGATGCGCCCGGCGAGCCCGGTCATTTCCGACCCGCTGCCGGTGATGGCGCCGGTGTAGAACGTGGTACCGTCGGTGAACAGCGGCAGTTGCGCGTTGCCGCTCGCGAGCGTCTGCACCGTGGTCGTGGCCGAAGCCGAGTTCACCGTCGCTGCGCTGGTGCCGTCATCGGTGATGCGCAAGGTCGAGCCGGAGGGATTGGTGAACTGCAGGTGCGCGCCGCCAAGCGCGGTATTGAGCTGCGACACCACCGAGGCCAAGCCGAGCGAGAAGTTGGCGCCGACCAGGGTCGGGTTGGCATTCACCCCGTTCCGCAACGGCAGCGCCGACGGATCGGTAACGTTGACGATCTTGATCTGGTGCTGGACGTTGCTCGAGTCGGTGTAGGTCAGGTTGATGCTGTTGCCTGCTGATAGCCCCGAGGTGCTGACGTCGAAGCCCGATGGCGGGCCGGAGACCGGCGTGCCTGCCGTGGTCTTGTCCGACAGCGCCGAGGACATCGTGGCGGCGAGCTGGTCGACCTGGGTCTGCGCCTGCACCAGGGTCTGGTCGCGCAGCTTGATGTCGGCTGCGATCTGGCCCGAGCCCACCACATTGTTGGAGGCCACATCGAGCGCTGCGCCGTTCGGCAGCTTGATGGTGAGCGAGCCGACCCCGTTCTGGGTCGGGTTTGTGCTGTAGAGCGACGTCGCGTTCAGCGAGCCCGGCGACGTATATTGGAATTGCGACGCGAGGCCCGCGCCGACGAGCTGGATGCCCGATGTCGTGAACAGGTTGACCTGATTGCCATCGGTCACCGCCCGGACATCGGTGTATTTCGCAAGCTGGGTGATGGCGCTGTCGCGCTGATCCATTAGCGTCGCGGCCAACGGATCATTGCTGCTGAGGCCCTGCAGCTGGGTGTTGAACTGCGCGATCTGGGTCATCAGCCCGTTGGCCGCAGTCGTCGACGTGCCGAGATCCTGCGAGACGTTGGTGCGCAACGTCTGGATGCCCTGCGTCGTCGTGTTGAGCTGCTGCGCCAGCGACTGCGCCGCCGACAGCGCCACCGCCTGCGCCGAGCTGTCGCTGGGATTGTTCGACAGCGACTGCAGCGCGGTGGTGAAGTTGTTCAGCGTGCCTTCCAGCGTACCGTCGCCGCCGGGCGTGCCGTAGACGCTTTGCAGCTGGCCGAGAATGTTGGCCATCTGGTCAGCGTAGCCGCCGCCCGCGGTCTCGGTGCGGAGCTGGTTCTGCACGAACAGATCGAGCTGACGGTTGACGCCGTTGGTGGCAACGGTCGAGCCGTAATTGCCGCTCGCGACCTCGACCTGGTTGGGGTTCTGCGCGACGTAGCCGGGTGTCTGCGCATTGGCGACATTCGACGAGATGATCGAAAGCGACGCCTGCGTTGAGCGCAGGCCCGCCATCGCGGTGGCTAGAGCCGAACTCAGACCCATGATGATGCTCGTTTCATGTTATGTCGCGAGGCGCGCATGCGATCAGCGCAGCACGCTTAGGAGAGACTGAACCATGTCGTTGGCCGTCGTGATCACCTTGGTGTTGGCCGAATAGGCCTGCTGGGTCACGATCAGCTTGGTGAACTCGTCGGCGATGTCGGTGTTGGATCCTTCCAGCGACGAGCCGGAGATCGTACCGGAGGCGCCGATGATCGCCGGACCCGAGAGGTCGGTGGCCGCGTAGGCGCCGCCATCGAGTGCCTTCAGGTAGTTGGTGCCATTGAAGTGCGACAGCGTGACCTGGGCGAGATCGATGTTCTGGCCGTTCGAGAAGGTGCCGACCACCAGGCCCGAATTGTTGATCGCGACCGATTGCAGCTGACCGGCGGAGAAGCCGTTCTGCGAGATGGTGTTGATGGTGGCGGCGCCGGCGGTGCTCGCATATTGCGTCAGTGCGCCGGAGGAAATGTTGACGGAGAGCGAGCCGAGCGATTGCCCGTCGACGACGACGCCGGGGATGCTGATTGCCGAGCCGGTCGGCGACGACAGCGCGCCGTTGGAGGAGAATGTGAAGTTGGTCCCGGAATTGACCCAGGACACGCCGGTGCCGGTTGCCGTGGTCGAGGTCTGGTAGAACAGGTTCCAGGTGTCCTGGTGACCGGAGCCGAGCGAGGCGCTGTCGGTCTTGGCCCAGCGCATCTGCACGTTCACTGGCGTGCCGGCCGCGTTGTAGCAGGTGACCGCGCCACCGCTGATGGATTCGTTGGTGAAGGCCGTGATGTCGTTGGCCTGCACGACGCCGGTGCCGGCGGTGCCGCCGCCGCCGCGGGCCATCGTGACCGGAGATGCGAAGCCGAGCGCCGAGAAGGCCGGAGCAGTGCTGGTGATGTTGAGGTTCGCCGCCGTGCCGGTGTGGAGGGTAATCGCACCGGTCGCGGCATTGATGGTCGGGGCCACGCCGGTGATGCCCTGGATCGCCGAGAACAGCGCGCCGACATTGTCGCCGATCGCGATATTGGTGCCGCTCGATGTCGTGCCGGCGATGAAGTTGAGGCTGGTGCCGTTCACGACTATGACGTCGCCGGACGCGAAGCTCGTCGGCAGCGAGTCGCTTGGCGCCGTGCCGGACAGCTTAGTCGCCGTCGTGATCGGCGCCGGCGTTGCCGCCTGGTTCAAGGCGGCCGATCCGGTGATGGTGTTGTCGGTGTAGGGAGCGGCCGGCGTGCCGACCGGCAGTGGGTTGGCGGCGAAGTCCGCCGGATTGAGGCCGCCGGCGGCGGCGAGGGTGCCGGCCGACGCGCTGGAGCTTGCGGGTGTCTTGGGCGTGGTCGGCAGGTTCGCGGCGTACTGGACCGCCGAGGTCGCCTGCGCCGGGATGAAGTTGTTCTGGAATTGCAGCACCGCCGGCACGTTGCCGGTCGGGTTGCCGGTCTTGGCGTCGACCGAGACGCCCATCAGGTAGTAGCCGGCGCCGTTGACCAAATTGCCGTTGGCGTTGACCTGGAAGTCGCCACGGCGGGTGTAGTCGGTGGTGCCGGAGAACACCGGTACGTTGTCGGTGATCGAGTTCGCCTTCTGCACCGAGAAGAAACCGTCGCCATTGATCGCCATGTTGGTGGCGACCGTCGTCGTGGTCACGGTGCCCTGGGTGGTGATGGTAGACTGCGCGAAGGCGGTGACGCCGCCGGCGACCTGCTTGCTCGGCGTGGTGGCATCCGGAATGAGATCCTCGAACGAGGTCTCGATTCCCTTGTAGCCGGTGGTCGAAGCGTTGGCGATGTTGCCCGAAATGTTCTGCAGGGCGAAGGACTGCGCCTGCAAGCCGCCCACGGAAGTGTTCAGCGCGTCGAAGATACCCATACCAAAGTCTCCACGTTTCGATCCGGCGGTTCGGGGTTTGGGATCACCCGCACCGCACTTCGCGGAGACTGTCGCAATCGTTGTGCCAACAACGAAAGACATGTCAAATCAGACGCTTAGTTAAAAGCGTGCCAGAAACAGCGGCGCAAAAACTGGTGAACAATTGCCGAGCGGGCAACTCTTGCCGGGCTCGGGCTGCGCGAGATCATGCGCTCACCCGCCGCTTTGGGTGGGGCGCCGGCTCGTCACGATCCGTTTGCAAATCTTGAACGGACGAGCCGGCGAAACCGGTCGAAGGTTTTGTTAGCTCTCTTTAGGCGCCGCCGGATGGAAGGTCAGCGCGAGGCCGTCCATGCAGTAGCGCAGGCCGGTCGGCTTCGGGCCATCGTCGAAGACGTGGCCGAGATGGCCACCGCAGCGGCGGCAGTGCACCTCGGTGCGCGCCATGCCGAAGGTACGATCGGTGTGGGTGCTGACCGCGTTATCCAGCGGCTTGTAGAAGCTCGGCCAGCCGGTGCCGCTCTCGAACTTGGTCTCGGAGGCGAACAGCGGCAGGTCGCAGCCGGCGCAGGCGAAGGTGCCCTTGCGATGTTCCTTGAGCAACGCGCTGGTCCAGGGCCGCTCGGTGCCCTCCCGACGCAGGATGTCATATTGCTCCGGCGTCAGCTGCGAGCGCCATTCGGCGTCGGTTTTCTCGATCTCGAATTTTTCGGCGGCGCGAGCCGGCGCGGTCGTTCCGAACCAGCGCAACGACAGCAGGCCGAGCAATCCGGCAGCGGAGGTGAGAAGCAGGCGACGATCGATCATGGTGGTCTCCGTGGAAGCGGCGTTTCGCCTGAAGCTACGGACCGGACCGCGTGACGTTACGTCAAGCCGGCCCGAAATGCCTCACTTTGTTGCGAGCACAGTGCCGGGCTTCGCATCAGCCCTCTTCTTCCCGGCCGTGATCGGCCGTGTCAGGCGGTTGCGGCCGCAACGGATGCGGACGGCCCGCGGGATGGCGGGGCGGCGCCGGCCGTGCCAATGCCGCCAGGCGCTGGGCCTTCTCGAGCTGGGCCTCGCGGGCCAGTTC
>NZ_JBARGP010000719.1:0-2503 GCF_049798375.1 Bradyrhizobium sp.
TCACTACGAGCTGGCGTCGGCCGCGTTCCAGATCGGCATCGTGCTGGCATCCGCGACCATCATCACCGGCATCCTCGCGCTGGCCTGGATCTCCGGTGGGCTTGCTCTGGTCGGCATCGCCATGACCGCGCTCGGCGTGTTCGAGCCGCATCTGCTGCATCTGCCCTGAGCCGAGTGCGGGCTTCGTCGTTGCGAAGAGCGTCAGCGACGAAGCAATCCAGACTTACTTCCTGGCTCAGGATTGCTTTCGCCGTCGCCCGTCGCCCTATGGTGGACACGTCGCTTCGCTCGCAACGACGGAACTATGATAGCCGATCCTTGCCGCGCAGAGGCGATAAGCTCACCGCGCCTGCACGCTTTTCCGGAAGCGCAGGATCACGCGGAGCATGCGCGAGGACCAGCCGTCGCCATTGCCATGAACGAGCTCGCGGATGCGTGCCTTGACCGGATCGACCAGCTCGGCCGCCTTGGCGCGTAGCGTCAGAACGGACTGATAAAGCCATTCGAACCACCCCATCTGCAGCAGCTTGTCGCGCGTCACGTCGAACACGAAGGCGGTGACGCCGACACCCAGCAGCTTGGCGAAGATGATCGCGCAGAACGCGGCCGCCCAATGATGATGCGCCAGCAGCCACAGCCCGATCAGCTTCAGCGGGAACAGCATGATCACCGGCACGCAGAATACGACCAGCGTCAGGGCCGGCGGCAGCGTGTCGATCCGCGCGGACAGCCATCGCTTCAATGCGCGCAAGGGGATCAAGGAGACCACCCGCGCCACGATCGGCTCGAGATGATCCCACAGCCAAGCCTCGATCAGGAAGATGATCGCGAGCAGGACCCAGAACGGCTGAAGCAGGCGGCGCAGCATAGACTTCCATCTCCGCCCCGCGAGGCCGATGCGCATGCGATCACGCGCGATGCAAGCGCAGTTCGGCAAATCTCACGGCATGCGCCTTATCGAAGCCTTAAGATTGCTTCGTCCGGAACATGCCGCGCATTGGCGTCGGTCACATATGGATGGCGCGCTTGCCCACCGCAAGCGCGGCTTCCTTGATCGCCTCCGAACGGGTCGGATGGGCGTGACAGGTGCGCGCCAGATCTTCGGCCGAGCCGCCGAACTCCATCAACACGGCCGCTTCGTGGATCATTTCGCCGGCCTCGCGGCCGATGATGTGCACGCCGAGCACGCGGTCGGTCTTCGCATCCGCCAGAATCTTGACGAAGCCGTCCGTGGTCTGGTTGACCTTGGAACGGCCGTTGGCGGTAAAGGGAAACTTGCCGACTGTGTAAGCTGTACCCGCCTGCTTCAGCTCTTCCTCGGTCTTGCCGACGGAGGAGACTTCCGGCGTGGTGTAGACCACGCCAGGAATGACGTCGTAGTTCACATGGCCAGCCTGGCCTGCGAGGATTTCGGCGACTGCGACGCCTTCATCCTCGGCCTTGTGCGCCAGCATCGGGCCGGCGACGACATCGCCGATCGCGTAGACGCCCGGCACGCTGGTTGCGAAATGGTGATCGATCTGGACGCGGCCGCGATTGTCGAGCGTGACGCCAGCTTCCTGCAGGCCGAGACCATCTGTGTAGGGAACGCGGCCGATGCAGACCAGCACGACGTCAGCCTCCAGCGTTTCCGCTGCGCCACCGGCGGCCGGCTCGATGCTGGCCTTCAGCGTCGCACCCGAGGTATCGACGCCGGTCACCTTGGCGCCGAGCTTGAACGCAAAGCCCTGCTTCTCGAGCATGCGCTGGAACTGCTTGGCGATCTCGCCATCCATCCCCGGAAGAATACGGTCGAGGAATTCGACCACGGTCACCTGTGCACCGAGGCGGCGCCACACCGAGCCGAGCTCGAGGCCAATGACACCGGCGCCGACCACGAGCAGCTTGCCGGGCACCTTCTCCAGCGACAGCGCACCGGTGGAGGAGACGATGCGCTTCTCGTCGATCTCGATGCCCTTCAGCCGCGCGATGTCGGAGCCGGTGGCGATCACGATGCTCTTGGTCTCGACCGTCTGGCTGGCGCCGTCATTCCCGGTGACCTGCACCTTGCCGGTGCCGAGGATCTTGCCCTTGCCGGCGAGCACGTCGATCTTGTTCTTCTTCATCAGGAACTCGACGCCCTTGACGTTGCCGTCGATGCCCTGCTGCTTGAAGTTCATCATCGACGGCAAATCGAGCGCCGGCGCCGAGACCTTGACGCCCATCTTGGCGAAGGAATGCCCGGCCTCCTCGAACATTTCCGACGCATACAGCAGCGCCTTCGAGGGCATGCAGCCGACATTGAGGCAGGTGCCGCCAAGCGTCGCATTCTTCTCGACCACGGCCACCTTCATGCCGAGCTGCGCCGCGCGAATAGCGCAGACATAGCCTCCAGGACCGGTACCGATGACGACGAGATCGTAAGTGGCCATGATCAAATGTTCCGTGAGATTGCAATTCTGAAGATGCGCGGGCGGTCAGCGGCCGCCCGACACGTCGAGGATGGCGGACGTGACGTAGGAGG
>NZ_JBARGP010000720.1:0-5809 GCF_049798375.1 Bradyrhizobium sp.
AGATCCACCAGCGCATGAGCTGCCCTCCAATCGTGTGACGCGATGGTGACATGCAATCCGCAGCCGGCAAAGCGGGAAGCGCCGAAGTCATTCACTTTCAGGTTAGCCGAAGGCGAGCTCTGCCCTGCGCCGCGGCGGCTCGCCACCAAAGCAGGCAGGCGCATGGTCCGGCGCATCCATGCGCTGCCGCTGGGCCCATCGTACGACGATGCGGTTTCGCGACATGACGAGACGCTGTATCCTGACATGGCTCCGCTGCCTTCAGCACGACCGCAATCGGAGGGGCTGCATGAACGACTCCGTCACCAAGCCCGCGACCAAGACCAAGCCTGCGGTCAAAACCCAGGTCGCGCGCCCTCGCCTCTACAAGGTGATCCTGGTCAACGACGACTACACGCCGCGCGAATTCGTCACGATGATCCTGAAGGCGGAGTTCCGCATGACCGAGGACGAGGCCTACAAGGTGATGATCACGGCGCACCGGCGTGGCGTCTGCGTCGTCGCCGTGTTCACTCGTGATATCGCCGAGACCAAGGCGACGCGGGCGACCGATGCCGGCCGGGCCAAAGGATATCCGCTGCTGTTCACGACCGAACCGGAGGAGTGATTTACGCCAGTGTCGCCTCGTCCTGCAGCCCGAACACCCGCTGCTCGGCGGCAAAGCCCGCGATCGGAAACGCACCGAGATCGGCCCAGGCGCCAGAGCAGAAACGCGCGAACGCCTCGGATGCGACCACCGTGCGCTTCAGACGGCCTGCGATCTTCTCCAGTCGTGCGGCGAGATTGACCGCCGGGCCGATGCAGGTGAAGTCGAGCCGGTCGGCGCCGCCGATATTGCCGTAGAGCAATTGCCCGACATGCAGCGCCACGCCGAAGCGGAAGCGCTCGGTGGCATCGCCGACACGGTATTCGAGCGCGTCGACGCTGGCGCGGGATTGCCGCGCCGCGTCCAGCACGCGCCCACAGACCGCCGCCTTGTCGTCATCCTGTTCGGCGATCGGAAACACGGCGAGCAGGCCATCGCCCATGAATTTCAGCACCTCGCCGCCATGGCTCCTGATCGCGGCGACCTGGCAATCGAAATAATGATTGAGGATCTCGACGACGGTCTCGGCCGGCAGACGGTCCGACAACGGCGTGAAGCCGCGCAAATCCGACAGCCAGATCGCCGCATGCATCGTATCGGTATGGCCGCGGCGGATCTGGCCGCCTAGGATTCGCTCGCCGGCACGGTTGCCGACATAGGTGTCGAGCAGCATCTCTGCGGTGCGGCGCAGAGAGACGATCTCGGTGTAGCGCGACAGCGCCGGCATCAGCGCGCGGATCGCATCCGCCTCATCGTCGGAGAAACCGCCCGGTCGCGTCGTGGTCCAGCTCGAGGCGTGCGCGGTACGATCCATGAAGGTCATCGGCAGCGCGAGATAGTCGGTGACGCCCTCGGCGCGAAGATCCAGCAAGATCGGAAAACCTTCGCTCAAGGGACTGAACGGATCGGCCCGGACTTCGATGCCTTCGGTCACGACGACCGAGAGCGGTGACTGCGTGAAAGCCGGCGAATCCAGGAAATCGAAGCCGACCGTGCCGGTCTCGACCTCGGCGCCCGGCCGCCAGATGAAGCTGCGGCCGAAGATTTCCGGATGTAAGGTGCGGATGAAGACGCCGACGCGCCACAGCGGCACGCCGGCTTCGACCAGCCGCTCGCAGGCCTGCGCCATCATCCCGGCCGGCGTCGCCGCGCTCCGCGCGCCGTCGACCAGCCACGCGGCGATATCGCGTATTTTGGCGGTGTTCACCATGACCAGCACCATATGCCACCAGAGAGGCGGCGGCGATAAAATCGCGAGCTCAGTTCGACCGGCGGAGGATGATGCCATCCGGTTGAAGCTCCGTCGTTGCGAGGAGCGTCAGCGACGAACCAATCCAATCTTTTTTTCCTGGCCCTGGATTGCTTCGCTTCGCTCGCAATGACGAGCTATCCGACCTGGCCGCGATGGCGCAGCAGGTGATCGGCCAGCACGCAGGCCATCATCGCCTCGCCGACCGGCACGGCGCGGATGCCTACGCAGGGGTCGTGGCGCCCCTTGGTCATGACCTCGGTCTCGTGACCCTGGCGATCGACCGAAAGCCGTGGCGTGAGGATGGACGAGGTCGGCTTCACGGCGAAGCGCACCACCACCGGCTGGCCGGTCGCTATGCCGCCGAGGATGCCGCCGGCATTGTTGGAGAGGAAGCGCGTGCCGTCATTGCCCGAGCGCATCTCGTCGGCATTCTGCTCGCCGGTGAGCTCGGCGGCGGAAAAGCCGGCACCGATCTCGACGCCCTTCACCGCGTTGATGCTCATCATCGCGGCCGCCAGATCGGCATCGAGCTTGGCATAGAGTGGCGCGCCGAGGCCCGCCGGCACGCCCTCGGCAACGATCTCCAGCACCGCGCCGATCGACGAGCCGCTCTTGCGGATGCCGTCGAGATAGTCCTCGAAGAATGCCGCCTTGTCCTTGTCCGGGCAGAAGAACGGATTGTTGGCGACCTCGTCCCAGTCCCAGTTCGCGCGGTCGATCTTGTGCGGGCCCATCTGGACCAGGGCGCCGCGGACCTTCACATCGCGCAGGATCTTGCGCGCGATGGCGCCGGCGGCGACGCGGGTCGCGGTCTCGCGCGCCGAGGAGCGGCCACCGCCGCGGTAATCGCGCAGGCCGTACTTCGCCTCATAGGTGAAGTCGGCATGACCGGGCCGGAATTTGTCCTTGATCTCAGAATAGTCCTTCGACCGCTGGTCGGTATTCTCGATCAAAAGCGCAATCGGCGTGCCGGTCGTGACCTGCGCGCCGCCGTCGGGATCCGCCATCACGCCGGACAGGATCTTCACCTGGTCCGGCTCCTGGCGCTGGGTGGTGAAGCGCGACTGCCCGGGCCGGCGGCGATCAAGGTCAAGCTGGATGTCCTCGGCCTTGAGCGGGATCCGCGGCGGACAGCCATCGACCACGCAGCCGATCGCAACCCCATGGCTCTCGCCGAAGGTGGTGACGCGGAACATATGGCCGAAGGTGTTGAAGGACATGGCGCGATTTCTACCAAATAGGAAACTGTCATTCCGGGACGGTCCGAAGCACCAGACCCGGAATCTCGAGATTCCGGGCTCGACGCTTCGCATCACCCCGGAATGACGGTGAACAGCTAGCTGTACTTGGTCAAGCCATCCGGACCGAAAACATAAACCGCGCCCTGCTGGATCGGCAGGTCGACCGCACTGGCGGGTATCTCGAAACCCAGCGTCACCATCAGCGCCCGCGCGGTGCCGCCATGGGCCACCGCGACGGTGTCGGTCGTGATCGTATCGTACCAGGCGCGGACGCGGCGCTCGACATCAGCATAGGTTTCGCCGCCTTCCGGTGCCAGCGTCCATTTCTCGGTCTGGCGGCGGGCAAAGAACACGGGATCAGCGACCTGCATCTCCGGCAAGGTCGCGCCTTCCCACTTGCCATAACCGATCTCGCGCAGCCGGTCGTCGAGCGTGTAGCCGCCGGCCGGGAGGCCCAAGGTCTCGCGCACCAGCTCCATGGTCGCGCGCGCCCGCCCTAGCGGGCTGGCGACGAAAGGCAGCCGGGCGACGTCGTGGCCGTCACGTGCAACGAGCTGGCCGAGCACACCGCCGGCATGGCTGGCCTGGACGCGGCCGAGATCGTTGAGCGGAATGTCCTGCGTGCCCTGCAAGCGACCCAGCGCGTTCCAGTCCGTCTCGCCGTGGCGGATGTAGTAGATGGTCGGCACGGGCATTGCAGTCGCTGCGTCAGTTCTTGGCGTCGGTCCTTGGCGTCAGTCCTTCGATGCCGAACCGCCGAGCGCAATGTCGGGCGCGTCCGGCCGCTTCATGCCGACCACGTGATAGCCGGAATCGACATGGTGCACCTCGCCGGTGACGCCACGCGACAGGTCGGACAGCAGGTACAGTGCGCTGTCGCCGACCTCGTCGATCGTGACGGTGCGGCGCATCGGCGCGTTGTATTCGTTCCACTTCAGGATGTAGCGGAAGTCGCCGATGCCGGACGCGGCCAGCGTCTTGATCGGCCCGGCCGAGATGGCGTTGACGCGGATGTTCTTCTCGCCGAGGTCGGCGGAGAGATAGCGCACGCTGGCCTCCAGCGCGGCCTTGGCGACACCCATCACGTTGTAATGCGGCATCCACTTCTCGGCGCCGTAATAGGTCAGCGTGATGATCGAGCCGCCGTCGGTCATCAGCTTCTCGGCGCGCTGCGCGATCGCGGTCAGCGAGTAGCAGCTGATCAGCATGCTCTTGGTGAAATTGTCCTGGGTGGTCTCGATGTAGCGGCCGTCGAGCTGGTCCTTGTCCGCAAACGCGATCGCATGCACGACGAAATCGATCTTGCCCCACTTCTGCTTCAGGACATCGAACACCGCATCGATGCTGGCGGGATCGGTGACGTCGCAATGGCCGAGCACGAGGCCGCCGAGCTCGGCCGCGAGCGGCTCGACCCGCTTCTTCAGCGCGTCGCCCTGATAGGTCAATGCGATCTCGGCGCCGGCCGCGCGCGCCGCCTTCGCAATGCCCCAGGCGATCGAGCGATTATTGGCGACGCCGAGAATGACCCCGCGCTTGCCCTGCATCAGACCTGAATTCTGCGACATCCGCTTTCCCATCGAACGTGTTGAGAGATGGAGGTACACCACCGGTTCATTCCGGTACAGCCCCAATCGGTTAGCGAAGTTCCGGCGTCCGCTGAACCGCCGCATTAACCTGCAACATTGCTCTCCGTGGCGCCGCGGAATAGCCCCGTCACCACGGTGTTATGTTGGGCTCAAGGGGCGTTTGCGCGATCGCGCGCCATCCGCTGGACCCGACAGCCGAGAGGCGGCAGATGAGTGCGTTTCGCCAGAGCGTTGAAGCCATGATCCCGGCGCTGCGCCGCTATGCCCGCGCGCTCGCCCGCGACAGCGACGCGGCCGACGATCTGGTGCAGGACACGCTGGTGCGGGCGCTGCGCTCCGAGCGGCTGTTTCTCGGCGGCGACATCAGAAGCTGGCTCTATACGATCCTGACCAATCTCAACAAGAACCGCCGCCGCTCGCTGGCGCGGCGGCCGCAATTCATGCCGCTCGCCGACAACAATCCTGACGCCAGCGGCACCGAGGCCGAGGGGCGCGACATCGCGCGCGCGCTCGCGACGCTGGTGGAGGAGCAGCGCGCGGTGCTGCTGCTGGTGATGCTGGAAGGACTGAGCTACCGCGAGGTCGCCGACATCCAGGGCGTGCCGATCGGCACCGTGATGTCCCGTCTCGCCCGGGCGCGCGCCCATGTCCGCGCTTCGCTCGAGGGCGCCCGCCCATCGCTGCGGAGCGTGAAATGAACGCCGGCCGGCAATGTGACGACAATACCGTCGTGGCATGCGCGAGGCGTCGCATCTCCGCGCACGGCCATCTCTTGGAATATCCCTTGGAAGTGAGACGATTGGAAGTGAGACGATTGCAATGACCGATCCGAAAATTCCCGTCACCGAGGACGAACTGCACGCGTTTGTCGACAACGAGCTGCCGGCCGAGCGCCGCGGCGATGTCGAGGCCTGGCTTGCGGCGCATCCCGACGACGCCGTGCGGGTGCAGTCCTGGCGTGAGATGGCCGACGCCCTGCACGCGCGCTACGACGCCGTCATCAATGAGCCGGTGCCGCAGCGGCTGGAGCTGGAGCGGCTGGTGCGGCAGCCACGCCGCTGGATCTATGGCGCCATTGCGGCGAGCCTCGTGGCCTTTGTGGCGGGCGGCGCGGCCGGCTGGGTGGCGCACGGCGCGAGGTCGG
>NZ_JBARGP010000721.1:0-4065 GCF_049798375.1 Bradyrhizobium sp.
GCGATGTCGCACGATTTCGCCGCAGCAGCGCGCGAGGCGCTGAACCGCGGCGCGCCCATCCTGTGCGACGCCAAGATGGTGGCACAGGGTATTACGCGGCCGCGGCTGCCAGCTAACAATGAAATCATCTGTACCCTCGACAATCCCGAGGTGCCGGCCCTGGCGGCACGGCTCGGCACCACGCGCTCGGCTGCGGCGATGGAGCTGTGGCGGCCGCATCTTGCCGGTGCGCTGGTGGCGATCGGCAACGCGCCGACCTCACTGTTCCATCTGCTCGACATGCTCGATGCCGGTGCGCCACGGCCCGCGGCCGTGATCGGCACCGCCGTCGGCTTTGTCGGCGCGGCGGAGTCGAAGGAGGCGTTGGCGGCGGACGGGCGCGTGCCGTATCTCATCGTCAAAGGGCGTAAGGGCGGCAGCGCCATGGCGGTCGCCGCCATCAATGCCATTGCGAGCGACGCTGAATGAGCCGGCTCGACGATATCGCAGGCTGCGCGCGCGCCGGGACGCTGTACGGCATCGGGGTCGGGCCGGGCGACGTGCGATACCTGACCTTGCGTGCCGCGGGGCTGGTGTGCTCGGTCGATGTCGTGGCCTATTTCGCCAAGCGCGGGTTGGAGGGCAATGCGCGCGGCATCGTGACGCCGTTGATCGGAGCTGATCGCCACGAGCTGCGGCTGGAATATCCGGTGACCGAAGAGGTGCCGGTTGCGGACGCGTCCTATCAGACGCAAATCGCGGAGTTCTATCGCCGCGCCGCCGACAGCATCGCCGCGCACTTGCGCGAGGGGCGCTCGGTCGGGCTGCTCGCCGAGGGCGATCCGTTCTTCTATGGCTCCTTCATGCATATGTGGCGGCGGCTCGAGCGCGATCATCCGGTCGAGATCGTGCCGGGTGTCACAGGCATGTCCGGTTGCTGGACTCGGGCCAACGTGCCGATCACCTGGGGCGACGATATCCTGTCGGTGCTGCCGGGCACGCTTGCCGAGGACGTTCTCTCGGATCGGCTGACGCGCTGCGAGGCGGCCGTGATCATGAAGGTCGGGCGCAACCTGCCGAAGGTGAAGCGCGCGGTCGCGAGCGCCGGCCTGTTGGCGCGTGCGCTCTATGTCGAGCGCGGCACCATGGAGGATCAGCGCATCACGCCGTTGGCCGATTGCAACCAGGAGCGGGGGCCTTACTTCTCGATGGTCCTGATCCCCGGTCAGGGGCGGGCGCTATGACCGGATCGCTCACGGTGGTGGGATTGGGGCCCGGGCGGGCCGAGCTGACGACGCCGGCGGCGTCGGCGGCGCTCGCAGACGCCACCGATCTGATCGGCTATGGACCTTATCTCGACCGCATCGTTGCCGCGCCTGCGGGACAAAGGCGGCACGCGAGCGACAATCGCGTCGAGCTCGATCGCGCGCGGCATGCGCTGGAGCTGGCGGCATCGGGCAAATCCGTGGCCGTGGTGTCCGGCGGCGATCCCGGCGTATTCGCGATGGCGGCCGCAGTGTTTGAGGCGATCGAGGCGGGACCAGCGGAATGGCGTGCGCTCGATATTCGCGTCGAGCCGGGCGTGACCGCGATGCTGGCGGCGGCGGCCGAGATTGGCGCGCCGCTCGGTAGCGATTTCTGCGCTATTTCTCTGTCAGATAATCTCAAATCATGGACGACGATCACGCGTCGCCTCGAAGCAGCCTGCGTCGGCGACTTCGTCATCGCGCTCTATAATCCACTCTCGAAAGCGCGGCCGCATCAGCTAGGTGAGGCCTTCGATATCCTGCGTCGGCACAAATCGCCGTCCAGCGTCATTGTGATGGTGCGCGCGGCCGGTTCGGGCGAGATGCGGCGGATCACGACGACGCTTGGCGAAGTCGACCCCAACAAGGCCGACATGCGCACGCTGGTGCTGATCGGTTCGTCGGCAACACGGCTGATTGCGCGTGACGGCGGGGAGCCATGGATCTACACGCCACGGCGCGAGGAGCTTGCGCCATGAGCAAGCTGCGTCTCGAGCCAATGCATTGCGGCCTCGGGTACATCGAGTGCCACGCCGTGCGGCTTGTGCGGGCGGCTGATCATCACCACCGGAAGCTGCAAGCGGCGGCTTGCGACGATCTTCGGGTAGGTGGCAGCGCCGCCGGAATTCTTCGAGACGATCATGTCGATTTTCTCGCGCGCGAGAAAGGCTTGTTCGGTTGCAATATCGAACGGACCGCGGTCATAAACAAAGCGAATGTCCGGAGGCAGCGTGACATCAGGCGGGTCGATGGTGCGCGCGATGTAGTGATGCTGGGGCGCGGCCGCGAAGGCGGCAAGCTCCTGCCGGCCGATGCTAAGGAAGACACGCGCGGGCGCATCGCCGAGCGCGTGTGCTGCGGCCCCGGTGGTTTCGACCTCGATCCAGTTGTCGCGGCCGTCTTCGCGCGCCCACGGCGCGCGGATGATCGAGCCGAGCGGAATCGAGATCCCGTTGCAGGCGGCGACCGCATGGGCCGAGATCTGTGCGGCATAGGGGTGAGTGGCGTCGACGACCGCCGCGATGCCGTTGTCGCGCAACCAGGTTTCAAGACCGGCAATGCCGCCAAAGCCGCCGATGCGGGTCGGCAACACCTGCTGCTTCGGCGAGACGGTGCGGCCGGCGAGCGACATCGTCGCTTCGAACCTGCTGTCGTCGGCCAGCAGCCGTGCGAGCTGCGAGGCTTCAATGGTGCCGCCGAGAATGAGAATGCGCATGCGGGGCGAGGTCCGTGGTGAACTCGGGCGCAATTTGCAACGCGATCCGCTGGCTGTCCATCATCGGCATCGGCGAAGATGGCATCAGCGGCCTGTCGCCGGCGGCGCAGCGCCTGGTCGCCAACGCGAAGCTCGTGGTCGGCGGTGCGCGGCATCTTGATCTTGCGCGATCGTTGATATCGGGCGAGCAGCTTGTATGGCCTACTCCATTGCATCAGGCATTCGATCTGATCGCGGCGCGGTGCGGCGAGCCGGTCGTGGTGCTCGCCAGCGGTGATCCCTTCAATTACGGCGTCGGCAAGCAGCTCGCCGAGCGGTTCCTGCCCGAGGAAATCCTGTGCCTGCCGCAGCCTTCGGCGTTCAGCCTGGCTGCCGCGCGTATGGGCTGGCCGCTGCAGGACACGTCACAGGTCAGCCTGCACGGCCGTGCGATCGAAGGCGTGATCCGGCATCTGAGCCCGGGTGCACGTATCCTGGCGCTGTGTTGGGACGGGGCGACACCGGCAAAGCTCGCCACGCTGCTCACGGCGCGCGCCATGGGCGGCTCGCGGATGACCGTGCTGGAGGCAATGGGCGGGCCGCAGGAGCGGGTGCGCAGCGCGTCGGCCTGCTCATTCGACTTGCAACACATCAACGCGCTGACGACCGTTGCCATCGAGGTCGTTGCGGAGCCCGACGCGACGGTGATCGGCCTTGCTCCTGGACTTGCCGACGATCTGTTCGAGCACGACGGTCAATTGACCAAGCGCGAGATCCGCGCCGTCACACTCTCCGCGCTGGCGCCACGGCCCGGTGAACTGTTGTGGGATGTCGGGCTTGGCGCCGGTTCGGTCGCGATCGAGTGGTTGCTGCGGCACGCCTCGTTGCGCGCCATCGGCATCGAGGTGCGGCAGGATCGCGCCGACCGTGCTGCCCGCAACGCGCTCGCACTCGGCGCGCCGGATCTGAAGATCGTGGTCGGCGCGGCGCCAGCGCCTCTCGTTGGCCTCGACGCACCGGATGCTGTCTTCATCGGGGGCGGCCTCTCGGAGAACGGCGTGTTCGAAGCGGTCTGGGCGCGGTTGAGGCGCGGCGGACGGCTGGTCGCCAATGCCGTTTCGCTGCAAGGCGAGGCGCGGCTCGCGGCGTTGTTCGAAACGCATGGGGGCGAGCTGGTTCGTCTGGCGGTGTCGCATGCCAGACCCGTCGGCACCATGCACGGCTTCAAGCCGGCAATGCCGGTCACGCAATGGCGGGTGACCAGGCCATGATCGCGCTCGGGATCGGCTGTCGGCGCAATACGCCCATTGAAGACATCGAGGCTGTCATTGCACAGGCGCTCGATGCTGCGTCGCTATCGATCGC
>NZ_JBARGP010000722.1:0-2087 GCF_049798375.1 Bradyrhizobium sp.
TCGGCCCGCAATCCCGGCTTGTCGCCGCCATAGGTCAGCGCGTTCCGGTAGGCGCGGATCGCATCATCGCCGCGGCCGAGCCGGGCCAGCACCGGCGCCAGCACGGTCCAGCCGCGCGCGTCGGTCGGATTCTGGGCGAGATGCTGCTGGACCTGGTTGACCAGCGCTTCCATCGGCTGCGCGCCGCCGGGGGCGGATTTCCGCGCCAGCAGCGGGAAGTCTGGCAATTGCGGCGAGCCGAGCGGCAGGTAGACCGACAGCGCCACCACCGGCAGGCCGATCAGCGCCAGCACGGCGACCGCCCGGCGCATCCCGGTCGCGGCGCGCACCGGCAGATCGCGCTCCTGATCGTCAGCCGCCAGCAGCCGGCGGCCGATCTCGATGCGGGCGGCCTCCGCCTCGGCCTTGCCGATCAGGCCGGTTGAGACATCGCGCTCGATCTCGCTCAGCTGGTCCTTGTAGACCGGCACTTCCCGGCCGTCGGCCGGCGCGCGCGCACCGAAACCCAGCGGCAGCAGGATGGCGAAGATCGCCGCGGCCGTCATCAGCGCGAACACGAACCAGAGGGTCATCAAGCGGGGTTCCAGGGGCGATCGAGGGCAAACGCCGTGCGGAGCTTTTAACCAGCACCGGGGCCAGCGGCAATTCACAATTGCCCGCTTGCTATCGCATTGGCCCGCGTGAGAAACCCTGGGAACAGTACGTAGTTAGACGATGGCGAAATCGGCGCTTCTGGCCAGATATTCCCCATGGCCGTTCAGCGCCATCAGGAAATAGGTCCCCGGCCCGACCTCATCCGGCAGCCGGATGCGCAGCGATCCGACCGGCATCGGGGATGTGATCGTGGTGACCGGATCCAGCAGCCGCTGGCCGCTCGCCTGGTCGACCAGGACCACCTTCGCCCGGACCATCAGATGTCGATATGTCGCAGAGATGACGCGGTTGTCGAATTCGACAAAATTAATAACGGAATTCATGATCGTAATGAAATGAGGACGCGCATATCGACCGTACGCAGCAGCGGCGCTGATGGTCAACTATAAATTGCAGCAACGGAAAAACAGACTGAATAAATTCTTCAGCGCGAACGATTAGCTCGCACGCGATGATGATTTGCGCTCGCCGCCGCTGGCGTTCTCCGCCGCCCTTCTCATCAGGGCTGCGTAGTCATGGCCGAACAGCACCTCGCAGAACCGGATCGCGGCTGCGACCTGCGACCGACGATAGGCGCGCGCACGCGCGTCGCCGCCGCGCAATGACTGCACCAGCGCCTCGGTGGCCTTCTCGACATATTGCTGCAGATCGGAATAGGTGCGCAGCGTCACCTCGTTGATGGCAAGCTCGCTGGCATAGGTGCGGCAGACCGCGACGAATTCGATCAGCGCCGCCACCTCCGCCACCTCCGTGGTGTCGATGCCGGCACCAGGCGGGATGTCCTTGTCGGCACGCTGCCGCAGGATGCGCCGGGCGCGGCCGGGCACGCTGTCGATCTCGGCCTGCAGCGCGTTGGAGATGTCGGCACGGATCGCGGTGAGCTGCTTGCCCCAGTTCGATTCACTGCGCAGGTCGAGCTCGGTGCGCAGGCCGCGGACGCCATCATGCAGCGTCTTCAGCATGTCGCCGATATGGGCGAAGTGGCCGCGCCGGATGTCGGCGCGCAGCGTCGTCGCCAAGGTCGCGAGGTCGTGCAGCGCGATGGTGACGGCGACGCCGTAAGGCGTCGCGGCCACCCTGATCTCGTCGTCGGACGCCGCCATCTTGATCGCCAGGCGGATGATCTGCCAGGGTGCGGCGAGCCGCTGGATCACCACCGACAATGCAAAGGGCAGCATCTGCGGGGTCTGCAGCGAGGGCGCGTTGATGGCTTCGGTCACCGCGGCGATCTGGGAATCACCGAGCGCCCTGATGATGCTTTGCAGCCGGCCGCCAAGGCCGTCCAGCGCCTCGCGATTCTGCAGCACCAGCGCGATTGGCAGCAGGTCCTCGATCACGCTCTGGGTGCCGATGCGGCTTAGCGCGCGCTGCCGGTCGCCGGTCGCCTGCGGACCGACCAGCTTGAGCAGCGCCTCGGCCGCGGCGAGCTGCAG
>NZ_JBARGP010000723.1:0-9761 GCF_049798375.1 Bradyrhizobium sp.
CGACCGGCACCTTGCCGATCAGGCAGGCGCCGTAGAGGCCTAAGCCCAGCGGCGGCGCGAACAGGCCGATGCCCATCGCGATCACGAGCACGACGCCGAAATGCAGCGGATCGACGCCGAGCCTGACGGCCACCGGCAGCAACAGCGGCCCGAAGATGATCAGCGCCGCCGCGCCTTCCAGCACCGAGCCCATCACGATCAGCACCGCGATCGACAGCAGCATGAACAGCCAGACGCCATGGCTTTGCGACAGCGACAGCATGAGGTCGCCGACCGCATGCGGCACCTGCTGCAGGGTCAGGATGAAGGCGAGCGACTGCGCAGCGGCAACGATGAACAGCACCAGCCCCGAACGGGTCGCGGCATGGACAAAGCTCTGCGCGGTCGATTTCGGATTGAGCTCGCGGAACACGACGCCGCCGACCACCAAGGCATAGAGCGCGGCAAAGGCCGAGATCTCGGTGGCGGTGGCGAAGCCGAACTTGAAGCCGGCGAAGATCAGCACGATCAGCCCGAGCGAGGCGACGGCGCCGGTCCAGAGGCCCGCGACCGCTTTCGCCGGCGGCTCGTCTGCCGCCACCGGTCGCCGGCCGAACACGATGCAGACCACGATCAGCGCCAGCGCCATCAGTGCGGCCGGCAACAGCCCCGCGACGAACAGCCCGCCAATCGAGAGGTTGGCGACGAAGCCCAGGATGATGAGGTTGATGCAGGGCGGAATGGTCTCGGCCATCACGGCAGAAGCTGCCAGCAGCGCCACCGCGCCGCCCGGATTCTGCCGGGCGCGCCGCGCCGCCGGAATCAGCACTGAGCCGACGGCGGCGACATCCGCCATCTTCGAGCCGGAGATGCCCGAGAACAGCACCATCGAGGTCACCATCACGACGTTGAGGCCGCCGCGCATGCGGCCGACCCCGCGCTGCAGCAGCTCGATCAGCCGCACCGACATGCCGTTGGCTTCCATGAGGTAGCCGACCAGGATGAAGAACGGGATCGCCAGCAGCACGAAATTGTCGATGCCGCGCGCCATCTGCTGCGCAAAGATCACGCCGGGCAAGGTGCCCTCGACCCAGATGAAGATCAGCGCCGCCAGCGCCAGTGCAAAGCCGATCGGCAGGCCGCCGAACAAAGTGACGAAGAAGCCGATCAGCATCAGCACGCCCGACGACGGCACCGTGTCGGGCGAGAGGTGATCCCAGGCGAGATAGAGGCCGGCGATCACGGCGGTGACGATCACGCCGGCGACGATATCGCGGAGCTGACGCGCGCGAAACATGTCGAGCGCAAACGCCGTCATGAACAGCGCGCCGACGCCCATCGGATAGAACGTCCATTGCAGCGGCAGGCCCGAGCCGGTGGTCTGCCCCACCGTCAGGGTGCCGAGCTTGAGCGCGTTGAACGCGACGGTGGCCGAGACCAGCACGATCAGCAACGCGCTGACGGCATCGATCACGAGACGAACTTTCGTCGGCAACAGATCGGCGAAGAAGGCGACGCCGAGGTTCTCCGAGCGCGCCAGCGCGCTCGCCGCGCCGAAGAAGCTCGAGCCGACCATCAGCCCGCGCGCGACGTCGTCGGACCATTCGACCGGCGCATTGAACACGAAGCGCGCCAGCACCGAACCGCAGACCACGATGAGATCGGCGAGCAGCAGCACGGCCGCGATCGTGTCGCTTATGGCCAGCAGCGCGCCGACGACGCCGCGGCGGGCGGACACTTCGACGGCCGTGCTCATGCGCAACAACCGCCCTCGTAGCAGAGGCTGCCATGCCCCGCGCAGGCGGGGCATCCAGTACGCCGCAGCCTATCGGTCGATATAAACGTCTCTGGAATACTGGATCGCCCGCCTTCGCGGGCGATGACAGTTGTGGATGTAGAAGCTATTTGAACCAAACTCACAGCTATCTCAAATCTGCGTCGCGCGAATCAACTCGATCACTGCCTTCGCCTCGGGCCGCGCCTTGATGAAATTGTCGGCCTGCGGCGCGACGCGCTTGCGGAAGGCTTCGCGGTCGCATTCGACCACGTTGACGCCCTTCTCTGCCAGCGCGGCGAGCGCCTCCTTCTCGACCGCGAGCCCGTGCGCGCGGGTTTCGACTGCGGCCTTCTTCGCTGCATCAAGAAAACCGTCGCGCAGCTTCGGATCCATGCGGGTGAAGGTCGCCTCGCTGAAATAGATCGCGAGCGGGGAGAAATTGTGCTGCGTCAGTGCGTAGTTCTTCGCGGTCTCGAAAAACTTGCTGGCGAGGATGGTCGGCGGATCGTGCTCCAGGCCGTCGAGCACGCCGGCCTGCAGCGCGGTGTAGATCTCGCCGAAGGCCAGCGGCGTCGCGGCCGCGCCCATCAGCCGCAGGCACTCGGTGATGATCGGATTGGGCAAGGTGCGGATCTTGAGACCGGCGAGGTCGTCCGGCGTCTTCACCGGCTTCTTCGCCAGCACGCTGCGCGAGCCGAAATTATAGGCCCAGGCGATGATGCGGATGTTGGCGCCCTTGAGCAGCGCGTCCTCGATCGGCTTGGCCGCGCCGGCATCGAACGCCTTGGTCTGCTGCGGGAAGCTCGAGAAGAGATAACCGAGGTCGTAGGTGCCGACCAGCGGAACCAGGTTGGCCGAGATCGACGAACCCGACACCATCATGTCGATGACGCCGAGCTTGACCGAGTTGATGACGTCGATCTCCTGGCCCAATTGATTGTCGGGGAAGAAGGCGACGTCGACCATGTCACCGAGCCCGTTGGCCTTCAGGCTCTTCACCAGATTGTCGTAATAGACCCGGCCATTGGCGAATTTCGGATCGTTCGGCAACGAGGACGAGCATTTCAGCTTCAGCGTCGCGGCCTGCGCGCGGCCGATGAGCGCGGGAGAAGCCGCGAGCCAGGACGCGGCGGCCGCAGACGATCTGATGAATATACGACGGCTGACAGGCGCTGACGCCATGGCGCTTCCCCGATTCTTGTTTGTTGGCGCCGCGCGTGACGGCTGCTGATGTCGAGACTGTAGGATCAAAGTTACGGGATGGGCAAGGCTCGGCTCACGGCCCGGCCAACGCGTGGCTCTCATGGCCGAAATAGGCGCGCTCCAGCCGGTGCGGCAGATTGTCCTCGGCTGTGGACGCTTGCAACACGATCCGGCCCTGCACCAGCGCATAGACGCGGTCGGCGCAACGCAGCGCCTTCTCCAGGAGTTGCTCGACCAGCAGCACCGCGGTGCCCTGCTTGCGTAAGCGATCGATCACGTCGAGCACGCGATCGACCAGCACCGGCGACAGGCCGGCCGAGGGCTCGTCCAGCATCAGAAGGCGCGGCTGCCGCACCAGACCCTGCGCCACCGTCAGCATCTGCTGCTGTCCGCCGGACAGCGCGCCGCCGCGCTCGTGACGCTTGGCGGCGATCTCGGGAAAGAACGCCAGCGCCTGCTCGATGCGTGCGTTGCGCTCGCCGCGCGGCAGGTCGTAGGCCGCGAGCAGGAGGTTGTCCAACACCGACATCTGCGTGAACACGCGATGGCCCTCGATCACATGCACGAGGCCGGCGCGCGCCGCCTCGCGCGGCGTGGTGTTGCTGATGTCACGGCCGTCGAAACGCACCTCGCCGGCATTGACGGGCAGCAGGCCGGACATCGCACGCAGCAGCGTGGTCTTGCCGGCGCCGTTCGGACCGAGCAGCGCCACCACCTCGCCCGCCGCGATCGAGATGTCGACGCCGTGCAGCACGCGGATCTTGCCGTAACCGGATTCGAGCGCGCGGACAGTCAGTAGCGCATCAGCCGCCGAGGTAAGCACTGACGACCTCCCTGTGGACTCGGATCTCGGCCGGCGTGCCGGCAGCCAGCGTGCGGCCGAGGTTGAGCACGGTGACCTGGTCGCAGATATCGAAGATCAGGTCGGCATGGTGCTCGACCAGCAGCACGCCGGTGCCGCGCGCGGCGATGGCGCGGATCAGGTCGGCGAGCCGCGCGATCTCGTCATTGGAGAGGCCGGCGGCCGGCTCGTCGAGCAGCAGCATGTCGGGGTCCAGCATCAACGCGCGGGCGATCTCGACGAAGCGCAATTCGCTGTGTTGGAGCCGGTCGGCGCGGACCTCACTGACGCCGTCGAGGCCGACGACATTGAGCAGCGCATGTGCCTTCTCCGCCAGCGCGCGCTCGTCGCGCCGGCTGCGCGGCAGCGACAGCATCGCCTCGACGAAGCTGGCGCGGCCATCGACGCTGCCGCCGATCATGACGTTCTCCAGCACCGAGGCCTCGCCGATCACCCGCGGGGTCTGGAAGGTGCGGGCGATGCCATTGATGGCACGCAAGGCCGGCCGGCCCGGGGGCAGCGCGGCGTCGCCGAGCGTCATGGCGCCGGCCTTGGCCGCGTAGTAGCCGGAAATCACGTTCAACGTTGTGGTCTTGCCAGAACCGTTCGGCCCGATCAGGCCGTGGATCTGGCCGGGCGCAACGTCGAGGTCGAGGCCGTCGATGGCGCGAACATTGCCGAACGACAGCGCGATGCCGCGCAGGCTAAGCACCTTGCCGCCGATGCGACCGCGCATGATCTCGGCGAGCGCCGAGGGCCTTGGCAGGATGGCGCGATTGGCCGCAAGCGGGCGGCGATTGCGCATGTCGATCAGCGCCGCGATGCCGCCCGGCATCACCAGCACGATCAAGAGCAGCAGCACCGCGTACAGGAAGGTCGACCAGGCCGCGAGCGGTGCCGCGAACTCCGGCAGCACCGTGAGGATGATAGTGCCGAGCAGCGGGCCGAGAATCGAACCGCGGCCGCCGATCAAGATGGCGATGAAAAACAGCACCGAGAGATCGAAGGTGAAGGCGTCCGGCGTGATATAGGTCTGCAAGGTCGCAAACAGCCCGCCGGCGACACCGGCGCAGCCTCCTGCGAGCAGGAAGACCGCCACCAGCAGCGCTTGCTTGGAAATGCCGGCAGACTCCGCCGCCACCTCGGCGTCTCGCAGCGCGATCAGCGCGCGGCCGAACCGGCTGTGCCCGACATTGGCGCTGATCCAGGTGGTGACGACAGCAAAGCCGATGCACAGCGCGTAGAAGCCGAAAGGCGTATCGAAGGGCGGCGGAAACTCCGGGCCGGCGATGCCGATGCCGCCGCCGGTTACGCTCTGCCAGGCCAGCGCGATCTGCGTGACGATGGTGGCGAAGCCGAGCGTCGACATCGCGAAATAGAACGTGCGTAGCCGCAGCGCCGGCAGGCCGACGACGACGCCGAAGATGGCGCCGACGACCGCCGCGAGCGGCAGCGCCGCGAACACCGGCAGCGCGGGCAGTACGTTGCCTGCTACCAACACGCTCGTCGTGTAAGCGCCGAGCGTCAACAGCGCGACGTAGCCGATCGCGAGATGCCCGGCGAAGCCGACCACGAGGTTGAGACCGGAAACCAGCACCCAATAGATCGCCATACGGGTGCCGATCAGCACCCAGTAATCGTTGGTGACGAAGGGCAGCACGATGGCCGCCAGCAGGATGCCGGCAAACGGCAGGAGCCTTGTCCAGGCAAAGGATGTCGCAGGCGTGGCATTCGGAGCAGAGGTCGCGGACAGCATCGCCATCACACCCTCCGCGCGGTGGCGGAGCCGAACAGCCCCTGCGGCGCGGCGAGCAGCACCACGATGAACAGCGTGAACACCGCAACCGAGGAGAAGATGCCGCCGACCAGGAAGTTCGCGGCCTGCTGGAACAGGCCGAGCGCGAGCCCGCCGGCGATGGCGCCGCGATTGTTGCCGAGCCCGCCGAGCGCAACGGGCACGAAGCCATAGAAGTTCAACAGCGCGCCGTTGGCGAAGAACGCGAGCAGCAACTGCCCGCCGGAGAAGCCGGCGATGCCGCCGACCACGCCTGCCAGCGCGTAGCTCGCGATGCGCAAATTGCGCTCCGGCAGGCCCAGCGCACGGGCGGCGAAATTATCCTCTGCAATCGCCAGAAAGGCGCGGCCGACCAGAGTGCGGCGATAAAGATATTCGAGCCCGATGATGGTGACGGCGCAGGCCGCAACCGGCAGCCAGAACTTCTCGTCCCAGACGCCGCTGCCGAGCCCAAACAGGCGCGGGAACGGCTGCGGCTCGGTGCCCCATTTGATCGCCGCGACCTGCTGGATCATCAGCGCGAGCGCCAGCGTGGAGAGTACGTAGAGATGCTGGTCGAGGTTTTTCAGCACCGGCCTGACCGCAACGAATTCGGTGATGACACCGATGATGGCGCAGCAGACTAGCGTCATCGCAAAGCCCGCGATCGCGGGCCAGCCCAGCTTCAAGGTGAACAGCGAACCGAACACGCCGCCAAGCATGGCGAGCTGCCCCGCGGTAAAGCTCATCACCCGCGAGGTCGAGAACATGGTGTTGTAGGTGACGCCGACGAGCGCGTAGATCGCGCCCGCCGCCAACCCGGAAGCGATGATCGAGGCGAGCATGGCGATGGCCTCGCGCCGCCTCAGGTATAGCCCGGCGCCAGTGCGAAGGTGCCGTTCTTCGCGGTCGAGGCCTCCGACATCACGATCTCGTCGGTTGGATAGCCGTTATGCTGGGTCGGCGAGAACGTATAGGTGCCGAAATAGCCGGGATATTTGTTGAGCGAATTGAGATAGGCGGTGATGCCCGCCGAGTCGGTCCCGCCGCTGGCTTCGACCGCTTTCGCGAACAGCTCGATGGCGTCGATGCCGCCCGCGATCCACCACAGCAGCGTGTCGTTGAGCGCCACGCCGGCCTTGGTCAGGCGGCCGACCAGCTCCTCACTCTTGGGCGGCAGCTTGCCCGAGGCATCATAGCTGCAGCGCTTGTAGCCGATGGCGTAGACCTTCTTCCAGTTCTCCGGCTTGTCGACCAGGCCCGCCAGCTCACCCGACGCCAGCGAGGGATGGCCGGCGAACGGCACGTCCCAGTTCATCGCCGCGCGGGTGTTGAACATGCGCGCCTCCATGCCGGTGGTGACGCTCCAGACCACGATGACCTCGGCGCCGGCGTTCTTGGCCCGCAGCATGTCCGGCGTCATGTCCGGCTGGGTTGCATCGATATTGGCCTGATAGACCACGTCGGCGCCATCCTTCTTGAACGCCGCGGCGGAGGCGCCGACCGCGGTGACGCCGTAGCCGGTGGTGTCGCCGATCACGGCGACCTTCTTCACCTTCAGCACGTTGAGACAGTAGTTGCGCACCGCGTCGTCCCACTGGTTGTTCGACGGCGCCATCCGGAATGCGCTTGGAAATTTCTTGGGATCGATCAAGCTTTCGACCACGCAGGGATGGATGTCCGGCATCTTGGCGCGCGCCATGATCGGCGTGGTCGCCAGCGCCTCGCCGGAATTGAGCGGACCCCAGATGCCGTGCACCTTGACCTGGCTGATCATCTCCTGCGTCGCATTGACCGCCTTGGTTGGATCGCCCTGGGTGTCACGCATCACGATCTCGATCTGGCGGCCCTTGACGCCGCCCGCCGCGTTGATCGCCTTGACGGCGAAGTCGACACCGCGATTGAAACCGATGGTCGGCGCCGAGCTCGGCCCGGTCATCGCAGCTAAGCAGCCAATCCTGATCGGCTCGGACTGCGCGATCGCCGGCATTGGAAAAGAAAACGAGGCTGCACCGAGCGCACCGGCACCGCCCACCAACAACTCGCGACGCGAAACCGCCATGATATTCTCCCGTTCGTTTCCTCGAAGCCGGCGTCCGTCTTTGTCACCTTGTCATTGAAGTGCGCGGGCGTCCGGCGGACGGCGCCTGGCTCTCGCGGCCATGGTCGTCGTCACGCGAGGAGTTGAACCCGACGCGCGCGGAATGTCCAGAGGCTTGCACGGGCGGTGTGCCGTTATGCAAGCTCCGTGTCCTATGGCTCGTTTTGGAGTCCGTCATTGCGAGGAGCCGAAGGCGACGAAGCAATCCAGACTTCCTTTTCGACTCTGGATTGCGTCGCTTTGCTCGCAATGACGGTGTTCGCTGGCGAAGCATGCCCTCACACCAATTCCATGTCCTTGATCTGGGCGGAGGCGGCCTGGGCGATCAGCTTGCCGAGCGCGGCGAAGTCGCGCTGGCGCGGCGAGGACTTGCGAAAGGCGAGACCGACGACGCGGCGCGGTTCGGGATCGGAGAAGCGCATCAGCTTGATGTTGCCGCGCCGGCATTCGAGATCGACCGCGAGCTCCGGCAGCAAGGTCATGCCGAGCCCGTTCGCCACCATCTGCACGATGGTCGAGAGGTTGGAAGCGCCGAACGTGTCGATGTTGTCGACCCGGCGCAGGTGGCAGAACGACAGCGCCTGCTCGCGCAGGCAGTGCCCCTCCTCCAGCAACAGCAGCCGGTCCTGCTGCAACAGCTCGGGCGTGGCGCGCACGCGATTGGCCGCGATGTGCCGCGCCTTGGGCAACGCCAACAGAAAGCGGTCGCTGAACAGCTTGATGGTCTCGATGTCAGGGTGCTCGACCGGCAGCGCCAGCAACAACAGATCGAGCTCGCCCTGAAGCAGCTCCTCGATCAAATTCTGGGTCTGCGTCTCGCGCAGATGCAGATCGAGCTGCGGATATTTGTCGCGCACCAATGGAAAGGCCGCCGGCAGCACATAGGGCGCGAGCGTCGGGATCACACCGAGATGCAGCGAGCCGGCCAGCATGCCGCGTTGCCGATGGGCGGTATCCACGATGTCACGAACATCCGCCAGCACCCGCTCGGCACGCGCGGCGATCTCGCGTCCCGCTTCGGTCAGGATGACGCCCTTCCGGCTGCGCTCCAAAAGCTGCACGCCGAGTGTCTTCTCCAGCTCCTGAATCTGCATCGAGAGCGCCGGCTGCGTCACCGCGCAGTGCGCCGCGGCCTTGCCGAAATGCGACAGCCGCGCCACGGAATCGAAATATCTGAGCTGCTTGAGGGAGATGTTCATGATCAGGTTTTCTTATCCTGACCGCAGGTTAATACGATTAGACCTGATCGACAATCCCCCGTAACGTTGACCATGCGCTCAGAACAGCGTCAGGCGTTGCGTTGACGTTGCGGGAGTTGCGCCGAACCGTCGGCCTTCAGAGGCGTCGGAAGCTAGAAGTGTTCGTCGCGTGGGTCGCCGCTATGCGGGACGCACGCGATCGCAACAATGGCAAAACGGCCGCCGGAACTCCCACCAGCGGCCGTTTCGCGTTTGCTTCAGTCGGGCTACGCCGCGGCGGCGGTCTCGTTCACCGCGTGGAAGGCGTAGACGTCCATGCGCAGCACGCCATAATTGGCGCTGTTGTGCAAACGCTCGGCGTGGGCGCCCTCGCCGGCGGCCCCGAGCGCGGCGAACAGCGGCAGAAAGTGCTCGTCGGTCGGATGGTTCTTGTGGGCGAATGGCGCACGGCTGCGATAGTCGAGCAGATCATCGACGCGGCCCGCGATCGCCGCTTCATGCACCCAATCGGCGAACGCATCGACCCAGGGCAGCGCCGGCGCATTCAGTTCGGGCCGCCGCGTCCGGAACTCGGCGAGGTTGTGGGTGAAGCTGCCGCTGCCAATGATCAGCACGCCGTCGTCGCGCAGCGGTGCCAGTGCGCGGCCCAGCGCCAGATGGTGCCTCGGCCCGCGCTCGGTCTGGATCGAGAGCTGCAGCACCGGAATGTCAGCGCCCGGATACATCAACAGCAGCGGCACCCAGGCGCCGTGATCGAGGCCGCGCGCGTGGTCGATGGCTGCGGGTAGGCCGGCGGCCGCAAGCCGCGCCGCGATGTCTTGCGCGAGCTCGGGCGCGCCAGGTGCCGGATAACGCAGCTCATAGAGCGCGCGCGGAAAGCCGTAGAA
>NZ_JBARGP010000724.1:0-6467 GCF_049798375.1 Bradyrhizobium sp.
ATGGCCTCGCCGAGCTTCATCGAAGCCTGCGCCAGCGTGTTGGTCTTGGCCTTGATGGCCTCGGCATCGTCGCCCTTCAGCGCTTCCTTCAGATCGCTGACGGCATCCTCGATGGCGCGACGCTCGGTCTCGGCGACCTTCGAGCCATGCTCGGTCAGCGCCTTCTCGGTGGAATGCACCAGCGCATCGGCATGGTTCTTGGCGTCGACCGCCTCGCGGCGCTTCTTGTCGGCGGCGGCATTGGCCTCCGCGTCCTTGACCATCTTGTCGATGTCGGACTCCGACAGACCGCCGGAAGCTTGGATGCGGATCTGCTGCTCCTTGCCGGTCGCCTTGTCCTTGGCCGAGACGTTGACGATGCCGTTGGCGTCGATGTCGAAGGTCACTTCGATCTGCGGCATGCCACGCGGAGACGGCGGAATGCCCATCAGGTCGAACTGGCCGAGGATCTTGTTGTCGGCCGCCATCTCGCGCTCGCCCTGGAAGACCCGGATGGTGACCGCGTTCTGATTGTCTTCGGCGGTCGAGAACACCTGGCTCTTCTTGGTCGGGATCGTGGTGTTACGCTCGATGATGCGGGTGAACACGCCGCCGAGCGTCTCGATGCCCAGCGACAGCGGGGTCACGTCGAGCAGCAGCACGTCCTTGACGTCGCCCTGCAGCACGCCGGCCTGAATCGCAGCACCGATCGCCACCACCTCGTCGGGGTTGACGCCCTTATGCGGCTCCTTGCCGAAGAACTGCTTCACGACTTCCTGGATCTTCGGCATGCGGGTCATGCCGCCGACCAGCACCACTTCGCCGATCTCACCGGCGGTGAGGCCGGCATCCTTCAGCGCCTTGCGGCAGGGCTCAATGGTCTTCTCGACGAGATCCTGCACCAGCGCTTCGAACTTGGCGCGGGTCAGCTTCATCGTCAGATGCTTCGGACCGGACTGGTCCGCGGTGATGAAGGGCAGGTTGATCTCGGTCTGCGTGGTCGACGACAGCTCGATCTTGGCCTTCTCAGCGGCTTCCTTCAGACGCTGCAGCGCGAGCTTGTCGTTGCGCAGGTTGATGCCCTGCTCTTTCTGGAATTCGTCGGCCAGGTAGTTGACCAGACGCATGTCGAAGTCTTCACCGCCGAGGAAGGTGTCGCCATTGGTCGACTTCACCTCGAACACGCCGTCACCGATCTCCAGGATCGAGACGTCGAAGGTGCCGCCGCCGAGGTCATACACCGCGATGGTGCCGGCCTTGGTCTTGTCCAGGCCGTAGGCCAGCGCGGCCGCGGTCGGTTCGTTGATGATGCGCAGCACCTCGAGGCCGGCGATCTTGCCGGCATCCTTGGTGGCCTGACGCTGGGCGTCGTTGAAATAGGCGGGGACCGTGATGACGGCCTGGTCGACCTTCTGGCCGAGATGCGCCTCAGCGGTCTCCTTCATCTTCTGCAGGATGAAGGCGGAGACCTGCGAGGGCGAATAGGTCTTGCCGTCGGCCTCGACCCAGGCGTCGCCGTTGCCGGCTTTGACGATCTTGTAGGGGACGAGCTTCTTGTCCTTCTCGACCATCGGGTCGTCGTAGCGGCGGCCGATCAGGCGCTTCACCGCAAAGAAGGTCCGCTCGGGGTTGGTGACGGCCTGACGCTTGGCAGGCTGCCCGACGAGGCGCTCGCCATCATCGCTGAACGCGACGATCGACGGGGTCGTGCGCATGCCCTCGGCATTCTCGATGACTTTTGGCGTCTTACCGTCCATTACGGCCACGCACGAATTCGTGGTGCCGAGATCGATCCCGATGACCTTTCCCATGGTCTCATATCCTTCTTTTTGAAGCAGGTCGGGAGGGGCCCTGACGGCGCCCCATCCAAAACCCCCTCAGATCAAATGCTCGCGATATTGCGACGATGAGCCTCATATAGGAGGGGGGGACCGCCCCGCAAGGACCGGATTGCTACCTCTGGTACCGAAAACCCACGCATTTGCAGCGCCGCTGACAGGCGCAGGCGTTCGAGCAAAAACAGCGTCCTGATCGCCCATTGACGGAGCTTTGCGGCCCTGATCCGCAATGCCTGAAGCGTGCGCCACAGCCGGAACTTCAAATCGAGGGCACCGGCCTGTTGCTGGTCCAACAAACCCGTTAAAAGCGTCCGACCGAACGCCAGCCAATGTGGCGGAGAACGGCATTTGGTCAACGAGGCAGGTTTTTCATGATGCTTTTCCGATTGCTCACGGCGGCTGTCCTTGTCTCCGCCATGTTGCGGCCGGCCTTCGCCGCGGATGCCGTGTTTCCGCCGGGTGTGCGCGTCGGGCTCGCGCCGCTGGTGGGCTTAAGCGTCGCCAAGACATTTCCGGGATTTGAGACCGAGGACCATAGCGTCAAGGTGCTGCTGACCGAGCTTCCCGCCGCGGCCTATGGCGAGGTGAAGACCGCGTTCGCCGGCAATCCCGCCGGGACTGGCGGCGTCAAGCCCGAGAGTATCGAGACGTCGGCGGGCCTCGCTTATTACACCGTCGAGAACGGCAAGGATGGCAATGCGCCGGTGCGGCGCTATTCCATGATCCTGCCGGGAGGCACCTTCTCCGGCTATGTCGCCGTGCAGATCCCCGAGACCGCCAGCAAGATCTACACCGACGATGCGGTGCGCCAGATGTTCGCCTCCGCTGCGATCCGCAAGGAGGTCCCGGTCGACGAACAACTCGGCCTGATGCCGTTCCAGCTGACCGAGCGCGGCAACTTCAAGACCATCCGCACGCTGGCGCCCGGCGCGGCCCTGATCCTCGCTGATGGTGACGAGGCCAAGGGTTTTGAGGCTGCGCCCTTCATCGTGATCAGCATCATCAACGGTGCGCCACCGGAGCCGGGCGATCGCGCCCGCTTCGCCCAGCAGGCTGCAACCACGATCCCGGGCGTTCGCGACGCGCGAATCACGATGTCGGAGCCGATCCGGATCGACGGCCTGCCGGCCTATGAGACGCGCATCGACGCCACCAGCGGCAAGGACAATACCCCCGTGACCGTGGTGCAATGGCTGCGTTTTGGCGGCCCGAACACGCTGCGCATCTTCGGCAGCGCGCCGCGCGACCAGTGGTCGGACGCGTTCCCGCGCTTCCGTGCCGTGCGCGACGGCATCCAGCCGAGGGGCTGACGCGCGTCACTCTCTGGCGGGAGAAACGCGCTTTACGCCTGCCCGGCAAGCTGGTTTGCTGTGCCCATTTCCATAGGCAATGGGGGAAGCGCGATGTGGGATCGACGGCAGATTCTGGCGGGATTCGGCGCGGCCGGGCTTGCGACCGCAGCCGGGCGCGGCGCCTTCGCAGCGGATGCGATCAAGCCTGGCGAGACGGCGGCGCTGCTCGTGATCGACGTACAGAACTGCTTCCTGCCCGGCGGCAGCCTCGCCGTCAAAGACGGCGAACAGGTGGTGCCGATCATCAACAAGATCGCCAAAGCCTTCGGCAACGTCGTGATGACCCAGGACTGGCACACGCCGGCACATGTTTCGTTCGCTTCCAGCCATTCCGGCAAGAAGCCGTTCGAGGTGATCGACCTCGCTTACGGCAAGCAGGTGCTGTGGCCGGACCATTGCGTGCAGGGCACCGAAGGTGCGGCGCTATCCAAGGATCTTTCGATCCCGCAAGCCGAGCTGATCATCCGCAAGGGCTTCCACAATGACGTCGATAGCTACTCGGCCTTCACCGAGGCCGACGGCAAGACCAGCACGGGTCTCGGCGCGTATCTGAAAGCGCGCGGCATCGACCGTGTCTTCGTTGCCGGACTGGCCACCGATTTTTGCGTGGCCTGGACCGCGCTCGATGCGCGCAAGGCGGGCTTGGAGACCTATGTCGTCGAGGACGCCTGCCGCGGCATCGACACCCAGGGCTCGCTGGCCAAGGCCTGGGCCGACATGGCGGCGGCCGGCGTGAAGCGGATCAAGTCCGACGACATTGCGGCCTGATCCAAATGCAAACGCCGCGCATCACTGCGCGGCGTTTGTGGGTTTGTGACAAAAGTACGCGGTCAGCTCGCGCTGTTGGGCTCGTCATTAGCGGCTGCGGGTGCGCTCTTGGCGCCTCCTTTGGAGACGCCGACCAGCGCCGGGCGCAGGATGCGCTCGCCGATCGTGTAGCCGGACTGGACCACCTGCACCACGGTGCCCGACGGCACCGATGCGTCCGGCACCTCGTACATCGCCTGATGGAAGTTGGGGTCGAACTTCTGTCCTGCGGGATCGAGCTTCTTGACGCCGTTCTTCTCCAGTGTGGAGTGCAGCGAGCGCTCGGTGAGCTCGACGCCTTCGATCAGCGCCATGAGGCCGGGGTCCGCTGCCGCGCGGGTTTCCGCCGGCAGGGCGTCGAGCGCGCGCTGCAGATTGTCGGCGATGTCGAGCACGTCGCGAGCAAAGCCGGTGATGCCGTAGGTCCGCGCGTCCGCCACCTCGCGCGCGGTGCGCTTGCGCAGATTTTCCATCTCCGCCAGCGTGCGCAGCATCTTGTCGCGCGCGTCCGCGGCCTCCTTGGCCAGCGCCTCATTGGCGCCGGTCTCGGGATCATCCGGCATCACATAAGGCTTGGAGACGACGGGTTCGCTGGCCTGCGCCGGGTTCGCCGGATCATTCTTCTGCAGGTCGGGATCGGTCATGGATAGACTTCTCGCAAAATCAGCTGGAAAGGGGAGGAGTTGTCCGCCGGGATATCGTGCTTTAGATGGCGAAAATCAAGCGTAGCCTGCAACTGGCCCGGATCTCGCGAATTTGCGCGCGGCTCAGCCACCCAGGATGCGGCTGAGGATGCGTGCAGCGTAGTCGACGGTCGGGATCACTCTGGCATAGTTCAGCCGGGTCGGGCCGATCACCCCGAGCACGCCGACGATGCGGCCGGCAGCATCGGTATAGGGCGCCACGATGGTGGAGGAACCGGACAGCGAGAACAATTTGTTCTCGGAGCCGATGAAGATACGCACGCCCTCGGCGCTCTCGGCGCGGCCCAACAGGTCGATCACGCCGCGCTTGGTCTCGAGATCATCGAATAGCCGCCGCACCCGCTCCAGATCATCGAGCGCGTGCAGATCCTCCAAAAGATTGGCATGGCCACGGACGATCAGCTGCCGGTCCTCATTGTCGCCGCCTGACCAGCTTGCGATCCCCGCCGCAATCACCTTCTGGGTCAGCTGGTCGAGCTCGATGCGATCATGTCCCAGTGCAGTTTCGAGCTCGAGGCGGGCCTCGGCCAAGGTCCGGCCCCTGATCCGTGCATTGAGGAAATTGCCGGCCTCGATCAGCGCCGAGGTCGGTACCCCCGGCGGCAGGGCCAGCACCCGATTCTCGACCTGGCCGTCCTCGCCGACCAGCACGACCAGCGCCCGCTCCGGTTCCAGCCGCACGAACTCGATATGCTTCAGCCGCGAATTGGATTTGGCGGTCAGCACGATCGAAGCCGCCCGGGTCAGGCCCGAGAGCCGGGTCAGGGCCTCGTCCAGCACCGCCTCGACCGATTGGGCGCGGCCCACGGAGGCGAGTTGGCCTTCGATCGATTGCCGCTCGGCCGCGGTGAGATCGCCGACCTGCATCAAGGCATCGACGAAGAAGCGCAGGCCGAGTTCGGTCGGCAGCCGGCCCGCCGATGTATGCGGCGCATAGATCAGGCCGAGCTGTTCCAGATCAGCCATGACGTTGCGCACCGAGGCCGGCGATAGGGGAACCGCGATCAGCCGCGAAAGGTTGCGCGAGCCCACCGGCTCGCCGGTGGCAAGGTAGCTTTCGACGATCTGCCGGAAAATCTCGCGCGACCGCTCGTTGAGCTGCGCAAGCCCAGCCAACGGCGACAACAGATTGATCGGATCGTGCTGAGCCACCCGGTGTTTCCTCCCAACAGACGATTAATGTGTCGCTGCGGCAGCCCGGTGGCAAGCGGCTATGCAGAGATGCATAAGCCCTTGCCGCTGCTCCCTCACCCCCCTACAAGGCCCCAACCCCGATTTTTGCCTTTGTTCGGAGAATCCCCATGCGGCCGAGCCGCCGTGCACCCGACGAACTGCGCGCCGTGAGCCTGGAACGCGGCGTGGTGAAATATGCCGAAGGTTCCTGCCTGGTGAAGTTCGGCGACACCCATGTCCTGGTCACCGCGACCCTGGAAGAGCGGCTGCCACCCTGGCTGAAGGGGCAGGGAAGGGGCTGGGTGACGGCCGAATACGGCATGCTGCCGCGCGCAACCCTGGAGCGGACCCGCCGCGAGGCCTCCGCCGGCAAGCAGGGCGGCCGCACGGTCGAAATCCAGCGCCTGATCGGCCGCTCCCTGCGCGCCATCGTCAACCTCGAAGCGCTCGGCGAGCGGCAGATCACGGTCGACTGCGACGTGCTGCAAGCCGACGGCGGAACCCGCACCGCCTCGATCACCGGTGCCTGGGTGGCACTCGCCGACTGCATCACGTGGATGAAGGCGCGCAACATGATCAAGGCCAACGTGCTGCGCGACAATGTGGCCGCGATC
>NZ_JBARGP010000725.1:0-2242 GCF_049798375.1 Bradyrhizobium sp.
CGCCAGCGTCTCGGCGAGCACGCCGCCGCCGCCGCTGACGTTGGCGCGGCTGCGCATCCGACGGATGTTGTTGTGGTCCTCGGCGATGTTGGCAAGGTGCGAGAAATAGCTGAAGGCGCGCACGATGCGGACGGTGTCCGAGATCGGCATGCCGTCGAGGATGGCTTCCAGCTCCTTGCGGGCCTCGCGGTCCTCGTCACGGTGAAAGCGGACTGAGGTCTGGCGGATCCGCTCGACCAGGTCGAACACACCGTCCCCCTCCTGGTCGCGCACGGTGTCGCCGAGAATACGGCCGAGCAACCGGATGTCGTCACGCAGCCGCACGTCCTCCTCTGTCGCCTGGGCGTCTTGGGTCCGTTCCTGGCCGCGATTGGACTTCATCTCTGCATCCGAAAGCATGAGCTGCGGCGACATCGCTCTTCTCTCCAGAGGCTGCCCCGGCGAAACGCGCAGTCTGCAAGTTTTTTGCCGCAGTGCAAGATGAAGATGCAGACGGGGTTACACTGCTTTGGCGTCGTCTCGGCGTTCGCCGGGACGACAGCATCTTCAAATCCGCCGGCCGGCCTCCGCCCAATAGGGATCGCGCAGCCTGCGCTTGAAGATCTTGCCGGAATCCTCGCGCGGCAGGCCGTGCCTGATCTCGATATGCTTGGGCACCTTGTAGTCGGCGAGCGAGCCCTTCAGCCGCGTCCTGATCTCGGCGGTATCCAAGGTCACGCCAGCCTGCGGCTCGACCACCGCCAGCAGCGCCTCACCGAATTCCGTGTCGGGAATGCCGAACACCGCGCAATCATGCACGCCCGGCACAGCATGCAGCACCGCCTCGATCTCGGCCGGATAGATGTTGACGCCGCCCGAGATCACCATGTCGCGCTTGCGATCGCACAGGAAGACGTAGCCGTCCGAATCGATATAGCCGACATCACCCGAGGTGATGAACCCTTCGCGGTCGATCTCGGCACGCTTCTCCGGCTTGTTGTGATAGGTGAAGTCCGGATTGCCCGCGATGCGCGAATAGATCTCGCCGATCTCACCCTGCGGCAGGAAACGGCCGTCGTCGCCGACGAAGCGCAGCTCCGCGCCGGGTGAGATTTTTCCGACCGTGCCGGGCTTGCTCAGCGCATCTTCCGAGGTGGCGAAGGTGACCGCGCCGGATTCGGTCGAGCCGTAGAACTCGTAGATCACAGGTCCCCACCATTCGATCATCGCCCGCTTGATGTCGGCTGGACATGGCGCCGCAGCGTGGATGATGTGCCGCAACGAGGACACGTCATATCTCCGGCGCACGGCCTCCGGCAGCTTCATCAGGCGGATGAACATGGTCGGCACCATGAAGATGGTGTCGATTCGCTCGCCCTCAATCAGGCGCAGAAATTCTTCTGGCTCGAAGCGTGGCATCAGCACCAGCGCGCCGCCGAGCCGGCCGGCGCGGATGCCGAAGGAATTCGGCGCGGAGTGATAGAGCGGCCCGGGCAGCAGCGCGCGCGCACCGGGCTTCAACCCGTAGATCATCGCCCGCATCCGCTCGGCATTGGCCGCCTGCTCTGCCGTCGGCGCGTGGCGGCGAACGCCTTTCGGATGCCCTGTCGTCCCGGAGGTGTAGATCATGTTCTGCGGCTGCGGCACCTGCGGCCCATCATAGGGCCGCTGCTGCGCCAGCCAGCCTTCGAGATCGATCGCGAATGCGGGCGCCGCGACGTGACCGGGATCGATGCTGTAGCTCGCCAGAATCTCCGGCGGCGTCGGCACGCTCAGCACGGTGACGCCAGATGGAATGATGCTGCCGAGCGGATGCAGGAGGTCGGCATGACCGATTAGCACCTTGGTGCCGGAATCCCTCAGGATGTACTCGACCTCCTCCGGCTTGAAGTGCCAGTTCACCGGCACGCCATAGGCGCCTAACCGCATGGCCGCATAGGCCGCTTCGATGAAGGCGATGTCGTTGCGCATCAGGATGCAGACGGAATCGCCAGGAGCGACGCCGAGCGCAGCGAGGCCAGCGGCCATCCGCGCCGCGCGGTCGGCAATGTCGTTGTGGCCGCGGCGTCGATCGCCCGAGATGAGGCCGCGATAGAGAGAGGACGTTTCGCTCATGGGTTCTTCTTTGGTTTTCCGATCTTCGTCGGGTTTTTGAAAGCGTCGTCATTCGGGGCGATGCTAATCAGCAAATTTCGGCGCGCGCTTTTCGATGTTGGCGCGGACCGATTCGAGCTGGTTCGGGCTGCCGATCAGCTTCTGCTGC
>NZ_JBARGP010000726.1:0-4410 GCF_049798375.1 Bradyrhizobium sp.
GCTGGTCGGCGACATTGCGGGCCGGCATGTCGCCGACCTCTGCGCGGCGCCCGGCGGCAAGACCGCGCAACTCGCCCAGGCCGGCGCTCGCGTCACGGCGGTCGACCGTTCGCCGGCGCGCATGGCGCGGCTCAAGGACAACATGTCACGGTTGCAGCTCGAGATCGACACCGTCGTATCCGACGCTGCGGAATGGCAGCCGGCAGAGAACGGCGGCTTCGATGGCATCCTGGTCGACGCGCCCTGCACGTCGACGGGCACGATCCGCCGGCATCCCGATGTCGGCTGGTTGCGGCAGGAGGCCGACGTGGCCACGCTGTCTGCGCTGCAGAAGCGCCTGGTGCGGAAGGCGGTCTCGCTGCTGAAGCCCGGCGGAATGCTGATTTACTGCACCTGCTCGTTGGAGCCCGAGGAGGGCGAGCAGATCATCGAGGGACTGCTTGCAGACGAGGCCGGTCTGCGACGCGTTCCCATCAGCTCGAGCGAGGTTGCGGGGCTGTCGGAGATCGTGACGTCAGCGGGCGATTTGCGCACCCTGCCCTGCCATCTGCCGCATCAGGATCCTCGACTCGGCGGGCTCGATGGCTTCTATGCCGCCCGCCTGGTACGGCAAGGTTGACCCGGCGTCACCCGCCCGAATGAGCCAGCGAGCGGGTCCGACCGGTGAATAAGGCCTCGGCCCCGCTTGGCGGTACCAAAGTGGGAGTGCTACAGTGGCCCCATTAGTTAATTCCTGATTTTACACCAGATTTTGCTCCAGCAGTGATGCTGCGCCGAGATCGAAAATGGTGTATCGGCGGCATTACCGATTTACTTCGGGGTCGTTCCCGAACCCCCTCACAATCCAAGGCAAGGCGTGTCCGCCGCTCAACGCAGACGCATTTCGACGCTGGTCATGGGGCGCTTCGCGCGCTCTACGGTCGCGCATGTCAGCGGGGTGACGGTGTCGGCGGCCGGGCTGTGGCCGGGCCGCGCCGATCGGCTGGTGATCGCGCCGCATGATCTGCGCACCGCCGATGCCACCCGCGCCGCCGAGATCTACGCCGGCCGCTTCGTCTTCGCCGGCAAGATCGTCACCTGCCACGGCCGCTCGATCTTCGATCTCGAGCCTCCCTCGGAAGATTGGGAGGTGGCGCTGCTCGGCTTCGGCTGGCTGCGGCATCTGCGCGCCGCCGACACCGCGCTGACCCGCGCCAACGCCCGCGCCCTGGTCGACGACTGGATGACCAACCAGATCGGCCGGCATCCGATCAGCCGCCGCGCCGACGTGCTGGCGCGCCGGGTCATCTCCCTGTTGTCGCAGGCGCCGCTGGTGCTCGCCGAGTCCGACGGCAAGTTCTACCGCCGCTATCTGCGTGGCCTGACCCGCGAGATCCGCTATCTGCGCTATGCGATGATCGACATTCCGGACGGCGTGCCGCGGCTGCAGGTGCTGATCGCGCTGTGCTATGCGTCGCTCTGCCTTGCCAACCAGACCAAGCATATCCGCGGCGCCAGCCGCAAACTCTCCGAAGAGCTGCAGCGTCAGATCCTGCCCGATGGCGGTCACGTCTCGCGCAATCCCGGCGCGCTGGTCGAGCTTCTGATCGACCTGTTGCCGCTGCGCCAGACCTTTGCCGCGCGCAACATCGCGCCGCCGCCGGCGCTGCTCAATGCGATCGATCGCATGATGCCGATGCTGCGCTTCTTCCGGCATGGCGACGGCGCGATGGCGCTGTTCAACGGCATGGGCGGCACCCCGTCCGATCTGCTGGCGACCTTGCTCGCCTACGACGATACGCACGGCACGCCGATGGCGAGCATGCCGCATTCCGGCTTCCAGCGGCTCGACGCCAACGCCATGACCGTGATCGTGGACACCGGCATGCCACCGCCGCCGCATTGGAGCCATGAGGCCCATGCCGGCTGCCTCGCCTTCGAGCTGTCATCCGGCGCCTGCCGGATCGTAATCAATTGCGGCATGCCGGCGAGCGGACGCGAGAATTGGCGAGGGTTCGCGCGCAGCACGGTGGCGCATTCGACGCTGGCCTATCACAACACTTCGTCGTGCCAGTTCGTCGAGATGTCGGCGATGAAGCGGCTGCTGCACGGCGCGCCGATCGTCTCCGGCCCGGGCCGCGTGGAGAACTTTCGCGAGGTGGTGCCCGACGGCACCGTGCTCTCGACCTCGCATAACGGCTACGCATCGAAGTTCGGGCTGATTCACCGTCGCATCCTGGTTGTCGCCAATGACGGCACAAGGCTCGACGGCGAGGACACCGTGACCCCGGCGCAAGGTGCGCGGCTGCGCGGCGCAGGCTCCGACTACGCGCTGCGTTTTCATCTGCACCCCGCGGTCAAGGCGAGTGCGCTGAACGATGGGCGCGGCGTCATGTTGGTGCTGCCCAATCGCGAAGTCTGGACCTTCGAGGCGCTCGACGACAAGGTCGAGCTCGAGGACAGCGTGTTCCTGGCCGGCAATGACGGCCCGCGCCGCACCACGCAGCTCGTGATCCGGCAGGATGCGCGCCACGCCGGCTCGATCCGCTGGAGCTTCATCCGCTCCGCGACCGCGGACGACAGCGGCCGGCGGAACCGGCGCGATCCCGATACGCACTGAACGGTTTACCTTCGCTCGGCGGCGTGTGTTGTCGCGACTGTCAAAACCTGCTAACCAGCCGCTGTTCGCGCGACTGGCGACCTGGGATGGAGCACCATCGGGAAGCGCGAACTGATCCGCCGCGCGCCTGGGCATAGATTTCCCTTTTGAAAAGAGGACTCTGCCCCATGTCCAAGCAGCTTCGTCACGTCACCCGCGCTTTGCTCTCCGTGTCCGACAAGACCGGCCTGATCGAATTCGCCCGCTCGCTTGCCGCACGCGACGTCGAGCTGGTCTCGACCGGAGGCACCGCGAAGGCGATCGCCGCCGCCGGCCTGAAGGTCACAGACGTCTCCGACCTCACCGGCTTTCCCGAGATGATGGATGGCCGGGTCAAGACGCTGCATCCGAAGGTGCATGGCGGCCTGCTCGCGATCCGTGACAATGCCGAGCACACGCAGGCCATGAAGACGCATGGCATCGCGCCGATCGATCTGCTGGTCGTCAATCTCTATCCGTTCGAGGCGACCGTCGAGAAGGGCAGCGATTACGACGATTGCATCGAAAACATCGATATCGGCGGCCCCGCGATGATCCGCGCCGCCGCGAAGAACCACGAGGACGTCACGGTGGTGGTCGACGTGCACGACTATCAAGCGGTCGTTGACGAGCTCGCGGCGAACAACGGCGCGACCACGCAGGCGCTGCGCCGCCGCCTTGCAGCCAAGGCCTATGCACGCACCGCCGCCTATGACGCAGCGATCTCGAACTGGTTCGCCGGAGAGCTCAAGACTGATGCACCGGATTATCGTGCTTTCGGCGGCAAGCTGATCCAGGCGCTGCGCTACGGCGAAAACCCGCATCAGCACGCGGCGTTCTATGCCCTGCCCGGCCGTCGGCCCGGCGTCGCAACCGCCCGCCAGCTGCAGGGCAAGGAGCTGTCCTACAACAACATCAACGACACCGATGCGGCCTATGAGTGTATCGCCGAGTTCGATCCCTCGCGCACCGCGGCCTGCGTGATCGTCAAGCACGCCAACCCCTGCGGTGTCGCCGAGGGGCCTGACCTCGTCACTGCGTATCAGAAAGCGCTGGCCTGCGATTCCACCTCGGCTTTCGGCGGCATCATCGCCATGAACCGGACTTTGGACGCGGACACCGCGCGCGCCATCACTGGCATCTTCACCGAGGTCATCATCGCGCCTGACGCCACCGAGGAGGCGATCGCGATCATCGCCGGCCGCAAGAATCTGCGACTGCTGCTCGCCGGCAGCCTGCCTGATCCGCGCGCGCCCGGCCTGACGGCCAAGACCGTTGCCGGCGGCCTGCTGGTGCAGAGCCGCGACAATGCCGTGGTCGACGACATGACCTTCAAGGTCGTGACCAAGCGGGCGCCGACCGATGCTGAGCTGCGCGACTTGAAATTCGCCTTCCGCGTCGCCAAGCACGTGAAGTCCAACACCATCGTCTACGCCAGGGATCTCGCCACGGTCGGCATTGGCGCCGGCCAGATGAGCCGGGTCGATTCGGCACGGATCGCGGCACGCAAGGCCGAAGACGCGGCGAAGGAATTGAAGCTCGCCGAGCCGCTGACCAAGGGTTCTGCGGTGGCGTCGGACGCGTTCTTCCCGTTCGCCGACGGCATGCTCGCCTGCATCGCGGCCGGCGCCACCGCCGTGGTGCAGCCCGGCGGCTCGATGCGGGACGATGAAGTGATCAAGGCCGCCGACGAGCACGGGATCGCCATGGTGTTGTCAGGCGTCAGGCATTTCCGGCACTAACTGCGCCGACAAACTCCGCCGTCAATCCGGGATGCGCCGAGGGCGCAGGCC
>NZ_JBARGP010000727.1:0-2709 GCF_049798375.1 Bradyrhizobium sp.
GGCCGTGAAGATTGAGCGGCAGGGTCTTGCGGTCGTAGACGACGCGGATCGCTAGGTCGGCCTCCCGGTTGGTCAGATTGACCAGCTCGCCGGACGACAAAATATCCATCTCGATGTCCGGATGCAGGCGGGCGAAATCGGCGAAGTCCGGCATCAGCAGGTGTGTCGCGAGCGGCGGTGCCAGCGTCACCCGCAGCAGCCCGCGCACGCCCTGGTCGCGCCCGAAGACGCGCGTCTCCAGCAGATGTGACGACGCTTCCATCTGGTCTGCGAATTCGAGGACCTCCTCGCCCGCGGCCGTCATGCGATAGCCCGAGGGCAGCTTTTCGAACATCTGCGCCCCGAGGCGCTGCTCGAGCTGGCCGATACGTCGCAGCACGGTCGAGTGGTTCACATCGAGGCGCTCGGCGGCGGCCCGCACCGAGCCTCCGCGCGCGACGGCGAGAAAATAACGAACGTCATCCCAGTCGATCATGGTGCAATCCGGCACCATGCGGTGCGCCTTCCAAAGCCCGTGTCGAGCCCTTCGAACCGCAATATGGCGATCATTGCGCCCGATGTCGATGATTGCGGCCCCATTCCGAACGTCGGACACAGGTCGTCGGGGCCGACATGGTCGTTCGGCCGGATCGATTTCGCACCACCGATGTGCGCACTTCCGCACTCAACCCCTGACACCGGCGGACCCATCTCCAGGTTCTCGGGGCACCCCCGAGCGACCGAAGACGGAGTTTGAAGGAAAGTCATGGGAAAGCTTGAAGGTAAGGTTGCAGTCATCACGGGTGGATCGAGCGGCATGGCGCTGGCGAGCGCCAAGCGGTTCGTCGAAGAAGGCGCGTACGTGTTCATCACGGGCCGTCGGCAGGACGCGCTCGATGAGGCCGTCAAGCTGATCGGCCGGAACGTGACCGGCGTGCGCGGCGATGCCGCCAATCTCGACGACCTCGACCGCCTGTTCGATACGGTGAAGCGGGTCAAGGGCAAGATCGACATCCTGTACGCGAGCGCCGGCATCGGCGAAGCCGTCCCACTCGGCGAAATCACCGAGCAGCATTTCGACACGACCTTCGGCCTGAATGCGCGCGGCACCCTGTTCACGGTGCAAAAGGCCTTGCCGCTGTTCAACGATGGCGGATCGATCTTCATGACCGGGTCAGTTGCTTCGATCAAGGGTTTTCCTGGTTACAGCGTCTATGCGGCGAGCAAGGCGACGTTGCACGCATTCGCGCGCGGGTGGCTCAACGAGCTGAAGGGCCGGAATATCCGGGTCAACGTGCTGCATCCGGGACCGATCGCCACACCGATGCAGGACCAGGTTCTCACCGAAGAGGCGAAGCAGATGTTCGAAGCCCTGATCCCGCGCGGAAAGATGGGTCGTCCCGAGGAAATTGCGGCGGCCGCGCTGTTTCTCGCTTCAGACGATTCGAGCTTCGTGAATGGACTGGAGTTGTCCGTCGACGGCGGCTTCTCGGCGATCTGAAATCGCGCCGGCAAATTACTATCAACATGGATCGGAGAACTATCGTGAGCTATGCGATTATAGGATTCGGTGCGGTAGGCCAGGCTCTCGCCCACGCCTTCGCCCGTCAAAATGTCAAGGTTGCCGTCGCGAGCCGCCGCCCACCTGAGGCGTTGGCATCGCAGGCTCTGATGATTGGGCCCACTGTGGTCGCCAAGTCGCTGCGCGATGCACTCGAGGCCGACACGATCATGTTGGCGGTCCCGTTCGCCGAGCACCGCGCGGTTGCGAAGGTGCTGCCGAGCTGGGAGGGCAAGACGATCATCGACGCGACGAACACCTATGGCGTTGCCCCTGAAGAGCTGGACGGCCTGCCCTCCTCCGCCTTCGTCGCCAAGGCGTTCACCGGCGCCAAGCTCGTCAAAGGCTTCAATCACCTGGCTGCGGCCACCCTGGCTGCCGATCCGGTCGTCGAGGGCGGTCACCGCGTGGTCTTTCTTTCAAGCGACGACGAGGACGCGATCGCGCCCGTAGCGGCCTTGGCCAAGCAACTCGGGTTTGCACCCGTCAAGCTCGGCAAGCTCAACGAGGGTGGCGCGCTGGTGCACGCACGCGGCCGCGTTTGGGGACCGCTCATCTTCCAGGATCTGTTCAAGAAGCAGCAGTAGTCGATCGACACCCCTGTGATCGATGCCGAGAACCTGTTGCGCGCGCTGATTTCATCGAGCAGCGCGCGACCACCTGCTGGCCGCGGAAGCGTCATCTGTTCAACCTGTCAAACAGCGAAGGCGTGAGTTCGCGATCTCGCGGCGCAGATCGCGCCCGAGCTTTGGATCAGGTCGGCCCTCGTCTCGAAAAGAGGGCGCAGGGAAGACCGGGTACCGGCTGATACCCGCGGTCCGCGTGCAACAAAAAGCACGCGGCAGAACCACAGGTCAGCCCAATAACCGGCCTTCCCTGCGCAATGGTTTGAACGGTTTATATGCGATCTCCCCGGGGACCGGCTCGATTGCCCCCGTCGCCTTGCGGATCATCCCCCGCTCGGCTTGACCTCAGCACCGGGAGGCCAGGACCACGCGATTTCACCGTCGCATCGGCTTGTTCGTCCGCATGATCTGAGATCACGCTGCAAACCGACGCGCCCACCGCATCCCAGGCTCGACGTTCGTGACGATCGCGAAACGCCCCTCTTGCGAGCCGGGACGCGGAGAAATGTGGACTTGATTTGCCCGACGACACAAGCCGAGCGC
>NZ_JBARGP010000728.1:0-1675 GCF_049798375.1 Bradyrhizobium sp.
CGGCGTTGTATTTCATCGGCCGCATCCGCACGCCCTGGACCTCGCGGCTGGATACGCCACGGCAGGGCAGTCCCGAGGGGCCGGTGTGTCGGCTCGAGATCTTCGAGCCCTGGGTGCCGGCCTTGAACGGCGTCGATTTCTACAGCCATCTCGAGGTGATCTACTGGCTGCACCGCTCGCGCCGCGATTTGGTGATTCAGCGTCCGAAGCACGAAGAGGAGAAGACCCGCGGCACATTTTCGCTGCGCTCGCCGGTGCGGCCCAATCCCATCGGAACGTCCACCGTCCGGTTCGTCGCCATTGAAGGCAACACCGTGCTGGTGCGCGGGCTCGACTGCATCGACGAAACGCCGCTGATCGACCTCAAGCCGGACCGCTGCGTGTTCTCGCCGCTGTCGCAGCAGCAATTGGCAGGGGCGGGCTGATTGGCCGGCGTACTGTTACGCTTTGTCTTGCCGCATGCGCATCCAGACACAGGCGTTGAGGAGGGGGTGTTTCGCACGGCCTACACTCTGCGCGATAGTCCGGGTACGCGGCCACAGGATCAAGCGGCGTTGAAAGACCTCTTGTCCTGGTTCGAAGCCAACTTTGCCCTGCCGAAAAGGTTCAATAGCAGTAAATCAAAGGGATATTACCGCAGGAAGACGGCGGGTATCTCGTGGCTCAAATCAACGGCTTTCGAGCATATCGCAAAGATGCGTTTATTGGTCGCTATCCTCGAAAGCAATGGATTTCAGATCTCTCAGGTCAGTACCGATAGGCCCGGATACGTGGTCTTCGAAGACGACCATCAGGTTGTGGCGGAGCCGTTTCGCCGTGAGACGAAAAGAGGGCAGCTCAGTTAGCCTTTGAGGATGCCGCAACTGCTGGATGGCTCGTCCGCCTCTGCTTCGCGCCGTGAGGACCGACGTTGCCTTCGTCATTGCGAGCGAAGCGAAGCAATCCAGAGCTACAGCGAGATACTGGATTGCTTCGTCGCTTCGCTTCTCGCAATGACGGAGAGCCTTAGCCCTTCAGCGCCGCGCTCAGCTTCGCGGCGTGTTCTTCCAGCAGCTTCGGATCCTCCTTGCGGCTCGCGGGCGCCAGCAGCGCGATGCCGTCGTGGCGCGGCATCACGTGGACATGCAGGTGAAACACCACCTGGCCGCTGGCCGGCTCATTGTGCTGCTGAACGGTGACGCCGTCGGCCTTGAATGTGGTCATCGCCACGCGGGCGATCTTGCGCGTCGCGCGCGAGACGTGGAGATAATCCTCCTCGGTGATGTCGAGGATGTTGCGGGCAGCGGCCTTCGGAATCACCAGCGTGTGGCCGGGCGAGCGCGGCATGATGTCGAGGAAAGCCAGCACGTGGTCGTCCTCATAGACCTTGTAGCAGGGCAGCTCGCCGCGCAGAATCTTTGCGAAGATGTTGTTGGCGTCGTAGGCGGTCATGTCCGGCTCCTGAAGTCAGGCCCTGAATCTCTCTGGTCTGGCCGGAACGTCAAGATGCGTCGTCGGCGCTTTTGCGGAACGGCCCAGCCTCGGTGAGCTCGCGGCCGGCTTCCTCGACATAGGCGCGCTCGCGCAGCAGATAGTCGTCGATCGCACGGCGCAGGCCGCGATCGGCGATGAAATGCGCCGAATAGGTGGTCCGCGGCAGGTAGCCGCGCGCGATCTTGTGCTCGCCCTGGGCGCC
>NZ_JBARGP010000729.1:0-14432 GCF_049798375.1 Bradyrhizobium sp.
CGCAGCACCGGCACGCCCTTGGAGATCGGCACGCCGAATTCATGCAGCAACGCCTTGGCCTGGTATTCGTGAATATTCATGCGAGCATGCTCCCGACCCCGCAGTGGGGTGACTTGCAAAGTTCCACAACCTCAGCTGTTTGGTATACGATATACCAAGCAACTGCAACCCGGTCGCCGCAGGCGGAATCTCCGCCCGCGGCCTGCGCCTTAGCGACCGAGCAGGTCCGGCGCGATCTTCTTGCAGGCGTCAACCAGCCCCTGCACCGAGGCGACCGACTTGTCGAACGCCTCGCGGTCCTTGCCGCTGAGCTCGATCTCGACCACTCGCTCGACACCCTTGGAGCCGATCACGACGGGAACGCCGACATACATGTCCTTCACGCCGAACTCGCCATTGAGGTAAGCCGCGCAGGGCATGACACGCTTCTTATCGCGCAGATAGCTCTCGGCCATCGCGATCGCGGAAGCGGCCGGCGCATAGTAGGCCGAGCCCGTCTTGAGGAGGTTGACGATCTCGGCGCCGCCATTGCGGGTGCGGTCGACGATCTCGTCGATCCGGGCCTGCGAGGTCCAGCCCATCTTGACAAGGTCGGGCAGCGGGATGCCGGCGACGGTCGAATACTTGGCCAGCGGCACCATGGTGTCGCCGTGGCCGCCGAGCACGAAGGCGGTGACGTCCTCGACCGAGACGTTGAACTCGTCGGCCAGGAAGTAGCGGAAGCGCGCGGAGTCGAGCACGCCCGCCATGCCAACCACCTTCTTGGCCGGCATGCCGGACGCCTTCTGCAGCGCCCAGACCATCGCGTCCAGCGGGTTGGTGATGCAGATGACGAAGGCGTCGGGGGCATATTTCTTGATGCCCGCGCCGACCTGCTCCATCACCTTGAGATTGATCGACAGCAGGTCGTCGCGGCTCATGCCGGGCTTGCGCGGCACGCCGGCGGTGACGATGCAAACCTTGGCGTTGTCGAGCGCCTCATAGGAGTTGGCACCGCTGTAATGGGCATCGAAGCCGTCGACCGGCGAGGACTGGGCGATGTCGAGCGCCTTGCCCTGCGGCACGCCTTCGGCGATGTCGAACATCACGACGTCGCCGAGCTCCTTCAGGCCAATGAGGTGAGCCAGCGTTCCGCCGATCTGACCGGAGCCAATCAAAGCAATCTTGTCGCGCGCCATGGGAATTTCCTTTGAACCCGAACGGGTGGAGGGGGGTTGAAAAGCCGACTGGCTGGTTATCCCTTTCGCCTGACGCGTTCAAGTCAACCTATGCCCAATCGGCGGCGCTGCCCTGATTTCAGCCAGAGCGGGACCACCGGAACGTGGGGTCGCATGCGAGCACCGCCGCGAAGGTGTTTTGCGACCTGTGCCCGCTGGCGGGATTTGTGTCCGAGAAGGCCCGAGAGCCCGATGCGTCAGGTCTCGACCAGACCAGTCGAGCTGCCGCTGGCCGTGGAATCCTTGCGGCCGTGCGCGAGCGCGAGATAGGATTCCGAGCCCATCTCGATCAGCCGCGACGAGGTGCGCTTGAACTCGTTGGCCTCGACCCCTTCGTGCGCGAGGTAGAGAGAAACTGGATTGGCCTCGGCGGAGGCGATCAGCTTCACCGCATTGTCATAGAGCGCGTCGATCAGGGTGATGAAACGCTTGGCGGCGTTACGGTCGGCATAGTCCATCACCGGGACGCGATCGATCATGATGGTGTGATAGTCCTGCGCGAGCCGCAGATAGTCGGAGGCCGCAAGCGGCTGCTGGCATAATTCGGCGAACGAAAACCGTGCCACGCCATTGGCCGAGCACGGCACATGCAGGACACGCCCCTTGATGGCGATGTCGCGCGGCTTGCCCTTGGCGTTGCCGGTCAGCTTCGCGAAGGCCTTGTCGAGCGCGGCCTCCGCATCCGCATTCGGCGGCACCAGCCACATCTTGACACCGGCGAGCTTCTCCAGTCGGAAATCGGTGCGGGCGTCGAGCCGCACCACATCCATATGGTCTGATATCTGCTTGATGAACGGCAGGAACAGCGCGCGGTTCAGCCCCCCTTTGTAGAGATCCTCGGGCGCGACGTTGGAGGTTGCCACCACCACCGTGCCGAGCTCGAACAGCTTGGCGAACAGTCGCCCCAGGATCATCGCGTCGGCAATATCCGTGACGTGAAATTCGTCGAAGCAGAGCAGCCAAGCATCCTCGAAAATCGCATTCGCGGTCAGCGCGATCACATCGGTGTCGGCGAGCTCGCCGCGGCCGATGCTCTGGCGGTAGCCGTGGACGCGCTCGTGCACCTCCGCCATGAATTCGTGGAAATGGGCGCGCCGCTTGTGCTCGACCGGACAGGCTTGGAAGAACAGGTCCATCAGCATGGTCTTGCCGCGGCCGACCTCGCCGTGGACGTAGAGGCCGTGCGGCGGCTCGCTCTTGTCGGAGAACAGCCGCCCCAGCAGACCCTGCTTGCGGACAGGCTTATAGCTCGACAGCCGCCGCTCGAGTTCGGCCAAAGCATCGGTGACCTCGGCCTGGGCCGGATCTGCTTCGATTGTGCCGGAATCGACCAGCGCCTGATATTGGGCGCGAAACGCGTCGGAGGGAGTGGACAACATGAGCCCAGTTTAGGCCATGAGACTTACGAAAATTGCAAGCCGCCAATTGGTCGAGGCGGCCATGCGGATTCAACCTCTGGCCTTGGTATACGGCGCGCAAAGATCGTCAGGACGTCGCAACCACCCCGAAACCAGCATGACGCCGTCACGCACACAATTCGTAGGCGTCCTCGACCACATAAGGCCCGCCGCCGGTAGAGGCGCGCGCCGAGAACAGCACGAAGCGTTCGGCCGTGAACACGCGGCTGGGGAAATAGCCACGCACCGAGAGGTAGTCGGCGACGTCCTGGCTGGAAGCATCGTGCAGCCTTGCCAGCGTCACATGCGGCACGAATTTGCGTCCCTCCGGATCGAGCCCGATCCGCTGCATCATCCGCTCGAGCTCGGCCTGCAGCTCGATCAGCGGCCGGCTCGGCGCGATGTTGGCGATCACGGCACGCGGCTTGCGGCCGCCGAAGCTCGACAACCCCTGCAGGGTCACCTCGAACGGGGGGCGATTCACCCGCCACAGCATCGCGGCGATCTCGTTGGCGGAGGCGCCGTCGATGTCACCGATGAAGCGCAAGGTGACGTGGTAATTTTCGGGATCAATCCAGCGGGCGCCGGGAAGGCCGCCCCGCAAGCTGGAAAGCGTCTGGCCGACTTCAGTCGGGATTTCCAGTCCAGTGAACAAACGCGGCATCGTTGAGGGCTCCCGATGCTTGAGGCTGACCCCGAAGTTTGACGAGATCATGCCTCGAAAATTCCGGCGGCGAATCGCCGGTGTCAACTTTCTACCGAAATTATATGACTCCACGACGGAGTGGGCGTTAACGGCCCAAAAAGTTGCGGAAAAGCTTGACGTTCAAGGTTATTTTGTTGTGTCGCTGACCGCCTATTCAAAGGTTATTGCCCACGAAATGGCTGCAGGAATGCCTCCACCGTGGGCAACATCTTCGCAACGATGATGTCGACACCCGCCGCGGTCGGGTGAATGCCGTCGGCTTGATTGAGCTTGGGGTCGGCAGCGACGCCGTCGAGATAGAACGGATAGAGCGTCACGCCGAACTGCTTGGCGAGATCGGGGTAGATCGCGTTGAACTTCGCGGCGTAGTCGCTGCCATAGTTCGGCGGCGCCAGCATGCCGCAGAGCATCACGGCGATGCCGCGCGCCTTCAGTCGGGTCACGATCTCGGTCAATGCACCACGGGTCACGGCGGGATCGATGCCGCGCAGCGCGTCATTGGCGCCGAGCTCGACGATCACGGCTTCGGTTCCCTGAGCCACCGACCAGTCCAGCCGGTCGCGTCCGCCCGAGGCGGTATCCCCGGACACCCCGGCGTTGGTGATGTCGACGTCGAGCCCCTTGTCCTTCAAGGCCTTTTGCAGCTTCGCCGGGAACGCCTCATTGGCCGGCAGGCCGAGACCGGCACTCAAGGAATCCCCGAGCACCACGAGCTTGACCGGCTTGACCGCGTCAGCTCGGGCGGCGACCGGGAGCGCCGTCATCAAGCCGAACATCAACACGAGTATGTGCACGAGACGCGCGCCCCTCCCCTCGACCCGGCTTGCCGAAGTGCCATATGACCGAGCCATGGACAGTCTCATCGAATCGTCTCCGCTTGCCGGCCTTGTTGCCAGCCCTATTGCCAGGCCTGGGCCGGACACCATTGCCATCTCCAACGTCGACCTGTCGCTTGGCGCCGGTGCCGCGCGGGTTCACATCCTGAAGGATATCAGCCTGCGCGTCGGCCAGGGCGAGACGATCGGCCTGATCGGGCCCTCGGGATCTGGAAAATCCACGCTGCTGATGGTGATGGCGGGGTTGGAGCGTCCGGATAGCGGTGAGGTGGTGGTCAATGGCACGCCTTTCAATGCCCTGGACGAGGACGCCCTGGCGCGATTCCGCGGCCGGCAGGTCGGCATCGTGTTCCAATCGTTCCACCTGATCCCGACCATGACGGCGCTGGAGAACGTCGCAGTGCCGCTGGAGCTGGCCGGTCATGACGATGCGGCCGCGCGGGCGGCGCAGGAGCTGGAATCGGTTGGCCTCGGCCACCGCATGCACCATTATCCGAGCCAGCTATCCGGCGGCGAGCAGCAGCGTGTGGCGCTAGCCCGGGCGCTGGCACCGGACCCGGCGATCCTGGTCGCCGACGAGCCGACCGGCAATCTCGACGACACCACCGGCAAGCAGATCGTCGATCTCCTGTTCACCAAGCATGCCGAACGCGGCATGACCCTGGTGCTGGTCACCCACGACAGCGCGCTCGCGCATCGCTGCGACCGCGTGGTGCGGCTGCGCTCGGGCCGGATCGAAAGCGACAACAAAGCCCAAGTCAAAGTCGAGGCATGAGCACGATCTCCGAGCCAATCAGCGGCCGCCGCACGGCCTCGCTGCCGCTCATTTATGCCTTGCGCGAGCTGCGCGGCGGCTTGCGCGGCTTCTATGTCTTCATCGCCTGCATCGCGCTCGGCGTGATGGCGATCGCCGGCGTCGGCTCGGTCGCAGCAAGCCTGAACGATGGATTGACGCGCGAGGGCCGCACGCTGCTCGGCGGCGACGTCGCCTTCTCGCTGTTTCAACGCGAGGCGAAGCCCGACGAGATCGCCTTGCTGCGCGGGCGCGGGCAGGTGTCGGTCGTAGCCACCACGCGCGCGATGGTCCGCTCCGCCGGCGGACAGCTCGCGCTGGTGGAGTTGAAGGCGGTGGACCAGGCCTATCCGTTATTGGGACAACTCGATCTCAAGCCGGCGATGGCGACGACTGAGCTGTTCGCCGAGCACGACGGCACCTTCGGTGCGGCGGTCGATCCCGTGCTGCTTGCCCGGCTCGACCTGAAAGTCGGCGACACCGTCACGCTCGACAACACGCGCTTCCAGATCCGAAGCCGGCTCGAGGCGGAGCCGGACAAGCTGTCCGGCGGCATGGGTCTCGGTCCACGTTTTCTGATCAGCGAAGCCGGGCTGCGGGCCACCCAGTTGCTGCAGCCCGGCAGCCTGGTGCGCTGGATCTATCGCGTGCGGCTACCCGATGGCGCCGATGACCATGCCGTCACCTCTGTGATCGACGACGCCCGCAAACTTTCCGCTGGCTGGCAGGCGCGCAGCCGCAGCAACGCCTCGCCGCAGCTCGAACGCAACATCGACCGCTTCACCCAATTCCTGACACTGGTCGGGCTTGCGGCGCTGCTGGTCGGCGGCGTCGGTGTCGCCAATGCAGTCAAAAGCCATGTCGATCGCCGCACCGAAGTGATTGCGGTCTTCAAGGCGCTCGGCGCCACCGGCCGCGACGTGTTCGGCATCTATCTCACCCAGGTGATGATGCTGGCGGGCGTCGGCTCGGTGATTGGCCTCGTCGCAGGTGCGGCACTGCCCTTTCTGATCGTCGGCCTGTTCGGCAAGCTGCTGCCGTTGCCGGTGATCCCCGCGCTGCATCCGGACGAACTGGCGCTGTCCTTCGTCTACGGCCTTCTCACCGCGCTCGCCTTCGGCCTGTGGCCGCTCGGCCGCGTTCGCGACGTGCCGGTCTCCGCATTGTTTCGGGAGGCCGTGATCGCGCAATGGCACCGGCCGCGCTGGCGCTATCTGGCGCTGATGGCGGTCGTGGTCGCGCTCCTGATCGCGGTGGTGATCGGGCTCGCCTATGACAAGCGGATCGCGGCTGTCTTCGTCGTCGCTTCCGTCCTGGTGTTCGCGCTGTTGCGCGGGATCGCGGCCATCGTGATGGCGGTGGCGCGCCGCCTGCCCCGATCCCGCTTCCCGATGGTCCGGCTCGCGGTCGCCAACATCCACCGGCCCGGCGCGCTGACGCCGTCGGTGGTGATGTCGCTCGGCCTCGGGCTCGCGGTCTTGGTGACGATCACGCAGATCGACGGCAACCTCCGACGCCAGTTCCTGGCGGCACTGCCGGAGCACGCGCCGTCCTTCTTCTTCGTCGACATTCCCGCCGCCGAAGGCAATCATTTCGCCGATTTTCTCAAGCAGGTTTCGCCGCAATCGACCGTGGAAGACGTACCGATGCTGCGCGGACGCATCGTCTCGGCGCGCGGTATCCGTGCCGAGGACATCAAGGCCACGCCGGATGCGGAATGGGTGCTGCAGAGCGACCGCGGCCTGACCTACACCGGCGAGATCCCGAAGGGATCGACCATCGTCGAAGGCAAGTGGTGGGGACCGAATTACGAAGGCCCGCCGCTGGTCTCGATCGAGAAGAAGATTGCCGACGGCATGGGGCTGAAGCTCGGCGACGAGATCGTGATCAACGTGCTCGGACGCGACATTCCGGCCCATATCGGCAATATGCGCAACATCGACTGGCAGGCGCTCGGCATCAATTTCGTGCTGGTGTACTCGCCGGGCGCCTTCAAGGGCGCGCCGCACACCCATGTCGCCACCCTGACCCAGCCGAGTTCGAGCGTCGAAACCGACGCAATGATCATCCGCAAGGTGGCCGACGCCTTCCCGACGGTTACCAGCGTCCGCGTCCGCGAGGTGATGGAGACGGTCGGCACTATGGTCGCGAACCTGGTGCTGGCGATCCGCGGCGCCAGCGCCGTGACCCTGATCTCGGCGATCCTGGTGCTCGGCGGCGCGCTGGCCGCCGGCCATCGCCACCGTGTTTACGATGCCGTGATCCTGAAGACGCTCGGTGCCACCCGGCTGCGCCTGCTCGGGGCCTACGCACTGGAATATCTGCTGATCGGGCTCGCCACCGCCGCGTTCGGGGTCCTGGCGGGCTCGGTGGCCGCCTGGCTGATCGTCAGCCGGCTGATGACGCTGAGCTTCGCCTGGCAGGCCGGCAGCGCGGCGACGGTGGTCGCGGCCGCGCTGATCGTGACCGTCGGCCTGGGCCTGATCGGTACCCTGCTGGCGCTCAACCAGAAACCGGCCACCGTGTTACGGAATCTATGATACTTTTGCCGTGCATCGCGCACGGTTAACGCGCATGCTCGGGGCGGATGCGCGCGGAGCGACATTCAGCCGCGCGTGGAAGCTTGCGACGGATGTGCTAGTTTCCCACTTATGGATAAGTTCAGAGCTCCGTTATCGACATTGATGACACAAATTTAATGTCAGTCGCGTGAGGCATCTGAGATAGGGTTTTTCGAGCGCCGGCGGGACCTCCCTCAGGGGTGGATCGCCGGACAACCAAACGGGAATTCGACCATGTCGGACCTCAACCGCAACTACGCTTCTCCTTTCGGCCGGGCCGCCGGACGGACGGATGCCGCAGCCGTCGATGCCGGCCTGCGCGCCTATATGCTGCGCATCTACAATTACATGAGCGTTGGCTTGGCCATCACCGGCTTGGCCGCGCTCGGCGTCTACATGGCGGCCGTGACCAGCGATCCGTCCCAGGTGGCGTATCACTTCCGCGACATCGGGCTGACCTCGTTCGGCTACGCGATCTATTTCAGCCCGCTGAAATGGCTGTTCATGCTGGCGCCGCTGATCATGGTTTTCGCGCTCTCTGCCGGCATCAACCGCCTGGCGCCCTCGACCGCCCAGATGATGTTCTGGGTGTTCTCGGCGCTGATGGGTGTGTCGCTGTCGTCGATCTTCCTGATCTACACCCACACCTCGATCGTGCGGGTGTTCTTCATCACCGCGGCGACCTTCGGTGCGCTCAGCCTTTACGGCTACACCACGAAGCGTGACATGACCGGGTTCGGCTCGTTCCTGTTCATGGGCCTGGTCGGCATCGTGATCGCGAGCCTGGTCAACCTGTTCCTGGCAAGCTCGGCGCTGCAGTTCGCGGTGTCGGTGATCGGCGTGTTCGTGTTCGCCGGCCTCACCGCCTGGGACACGCAGCGGCTGAAGAACGAATACATCTACGGCTACGCCTCCGCCGGCGGCGACATCGCCGAGCGTGCGGCGATCACCGGCGCGCTGTCGCTGTACCTGAACTTCATCAACCTGTTCACGCTGCTGCTGCAGCTGCTCGGCCAGCGCGATTAATCGAAGATCGAGGTTTTAGAACTCGAGCCCCGGCCTCACCGCCGGGGCTTTTCTTTTGCCAGCCTGGAAAATAATCTCACCCCATGCCAGCAGTCGAAATCCGCCCCACGCAACAATCCGACCTTCCCGCCATCACCGCGGTCTACGAACAGGCTGTGCTGACGGGCACCGCCACCTTCGAGCTCGAGCCACCTGATCTGGCCGAGATGACGCGGCGCTTCCGTAGCCTAAGCGACGGCGGTTTCCCCTATTTCACCGCGTTGCTCGACGGCCGCGTTGCCGGCTATGCCTATGCCGGGCCCTACCGGCCGCGGCCGGCCTATCGCTTCACGGTCGAGAACTCGGTCTATCTCGATCCTATCAGCCACCGGCGTGGCATCGGCTTGCGGCTGATGCAGGAACTGATCCCGGCCTGTGAGGCGCGGGGCTTCCGCCAGATGATCGCGGTGATCGGCGATTCCGCCAACGCCGCCTCGGTCGGCCTGCACACCAGATGCGGCTTCCAGATGATCGGCACCCACCCGAATGTCGGCCTCAAATTCGGCCGCTGGCTCGACACGGTGATGATGCAGCTGCCGCTCGGCGAAGGTGCGGCCACGGTGCCGGCAACGTAATTGGTGAGCTGTCATTCCGGGACATCGCGACAGCGATGGGACCCGGAATCCCGAGCTGATAAGCTCTCGACCATCAATTCGGGATTCCGGGCTCGCAGCGTTCCGCTGCGCCCCGGAATGACGACGTGAGGCAATCCGTCAAACCAGCGCCGGCTTGGGCGCGAGCACCAGCAGCACGCGCTCCAGCTCGTGGCCGCGGCGCAGGATCAGGCCGGTCGCCGAGATGACGCTGTACATACCCTGCTTGCGCGCCAGCCGCGGGTCCTTCTCGATGCGATACAACGGGACCTCCGAGGCCCGGCGGAATACCGAGAACACCGCGCGATCGCGCAGGAAATCGATCGAATAGTCGCGCCACTCACCATTGGCAACCATCCGGCCGTAGAGATTCAGAATGCGATTGAGCTCAAGACGGTTGAACGTCACGCGGCTCGGTACATTTGCCGCGGCGGCACTGCGGGCCGCCGCGCGGTTCTCGCTGGGATCGGCATCCTCCGGTACGAGAGTCATCGCGCGCCTCCTGTCATCACCATGACATGATCGCGCCATCCAGCGGTCGCCGCAAGGGGCCTTGGACGATGCTTGGCCTTTAGCCGACCCTTGGCCGATGGAGTCGTTTCGTCGGCTGCCAGGGCGAACTGCTGTCAAGAAATCCGTAACGTCACGGGATCGTTAGCCGAATCATAATGACGCCCCACTTCCGCCCAGCGCGTGCCCCCGTAGCCGAGCATAACGTGAGTGTGAGTTGGCCCGGTTCTTTCAGCTCCGGATTCCTCAGCCCCCAGCCCCCCGGGGCGGTCGGGACCGGGCCTATCACAGACCCCTGGAGATGAAGGGCCAACGAAAGTTGGTCCTTTTGCTTTTTCAAATCAAGTTTTGTTCAGGCCCGGTTTTGCGAATTGAGCGCGGCCGTTCTCGGCCGCAGGCGTCTGCAAGGGACGCGCGAATACCACTGCCGGAGCCGTTGACGGCCGGCCTGGCAGATCCAACTGAAAAGCGAATCAGTTCAGCGAGGTATAGGCCGCGCCGAGCATCGGGCCGGGCCGGTCGCGGCTGCCGTCCTGCACATAGACGGCGGCGCCGTCGATCCCATCATGCGCGATATTGTCCAACGGCACCGTCCAGCTTCCGGGAGTCCCGTTCCAATCGCCGATCTTGGTGAGGTTTCGAACCACGTTGTAATAGGTCAGCTCGCGCCCCTGGTTCTCGCCCCGGCCGATCGAGATCGGCACGGCGTGAGAGATCGAACACAGCCAGACCTCGCCGTGCTTACGCGGCGTATGCTCGTCGGCCGCCGCCACCGAGACGGTCAAGTGCCGGCCGTCGACAGCCATATGCACGGGTACCGACATGACGCCCGGACCTTGTCCGGTGTTCTCGATCGCATGCTCGATGGCGTCGCGGTCGCTGCCGATCACATGCACTTCGCCATTGACCACGGCCTGCGGCGTGTAGACCTCGCGATCGCCGCGCATCCGCGAATAGGCACGCTGCCGCGCCGAGAACCGCGCGTCGGCCAAGGTGTCCTTCCACCCGAGATAGTCCCAATAGTCGATCGGCATCGAGAGCGCGATCACCGACGGGTCCTTGGCGAGATCGCCGAGCAGCTTGTCGGCCGGCGGGCAGGACGAGCAGCCCTGCGAGGTGAAGAGCTCGACCACCGCCTTCGGGTCGGCATGGGCAGGACGTATGACGGCAACGATCGCACAAACACCCAGAGCCGCACCTGACCACCGCGCAATCCTGGGAAAGACCATCATCGCTACCATACCTGAGCTACTGGGCGTCGAACCGTGCCGCGTTAATAATTTCCGAAGAGCCTGTGAGTTCGATCCATCACCGAACACAAAGAAGGCGGCCTTCGTCATAGGCCGCCTTCTTCATCACCCGCTACTCACTTCGAGGTGAGCCAATCGGTCGCAGCAACCGCTACGCGGCAAGCTTGCGCAGCACATAGTGGAGGATGCCACCGTTTCGATAGTAGTCGAGCTCATCGAGCGTATCGATGCGGCATAGCAGCGGCACTTTCTGCAGCGCACCATCGGCTGAGACGATTTCGGCCGTCAGCGTCTGCCGCGGCTTGAGGTCGCCCTGCAGCCCGCGGATGGTGACCTTCTCGTCGCCCTTCAAACCGAGCGACGACCACGACGTGCCTTCCTGGAACGTCAGCGGCAGCACGCCCATGCCGACCAGGTTGGAGCGATGGATGCGCTCAAAGCTCTGGCAGATCACGGCGCGAACGCCGAGCAGCCGGGTGCCCTTAGCAGCCCAGTCGCGCGAGGAGCCGTTGCCGTATTCGGCGCCGGCGAACACGACCAGCGGCACCTTCTCTTCCTGGTATTTCATCGCGGCGTCGTAGATCGACATCTGCTCGCCGTCGGGCCAATGCTTGGTGAGGCCGCCCTCCGGGATGTTGCCGTCGGCGCCCTTGAGCATGAAGTTCTTGATGCGGATGTTGGCGAAGGTACCGCGCATCATGATTTCATGGTTACCGCGCCTTGTACCGTACTGGTTGAAGTCGGCGGGACGGACCTGGTGCTCGCTGAGATATTTGCCGGCGGGCGAGGTCAGCTTGATCGAGCCGGCCGGCGAGATGTGGTCGGTGGTGATCTTGTCGCCGAACATCGCCAGGATCCGGGCCTCCACCACGTCCACGACCGGATCAGGCTCCTTCTTCATGCCTTCGAAGTAAGGCGGGTTCTGCACATAGGTCGAGCTCATGTTCCAGCGGTAGGTCTCGCTCTCGACTGTCTTGATCTTGCGCCAATTGGTGTCGCCCTTGAACACGTCGCCATAGCGCTTCTTGAAGATCGACGCCTTCACGTACTTCTTCATGAAGTCGTTGATCTCCTTGGTGGTCGGCCAGATGTCCTTCAGGTACACCGGCTTGCCATCCTTGCCGTTGGCGATCGGCTCGGCTGCGAGATCCTTGGTTACGGTGCCGGCGAGCGCATAGGCCACGACCAGCGGCGGCGAGGCAAGATAGTTGGCCTGTACGTCCGGCGAGACGCGGCCTTCGAAGTTGCGGTTGCCCGACAGCACTGCCGCCGCCACGACGCCGTTGTCGTTGATCGACTTCGAGATGTCCTCCTGCAGCGGACCCGAATTGCCGATGCAGGTGGTGCAGCCGAAGCCGACCAGGTTGAAGCCGACCTTGTCGAGCTCCTTCTGCAGACCGGAATTGTCGAGATATTCGGCGACCACCTGGCTGCCTGGGGCAAGCGAGGTCTTGACCCAGGGCTTGGCCTTCAACCCCTTGGCGGCGGCGTTGCGGGCCAGCAGGCCGGCGCCGATCAGGACGCTCGGATTGGAGGTATTGGTGCAGGAGGTGATCGCTGCGATCACCACGTCGCCATGGCCGATGTCGAACTTGTGGTTCTCGACCGGGAAACGCTGCCCATCGGCCTCGGGCTTCTTGTACTCACCAGCCAGCGCGGTCGAGAAACCTTCCGCGACCGCCGGCAGCGCGATGCGGCCTTCGGGACGCTTCGGACCGGCCATCGACGGCACGACGTCGCCGAGATCCAGCGTCAAGGTCTGGGTGAACACCGGATCGGGCGACTTGGCGGTGCGGAACAGGCCCTGCGCCTTGGCATAGGCCTCCACCAGCGCCACGCGCGGCGCCTTGCGGCCAGAGACCTTCAGATAATCGATGGTCGACGCATCGACCGGGAAGAAGCCGCAGGTGGCGCCGTATTCCGGGGCCATGTTGCCGATGGTCGCCTTGTCGGCCACCGAGAGGTTGTCCAGGCCGGCGCCGAAGAACTCGACGAACTTGCCGACCACGCCGAGCTTGCGCAGCATCTGGGTGACCGTGAGCACGAGGTCGGTGGCGGTAACGCCTTCCTTGAGCTTGCCGGTCAGCTTGAAGCCGACCACGTCGGGCAGCAGCATCGACAGCGGCTGGCCGAGCATGCAGGCCTCGGCCTCGATGCCGCCGACGCCCCAGCCGAGCACGGCGAGGCCGTTGACCATCGTGGTATGCGAATCGGTGCCGACCAGCGAATCCGGATAGGCGACCTCGAAGGTGCCGGTGGTGCGGCCGACCGTCATCTTCTCCTTCTTGGTCCAGACCGTCTGCGCCAGATATTCGAGATTGACCTGGTGGCAGATGCCGGTGCCGGGCGGCACCACGGAGAAGTTCGAGAAGGCCTTCTGGCCCCATTTCAGGAATTCGTAGCGTTCCTGGTTCTGCTTGTATTCCTCGGTGACATTCTTGGCGAACGCCTTGTTGTCACCGAAGAAGTTGACGATGACCGAGTGGTCGATGACGAGATCGACCGGCACCAGCGGATTGATCTTCTCGGCGTCGCCGCCAAGCGCCTGCATCGCATTGCGCATCGCGGCGAGGTCGACCACCGCTGGCACACCGGTGAAGTCCTGCATCAGCACGCGCGCCGGGCGGAAGGCGATCTCATGCTCCAGCGTCTTCTTCTTCAGCCATTTGGCGACGGCGAGGATGTCTTCCTTTTTAACGCTGCGGCCGTCCTCGTTGCGCAACAAATTCTCGAGCAGCACCTTCATCGAATACGGCAGCCTGGAGATGTCCTTGAGACCGTTCTTCTCCGCGGCGGCGAGGCTGTAGTAGATGTAAGTCTTGGTACCGACCTTGAGGGTCTTGCGGCTCTTGAAGCTGTCGAGCGAGGTCATGCGTGGAAATCCCAATTGATCGTGATACCCGGAGGGGGTACTTAAGGACCGCCAGCGCGAAGCGCCTGGCGGATTGCAGCGGGGTACTGTGTGCTGCATCAAGCTCCGGCTTATAGAAGCTTTCTAACCCGCCCGCCACAGCGACAAGCAAACCGCGACGTGGCATCACCCTCAAATTCTCACACGGTAGCCATCATTTTCGAGGGGCTGCGACGACGGACGATGCGGCGCGCATGAAGCTCTCAGGGATCGATGTCAGGTGCGTGCGCGGCGAGCGAGAGGTGTTCGCCGGCCTGAGCTTCCAGGCCGATGCCGGTGAGGCGCTGGCCGTGACCGGGCGCAACGGAGCCGGCAAGACCTCGCTGCTGCGGCTGATCGCAGGCCTGCTGATGCCGGCCGGCGGCACGATCGTGCTGGAGGGCGGCGATGCCGAGCTGACAGTCGCCGAACAGGCGCATTATCTCGGCCATCGCGACGCCTTGAAGCCGGCGCTCAGCGTCGCCGAAAACCTGTCGTTCTGGGCCGATTTCCTTGGCGGCGGCACCGGCCGGGCGCTCGCCGATTGCCTGACCGCGGTCGGGCTCGGCCATGCCGTCGCGCTTCCGGCGGCGACGCTCTCCGCCGGCCAGCGC
>NZ_JBARGP010000730.1:0-1549 GCF_049798375.1 Bradyrhizobium sp.
CATCAAGGGCGAGAACTACCGCGTGTTCGCGCTGCTCTCGGACGGCGAGAATAACGAGGGCTCGGTCTGGGAGGCCGCGATGTTCGCCGCTGCCCAAAAGCTGGAAAATGTCTGTGTCGTCGTCGACTACAACAAGTGGCAGGCGACCGCGCGCTCCAACGAGACGCTGATGCTGGCGCCGCTGCGCGACAAATGGGCCGCGTTCGGCTGGGACGCCCATGAGATCGACGGCCATGACGTCGGCGCGCTGGCGCAGGCCATGCAGAACATCCCGAACGGCTCCGGCAAGCCGGTGGCGCTGATCGCCCACACCGTGAAGGGCAAGGGCGTGTCGTTCATGGAGGACGACAACAACTGGCACTATCGCGCGCCGACCGCAGACGAAGTCGTCAAGGCGCACAAGGAGCTTGGCCTGTCATGAGAAACGCATTCGCCGACGAACTGACCAAGCTCGGCAACGAAGACCCGCGCGTCGTCATGCTGTCGGGCGACATCGGCAACCGCCTGTTCGACAAGTTCAAGGACAAGCATCCCAGCCGCTTCTTCAATTGCGGCGTGGCCGAAGCCAACATGATGGGCGTCGCCGCCGGCATGGCCATGAACGGCCTGCGCCCGGTCGCCTACACCATCACGCCCTTCGTGACGACGCGCTGCCTGGAGCAGATCCGCACCGACGTCTGCTATCACGAGGCGCCGGTGACCATCGTTGCGGTCGGAGCAGGTCTGGCCTATTCCGGCCTCGGCCCGACCCACCACGCCTGCGAGGACATCTCGTTCCTGCGCTCGATCCCGAACATGGTCGTGATCTGCCCGGGCGATGCCTTCGAGGTGCGAGGCGCGCTGCGCGCCGCCATGCAGCAGGACCGCCCGGTCTACATCCGCATGGGCAAGAAGGGCGAGCCGGTCGTTCACAAGGGACCGATCGCCGACTTCAAGATCGGCAAGGCCATCACGATCTCCGAGGGCTCCGACGTCTGCCTGCTCTCGACCGGCAACATGCTGCCCGAGGTGATCGAGGCCGCGCACAAGCTGAAGGACAAGGGCATCTCCGCCGAGGTCGTCAGCTTCCACACCGTGAAGCCACTGGACGAAGAGAAACTGAAGCAGGCCTTCGCGCGCTTCAAGCTGGTCGCAACCATCGAGGAGCACTCGCTGATCGGCGGCTTCGGTGCCGCGGTCTCCGAATGGCTGGTAGACACCGAAACGCAGCATAAGAAGTTCCTGCGCTTCGGCACACCCGACGCCTTCTTCAAGAAATCAGGCGAGCAGGAATACGCCCGCGAGATGCTGGGGCTCACCGGCCACCAGATCGCGGACAAGATCGCCCACGCGTTGAGCTGAGATTTTAGATTATGAAAACCCAAGCTGCCCTTCTGGTCCAGACCGGCCAGCCTCTCGTCCTGGCCGACATCGAGACGCCGGCCTTGAAGCCCGGCCAGGTGCTGGTCGAGGTCGCCTATTCCGGCGCCTGCGGCACCCAGGTGATGGAATGGCGCGGCGACAAGGGCGAGGACAAATGGGTGCCGCATTGCCTGGGCCATGAAGGCAC
>NZ_JBARGP010000731.1:0-4127 GCF_049798375.1 Bradyrhizobium sp.
ACCAGCTTGCCGAACGAGCCGTCGGTGATCGAGCCGACGATCACCTCAAGGCCGCCGGTCAGCATCTGCTGCACCTGGATGCCTTCGATCTTGGCGTCGGCCTTGTACTTCTTGGCGTTGCCGAGAATGGTCTCGTAAGCCTTCTGGGCGTCGTCCGCGGTCTTGACGCCGACGATGACGCCGCCCGCCTCGGTCTTGTGCAGAATGTCCGGCGAGACGATTTTCATCACGACAGGGAAGCCCATCTCGGAGGCGATCTTCGCAGCCTCGGCCGCCGACTTCGCGACGCCTTCCTTCGGTACAGGAATGCCATAGGCATCGCAGACGATCTTACCCTCGGGAGCCGTCAGGCTGGTGCGCTTGTCCGCCCTGACCTGGTCGAGAACTTTACGGATCGTGGCCTTGCTATCGGGCATGGCGGCATCAGACATCTGGCTTCCTCCTGAGGGGTCTATAGTTTTATGGCATTTGGTATGCCAGAACCAAACTTTGTCAAGCGTGTCGAAGGTGTGGAAACGCTGAAAAATCACGCAGCTTGACAGTCTGGCATCTGGTATGCCAAAAATCTTAGAGCGAATATGCTGTAAAGAGACCTCTCCCACCAGAGGAGTTTGGTCTTGTCCACGCAGAAACCAACCAAGGCGTTGCCGATCATGGCCGAGGCAGACATCGCGATCGCTCGCATCGCCCCGGAAACGAGCTTCAAGAACAAGGCTTATGGCGCCCTGCGCGAAGCCATCTTGAAGATGGACATCTACGCGACCCCGGAACCGGTGATGCTTGATGAGCGCGCCCTCTCCGAGCGCCTCGGCGTCAGCCGCACGCCGATCCGCGAGGCGATCGCGATGCTGGAGCAGGACGGCTTCGTCAAGACCGTGCCGCGCCGCGGCATCGTCGTCGTGAAGCGCACCAAGAGCGAGATCGTCGACATGATCCGCGCCTGGGCCGCGCTCGAGAGCATGGCGGCGCGCCTGATCACCACGACCGCGCGCAAGAAGGACATCACCGACCTGCGCGACTTCTTCAAGGATTTCGGCAAAGACCGCCTGCCGCAGGATCACATCGAGGAATATTCCAAGGCCAACATCGCCTTTCACCAGGCGCTGATCTCGCTGTCGGAATCGCCTGTCCTGGTCGACATGACCAACGACATCCTGCTGCACGTGCGCGGCTACCGCCAGCTCACGATCGGCCGCACCGAGCGCATCGCGGCCTCGATGCCCGAGCATCTGGCGATCATCGAGGCGCTGGAAGAGCGCAACACCGAGCTCGCCGAGAAGCGCGCACGCGATCACACCCTTGCCCTCGCTACCTACGTCGAGACCCACGGCCAAGAGTTATTCAATTAGTTGTTTAATTAGTTGTTCGGCTGATCCGTCAGCCGGAAGGGTTCACAACGGAAGACGCTAGAGCGCCTTCACAAGAAGACCAGGGAGACAAGGCGCATGCCGCAGACCGCGATCAAGACCGAGGCACCGGACACCCACGAAGAGCTGACCGACGGGTTTCACCTCGTCATCGACGCGCTCAAGCTGAACGGCATCGAGACCATCTATAACGTGCCCGGCATTCCGATCACGGATCTCGGCCGCATGATGCAGGCAGAAGGGCTGCGCGTGCTGTCCTTCCGTCACGAGCAGAGTGCGGGCTATGCGGCCGGGATCGCCGGCTTCCTCACCAAGAAGCCCGGCATCTGCCTTACCGTGTCGGCGCCCGGCTTTCTGAACGGCCTTACCGCGCTCGCGCACGCCACCACCAACTGCTTTCCGATGATCCTGATCTCGGGCTCCTCGGAGCGCGAGATCGTCGACCTGCAGCAGGGCGACTATGAGGAGATGGATCAGCTCGCGATCGCCAAGCCGCTGTGCAAGGCCGCCTTCCGCGTGCTGCACGCCCAGGATATCGGCATCGGCTTGGCGCGCGCGATCCGCGCCGCCGTGTCGGGCCGCCCGGGCGGCGTCTATCTCGACTTTCCGGCAAAACTGTTCGGCCAGGTGGTGAACGCGCAGGCCGGCGCAGCGTCGCTGGTCAAGGTGATCGACCCGGCGCCGGCGCAGATCCCTGCCCCGTCGGCAGTGAAGCGCGCGCTCGATGTTCTGAAGAGCGCAAAACGTCCGCTGATCATCCTCGGCAAGGGCGCGGCCTACGCGCAGGCCGACGAGGCGATCAAGACCTTCGTCGAAAAGAGCGGCGCGCCGTTCCTGCCGATGAGCATGGCCAAGGGCCTGCTGCCCGATCTGCATCCGCAATGCGCCGGCGCGGCGCGCTCCACGGTGCTGAAGGACTCCGACGTCGTGCTGCTGATCGGCGCCCGCCTCAACTGGCTGCTGTCGCACGGCAAGGGCAAGACCTGGGGCGATACGCCGAAGAAATTCATCCAGGTCGATATCGAGCCGAAGGAGATGGACTCCAACGTCGAGATCGTGGCGCCCGTGGTGGGCGACATCGGCTCGGTGGTCTCAGCCTTCACCGAGGCGATGGGCAAGGATTGGCCGAAGGCCCCTGCCGAGTGGACCTCCTCGGTGCAGAAGAAGCGCGAGGACAACGTCGCCAAGATGGCGCCGCGCCTGATGAACAACAACTCGCCGATGGACTATCACGGCGCGCTCGGCGTGCTCCGCACCATCATCAAGGAGCGTCCCGACGCGATCCTGGTCAACGAAGGCGCCAACACGCTCGACCTCGCCCGCGGCGTCATCGACATGTACCAGCCGCGCAAGCGGCTCGACGTCGGCACCTGGGGCGTGATGGGCATCGGCATGGGCACGTCGATTGCCGCGGCGATCGAGACCGGCAAGCCGGTGATCGCGGTCGAGGGCGACAGCGCCTTCGGCTTCAGCGGCATGGAGATCGAGACCATCTGCCGCTACGATTTGCCGATCTGCATCGTCATCTTCAACAATGACGGCATCTACCGCGGCACCGACGTCAATACGGGCGGCAGCGATCCAGCGACCACCATGTTCGTCAAGGGCGCCCGCTACGACAAGATGATGGAGGCCTTCGGCGGCGTCGGCGTCAACGCCACCTCGCCGGACGAGCTGAAGCGCGCCGTCAACGCAGCGATGGATTCGGGCAAGCCGACCCTGATCAACGCGGTGATCGATCCGGCAGCAGGCTCGGAAAGCGGCCGCATCGGCAACCTCAATCCGCAGAGCGTGCTGAAGAAGAAGAAGTAAGCCCCGCCCATTCATCAACGCCCGCGCCCTGCGGGCCTACCATTTCGCAGATGGAGAGAAACACATGACCCAAGCGCTCAAGGGCGTTCGCATCCTCGATTTCACCCACGTGCAATCCGGCCCGACCTGCACGCAGCTGCTGGCGTGGTTCGGCGCCGACGTGATCAAGATCGAGCGTCCCGGCGTGGGCGACATCACCCGCGGCCAGTTGCAGGACATCCCGAACGTGGACAGCCTGTATTTCACCATGCTCAACCACAACAAGCGTTCGATCACGCTCGACACCAAGAACCCCAAGGGCAAGGAAGTCCTGACCGAGCTGATCAAGAAGTGCGACGTGCTGGTCGAGAATTTCGGCCCCGGCGTGCTCGACCGCATGGGCTTCCCCTGGGAGAAGATCCAGCAGATCAACCCGAAGATGATCGTCGCCTCGATCAAGGGCTTTGGTCCTGGTCCCTACGAAGACTGCAAGGTCTATGAGAACGTCGCGCAGTGCACCGGCGGCGCCGCCTCCACCACCGGCTTCCGCGACGGCCTGCCGCTCGTCACCGGCGCGCAGATCGGCGATAGCGGCACCGGCCTGCATCTGGCGCTCGGCATCGTCACCGCGCTCTATCAGCGCACGCATTCGGGCAAGGGCCAGCGCGTCACGGCTGCGATGCAGGACGGTGTCCTCAACCTCTCCCGCGTCAAGCTGCGCGACCAGCAGCGCCTCGAGCGCGGCCCCTTGAAGGAATACAGCCAGTTCGGCGAAGGCATTCCGTTTGGCGATGCCGTGCCGCGCGCCGGCAACGATTCCGGCGGCGGCCAGCCCGGCCGCATCCTGAAGTGCAAGGGCTGGGAGACCGACCCGAACGCCTACATCTACTTCATCACGCAGGCGCCCGTCTGGGAGAAGATCTGCGACGTGATCGGCGAGCCCACCTGGAAGACCGACCCGAACTACGC
>NZ_JBARGP010000732.1:0-6769 GCF_049798375.1 Bradyrhizobium sp.
TGCGGGGGGCGCCCGTGCTGCGGATGGCCTTCGGCTACGGCGCGCGCGTGCCGGCCAGCGGCGTCGGCGCAATCACCGTCACCGGAGGCAGCTCCATTTGGGCGAAGGCGCTTGATGGATCGATCGCAAGCCCCACGACAATTGCGGACGCCACGGCGGACGTTTGCCGCCCCCAGTGGCAACCGCCCCGCCCCTTACGCATAAACCGTCTCCCCTAAGCACCTTTTTTGGGCAGCGTTTGAGCTCGTGTGGCCGTTTCAACGCCTCTGTTTCACCCACCGCTTAGGTTGTCGGATTCTGGCTTGTTTGTCATGCAGTTAAGCTCCCGGTCTCAGTCGGGAAGAATTCCCGCCCGTGCCAGGAAGCGTCGGCAGCCGAGCGCTCCAGCTCAGCCCGGTCGCGCAGCAAAGCCGAACGTCAGGTCGGCTCGAACTGCCGTCCCTGCTGGTAATCGGCCAGCGCCTTGCGCGCCACGATACCGAGTTCGCCGAGCAGAGTGTGACCGATCAGGGCGGAGTCCGCCAGCTTCCTGGCAATGAAGGCCCGCACCTCATGATCGCCGCCATAAGGGAGAGTGCGGCAGGTCTCGTCCAGCACGCGCTCCATCCGGGCGTGGATGCGGTCCATTGGCGCTGTCGCTGGTCTGGTCGGGCTGCGAAGAAGCATGGTCTTTCCCTGAAGGCGACGACGACTACAGCGGACGGAGTTAACAGTCTATTGCGCACAAATCCGCTGCGCGGCCTTGCGATCAAATCCGCGTCACCGCGCCGAGCATCGCGGATGCCTGCGCATCGCCCTTGAAGGCTCCCGTTCGGGTTGTATAATCGTTGCGACCGGGTGCTTCATGTGGCGGAAGAATCACCGTTACAAGATAACACTGGTCCAACATGTCATCGCCTGCGATGCCCTCTGTCCGACCGCTTCAGTTCATCGTACGCGGGGCCAACAAGGAGGAGCACATGAACAATGCGACCATTCAGAAATGCACGGCCGAGGCCATCGGGACCTTCTGGCTCACCTTTGGCGGCTGCGGCAGCGCGGTGATCGCGGCGAAATTCCCTGAAGTGGGAATCGGGCTGGTCGGCGTCGCGCTCGCGTTCGGCTTGACGGTGCTGACGATGGCCTATGCCATCGGGCACATCTCCGGATGCCATCTCAACCCGGCGGTCACGGTCGGGCTGTGGGCGGGCGGCCGCTTCCCAAGTCGGGACGTGGTGCCCTACGTGATCGCGCAGGTGATCGGCGCCATTATCGCCGCGGCGATCCTGTATGCGATCGCGAGCGGCGCACCTGGCTTCGACGTCAGCAAGGGGTTTGCGGCCAACGGCTATGGCGTCCATTCGCCAGGTCAATACAGCCTGTTCTCGTGCTTGCTGGCCGAGGTGGTGCTCACCGCGATGTTCCTGTTCGTCATCATGGGCTCGACCCACGGCAAGGCGCCGGTCGGCTTCGCCCCGATCGCCGTCGGGCTTTGCCTGACGCTGATCCATCTCGTCGGCATCCCGATCACCAACACCTCGGTCAATCCGGCGCGCAGCACGGGTCCGGCGTTGTTCGTCGGCGGCTGGGCCCTGGCGCAGCTCTGGCTGTTCTGGGTGGCGCCGCTGGTCGGCGGCGCGCTGGGCGGGCTGCTGTACCGCCGGCTGAGCGAGCAGCCCTCCGCCGAAGTGACCGGTCTCGCGCCTAGCGTTCCGGCGGAATGACCGCCTGATCGCGGACACGGGCGCGCCGACCGCAAGTGACGACGCACCCGAGCTGCACGGCTCGGGGCGTCGTTTGCTGTCGCCAATGACCGAAACGCACACCGGAAACGCGCCTCGCACGCTGGCGGCGACAGCCTGCCATGCTACTCTCGGACTCGAGCTCCCGCCGCCCCTGCCCTTCGCAGGCCCGCGCGCGCTCCAGTGCAAAATGACCGAGGATAGCTGCAAGGATCATGACACCGCCATTCGTCCCCCGCATCACCCTTTATCGACGCTGGCTCAAGGAGCAGCGCGGTCTGAGCTTCGAGAGCTATGAGGCGCTGCGACAATGGTCGGTGACCGACCTCGATCAATTCTGGCGAACGATCTGGGACTATTACGACCTGCAATCGGCGACCCCGGTCGAGACCGTTCTGGCCGAACGCAAGATGCCCGGCGCGGTATGGTTTCCCGGCACCAAGGTCAACTACGCCCATCAGGTCTTCCGCCACGTGGCGCCGGCGCATGCCGCCGGCCTGCCGGCGATCGTCAGCGCCGGCGAGGATGGCGTGCTCAAGGAACTGAGCTGGCCGGAGCTGCGCCGCCAGGCCGCGGCGCTCGCCGTGCACTTGCAGGCGCAGGGCGTCGGTCCCGGCGACCGCATCGCCGCCTATCTGCCGAACATCCCGGAGGCGATCATCGCCTTCCTCGCCTGCGCCAGCCTGGGGGCGATCTGGAGTATCTGCGCGCCCGACATGGCCGCGCCGGCGGTAATCGACCGTTTCCGGCAGATCGAGCCGAAGGTGCTGATCGCCTGCGATGCCGTCGTTTATGCCGGCAAGCGGCACGACCGGGCCGGCGTGGTCGAGGATATCAGGCGCTCACTGCCGAGCCTCACCCATGTCATTCGGCACGGCGATGGAAATACCGCGAGTTCGGATCCGCAGCTCGCGGCGATCCTGGCCGGCACCGGTGCCGCGATCGACGCGTTCGAACCGGCGTGGCTGCCATTCGATCATCCGCTCTGGATCGTCTATTCCAGCGGTACCACCGGCCTGCCCAAGCCGATCGTGCATGGCCATGGCGGCGTCATGCTGGTCGGCCTGCCGCTGCTGTCGCTGCATAACGACATCGGCTGCAGCTATCAGGCGAACTCATTCGGTGAGCGCTTCCATTGGTACAGCTCGACCGGCTGGATCATGTGGAATTCGCAGGCTGCCGGCCTTCTCAACGGCACCACCTGCTGCATCTTCGACGGCAGCCCCGGCGGCTCGAAGGACAAGCCCGACTGGACCACGCTGTGGCGCTTCGTCAGCCGGTCCAACGCGACCTTCTTCGGCGCCGGCGCGGCGTTCTTCGCCAACTGCATGAAGGCCGATATCGATCTCAACGCCTGCGGCGACCTCTCTCGCCTGCGCGCGCTCGGTTCGACCGGTTCGCCACTCGGCGCCGACACTCAAGCCTGGTTCAATACGCGCTTCGCAGCGCTGGCCGCGACCAACGGCTCCAGCGCGCAGAAGGACATGTGGTGGGCGAACATCTCCGGCGGCACCGATTTCGCCGGCGCCTTCATCGGCGGCAATCGCGAGCTGCCGCAAACACCAGGCGCGATGCAATGCCGGCTGCTCGGCTGCGCGGTCGAAGCCTTTGATGAGCAGGGCCGACCTGCGATCGGCGAAGTCGGCGAGCTCGTCTGCACCGAGCCTCTGCCCTCGATGCCGCTGCGGTTCTGGAATGACGCCGGAGACGCGCGCTATCGCGCCAGCTACTTCGAGACCTATCCGGACAATTTCGACGGCAGCGGCCGCGGGCCAGTCTGGCGTCATGGCGACTGGCTGAAGATCGAGCCGGACGGCTCTTGCGTCATCTACGGCCGCAGCGACGCCACCATCAACCGCCATGGCCTGCGGATGGGAACGAGCGAGCTCTATACCGCGATCGAGGCGCTGCCTGAGGTGCTGGACTCGCTGGTGGTCGATCTCGAATATCTCGGACGCAACAGCTACATGCCGCTGTTTGTGGTGCTACGGCCGGGCATCGATCTGGACGCACCAATGAAGAGCCGCATCAACGGCGCCATCGAGGCCGGAGTCTCCCGACGGTTTTTGCCGAACGAGATCTTTGCCGTCGCCGAGATCCCGCGCACGCTCTCTGGCAAGAAGCAGGAGCTGCCGATCAAGAAGCTGCTGCTGGGCCAGCCGATCGAGAAGGTCGTCAACAAGGACGCGATGGCCAATCCGGCGTGCCTGGACTGGTACCTGAACTTCGCGCAGAATTATCTCGCGAGCAGCAACTGCTAGTCAGTGCGCGGGTAGCACCGTCCGGCGGCGCGCGAGGAGCGCGATGCCGCCGGAACGTACGTTCGCCTTGGCGTCGACCTTCTGCTACGGGGCCAGGCGACATGAAGTCTAGCAACCTCGCAATCAATTCCTGTTCGCCGTCTCGATGCCTCGGATCATCGAATAAATCTGGCCAGCCGGCGGAGTCCTTCTCGTACGATCGGGTTGGACGGAAAGGCCATCGCGCGGTGGTACAGCCAGAATTGACAATCTTGGTACTGTTTTATGATCCGGCACAACGCATCTCTTCGCTAGCAACGGCGGCCGGAGCGATCCCGACCCATCAGGCTTGGTGGGAGGCGGAATGCAAACAGGGCAGATCGCAGGCACGGAGACAGGCGTTTCACGCGCCCTGACAGTTTGTCGATAGCCGACGCGTCCGCGCGCTCTGCAACATTTCCAGCAAGAGACAAATGACCGAGGGGAAAACAACATGAAAGCAATCGTGGTGACGGACAAGGCCGCCGGAACGGCCGGGATGAAGCTTGTGGAGCGGCCCGAGCCGCAAGCAGCGATCAACGACGTCCTCGTTCAGGTTCATGCGTCGCGATTCGTCCCGACCGAGTTAGAGTGGCCTTCGACTTGGACCGATCGCAATGGCCGTGACCGAACGCCGTCGATCCCTGGGCACGAGCTGGCTGGAGTGGTCACTGCCCTCGGTTATGGCACGACAGGGCTCTCGGTGGGGCAGCGGGTGTTCGGTCTCGCGGACTGGTATCGCGACGGCACCCTGGCGGAGCTTGTTGCCATGGAGGCCCGCAACCTCGCGCCGCTGCCGGGCGACGTCGACTTCGTCGTGGGCGCAAGCCTGCCGATCTCGGGCCTGACCGCTTGGCAAGGCTTGTTCCAGCACGGCCGCATTCAGGCGGGCCAGAGCGTCCTCGCACACGGCGCGGCGGGCGCGGTCGGGTCGATGGTGACGCAACTCGCACGAGAGGCCGGCGCCTACGTGATCGGCACGGGACGCGCCGCCGACCGTCAAACGGTGCTCGACTTCGGCGCCAAAGAGTTCCTCGACCTCGACAACGAGGCTCTGGAAGACATCGGCCAAGTCGATCTGGTGTTCGATGTCATCGGCGGTGAGATCCAGAAGCGGTCCGCAAGCCTCGTTCGCGCCGGAGGAACACTGGTGACCGTCGTCGGGCCTGCCGAGGTGCGGCCCTCCGACGGTCTGGCGGTCGACTTCGTCGTCGAGCCCGATCGTGCCCAACTAAATGAGATCGTCCAGCGCGTGCGGGACGGACGACTGAAGACGAACATCGGTCACGTCTCGCCCCTCGACGATGCCGTCGCTGCCTTAACTCCGGCCGAGCGACGCAAGGGGAAGACGATCATTCGCGTTCGTTCCTGATCGACGCACGCGCGGGGCCGTTACCACGGTGACCTTCGAAGAAAGAGGCGACAAGACAGTGATCGTCATGCACGACCTCTATCCCTCGATAGGAAGCTCTCGACGCCGCGATCGCCTCCGGGAGTACAAGTGGATTTGGCAAGTCGTTCGAGCAACTCGACGAGCTTTTCGTCACCTTGGGCGGCACGATGAGGCGGTCATGACGTCGTCGATCCCGCGGTCCGCGAAGCAGAGCTACCGATCAAGACGCTGCTATCGGTCCATCTGAGGCCGAACCGTCGTTGGCCCGAAGTTCGCGACCGACATGGCCCACTGCCTATTGCGATAACGCGGCGGCCGTCGCCGGACTTCCGCGTGGCCGCAGAATGGCACCGCCGCGCCAGCGTTCGGCGAGCCACGGCGCGAGCAGCAGCAACACGGCATTGACGAGCTGTGCCAGCTCAGCCGGCCTTGGGTCACCGAGCACGCCCCGCATGAGCAAAACAACAGAGCCGGCCAACACCAGATGCACGACCACGCCACATCCGACGAGGAAGGCCAGCGCCCTGTAGCTCAGGTCATTCTCGCCGAACAGCGTGGAGGCGGCCCACGTGCACAGCGGCAGGAAGGATGAAAACGGCCGTCAGCCAACCCGGATTGTAGATCGCTTTCCTGGCCAGCCCCGCGATGACATGGACGAGGGCATTGACGAAGATCACGCCGTACAACGAAAGTCCTACGAGCGGATGCCGCCGGCTAAGCACGGCTGCCACGGCCCGACGAACCCGAACATCGGCACGTCGACCGCAACGAAGAACAGTGGCGGGACAGGACAATCCGGATAGGGCAAGTGGCCGAAGATGGCACAGGCGTCGCCCGGGAACGCATAGATCGGGCCCCAGAGGTCGATGCCGTATTCTTCGACATTGTGGAGCAGATAGGCAACGGCAGCCGCCCATGACAGCCACACCAGATCCCGCCATCGGGACACGCTCAGATCTCCGCGCAGCGTCAGTGCCGAACATCAGCGCCAGCAGCATGATCGCCGCAACAAGCCCGATCCACGGAAAGAAAGTCTCGAACCAGCTCATGGCTGATCTCCCGGCGTTCAACAGCAGCGCAGCGGGTAGCACGGACAAGCCGAACGCGTGTCCGCCTTGCATACCGATCGTCAGCCTCGGGTCGAAAAGACGCCGACCTGCCTCGTCGAAGCGGACGGCCGCCACTTTAAAGCCCGGTTTTTCCCGACGATGAGCAAAGTCGTATTGCCGCACGTTGGTCCCGCATTCAAGATGAGGAGCCCATCATGTCGAGACAAGCAATCGCGTTTGTATTGGTACTGGCGGCCGCTGCGGCCAACGCGCAAGAGACCAAGTCTGAACAATCGCAGACCCCGGCCGTCGCCAGCGCCAATGGAA
>NZ_JBARGP010000733.1:0-2491 GCF_049798375.1 Bradyrhizobium sp.
CCTGCGGCATCTACAACGGCACGCCGGTGCTCGACCTCGATTACGCTGAGGATTCGGAAGCCGACACCGACGCCAATTTCGTCATGACCGGTGACGGCCGGATCGTCGAGGTGCAGGGCACTGCGGAGAAGACCCCGTTTTCCGAAGCCGAATTACTGGCGCTAATAGCATTGGCACGCAAGGGCGTAGCGCGGCTGGTCGATTTGCAGAAGCTGGCGGTCGCGTAAGCACCATGCATCGCAAGCTCGAAGGCCGGATCGTCATCGCAACTCATAATCCCGGCAAGCTCGCCGAGATGCGCGAGCTGCTGGCGCCCTACGGCATCGAGGCGGTCTCGGCCGGCGAGCTTGGGCTCGGCGAGCCCGAGGAGACCGGCGACACGTTCCAGGCCAACGCCCGCGTCAAGGCAATCGCTGCCGCTGAGGCCGCGCAGCTTCCGGCCTTTGCCGATGATTCCGGCATCGTGGTCGATGCGCTCGACGGTGCTCCGGGAATTTATTCGGCGCGCTGGGCCGGCGAAGCCAAGGACTTCAATGCGGCGATGAAGCGCATCGAGCGGCTGCTCGGGGAGCGCGGCGCCACGACGCCGGACAAGCGCGGCGCGCATTTCGTCTCGGCGCTGTGCGTGGCCTGGCCCGACGGTCATATCGAGGAGGTCGAGGCGCGGGTGGACGGCACGTTGGTCTGGCCGCCGCGCGGCACCGCGGGTTTTGGTTATGATCCGATGTTCCTTCCCGGGGGACACGATCGCACCTTCGGCGAGATGACAAGCGTCGAGAAACACGGCCTGCCGCCACACGGCCTCGGTCTGTCGCACCGCGCCCGCGCCTTCGTGAAGCTTGCGGAGATCTGCCTTGAGCCGCGCTGACGCAGACGCCTTCGGGGTCTATGTGCATTGGCCGTTCTGCCTGTCGAAATGTCCCTATTGCGACTTCAACAGCCATGTCCGCCACACCGCGATCGAGCAGGACCGCTATGCCCGCGCCTTCGCGCAGGAGATCGCGACCACGGCGGAACGCATCGGACCGCGTGAGGTCACCTCGATCTTCCTCGGCGGCGGCACGCCATCCTTGATGCAGCCCGCGACCGTCGGCGCCATCCTGGATGCGATCGGCCAGCACTGGCACGTCGCCGGCGACGTCGAGGTGACGCTGGAGGCCAATCCCACCAGTGTCGAGGCGACGCGCTTTGCCGGCTATCGCGCCGCCGGCGTCAACCGTGTCTCGCTTGGGGTGCAGGCGCTCGACGATGCGTCGCTGAAGATGCTGGGTCGCCTGCATACGGCGCAAGAGGCAATGGATGCGGTGAAAATCGCGCGCACCGCGTTCGACCGCTATTCGTTCGATCTGATCTATGCGCGTCCCGACCAGACGCCGCAGATGTGGTCCGATGAGTTGACGCGCGCGATCGGCGAGGCTGCCGAACATCTGTCGCTCTATCAGCTGACCATCGAGGAAGGCACGCCGTTCTTCGGCCTGCACGCGGCCGGCAAATTGAAGACGCCGGGCGAAGGCTTGGCACGCACGCTCTATGACGTGACGCAGGAGATCTGTGCCAAGCATGGGCTGCCGGCCTATGAGATCTCAAATCACGCGCGTCCCGGCGCCGAATGCCGGCACAATCTGGTCTATTGGCGTGGGCAGGAATATGCCGGCGTCGGCCCCGGCGCGCATGGCCGGCTGGACATCGGCAACCGACGTCACGCCACTGCGACCGACAAGCGCCCGGAGGCATGGCTGATGCGGGTCGAAGCCAACGGCCACGGCGTCATGACCGACGACGATCTCAACAGTGAGGAACGCGCCGACGAGTTTCTACTGATGGGGCTGCGGCTCGCCGAGGGCATCGACCCCAAGCGCTATGCCGCGATCTCCGGCCGCACGCTCGATCCGAACCGCATCGCGTTGCTGCGCGAGGAGGGCGCAATTGCGGTCGATGCGGACGGCCGCCTGCGCGTCACCCAGGAGGGCTTTCCTGTGCTCGACGCCGTCGTCGCGGACCTTGCGGCTTAAGTCGAACTGAAGCTCTTCGGCGAGCCGGCCACCGCGAGGCCGCCGCCGGAGGCGACGCGCATCACCGCAAGGCCGCGCTCATTGGTGCCGTCGGGGCGAAAACGAAACAGCCCATCGATGCCGGCAAAACCCGAGGAATTGGTCAGCACGTCGGGCGCGAAGCGTTGCGGCCCTTGCGTGCGCGCCAGCGCCGCCACCAGCGCCACCGCGTCATAGGCGAGCGTCGCCGTCCGTACCGGCTCCGATCCGAAACGGGTACGGTAGCGGCCGGCGAAGGCGCGGAAGCCGGAGGGATCGGGCGCGGCATACAGGCCGCCCTGCAGACTGGCGCTGCCATAGACCCGCGGATTGTCCCACAGGCCGGTGCCGAGCAGCTGGATGTTGCGCAGGTTCGCGCCGGCTGCGGTCAGCGCATCGGCGGTCGCCACCACCGCGTCACCATCATCGGCCAGCAGCAACGCGTCCGCACCGCCGAGCGC
>NZ_JBARGP010000734.1:0-4290 GCF_049798375.1 Bradyrhizobium sp.
GCGATGGACTTCCTGCCGCAGCAGAACCGCCGCGTCGGCAACGAGCCGGTTAACGCAACCGACATCCTCGCCGGTGGCAAGCATGTCGTCGTGATCGGCGGCGGCGATACCGGATCTGACTGCATCGGCACCTCGCTGCGCCAGGGCGCGTTGTCGGTGACGCAGCTCGAGATCATGGCCGCTCCCCCGGAGCGCGAGAACAAGGCACTGACCTGGCCGGACTGGCCGCTGAAGATGCGGACCTCGTCGAGCCAGGCCGAGGGCGCCGTGCGCGAATTCGCGGTGCTGACACAGACCTTCACCGGCGAGAACGGCGCGGTGAAGAAGCTCAATTGCGTGCGCGTCGACGACAAGTTCAAGCCGGTCCTCGGCACCGAGTTCGGCATCGCCGCCGACCTCGTACTGCTGGCGATGGGCTTTGTGCACCCGGTGCATGAAGGCCTGCTCAAGAGCCTCGGCGTCGACCTCGACCCGCGCGGCAACGTCAAGGCCAACCTTTCGGACTACCAAACCTCGTTGCCGAAGGTGTTTTCCGCCGGCGACATGCGCCGCGGCCAGTCGCTGGTGGTGTGGGCGATCCGCGAAGGCCGCCTCTGTGCCCAGGCGATCGATACCTTCCTGATGGGCAAGACCGACCTGCCGCGCTGAGCGGCAGGAGGCGCTATTCCCATCGCTGTCGCCCGCGAAGGCGGGCGATCCAGTCTTCCAGAGACGTTAGTGATCTAACCGATAGGCCGCGGCGTACTGGATGCCCGCCTGCGCGGGGCATGACCACCATTTTGTGGTCCAACTTCGTGCTAACTCACGATCGCCGCATCAGCCCAAAAACCGCTCCAGCACCGGCGCGTCCGGCGGCACCTGCGGATTGAACTCGCCGCGATCTGCGAACGCCTTGGCGAAGGCGTCAGACGCCGCCAGTCGCGCGACGTAGCCATCGAACACCTCGCCGTCACACAGGCCATAGGATCGCGCCCACATCACGCCATGGCCGATCATGCAGTCGGCGGCTGAGAAGTGCGCCCCGCAGATAAACCCGCTTTGCCCGAGCCGCGCGGCCAGTTGCGGTTCGACCTCCTCGGCGAACTTCTGCCGATAACGCGCAATCGTTCGGTCGTCCTTCTGCGTCTCCGGCAAAACGTGTTGATGGATGCGGATCTGCCACAGCATCATGTCGATGGCCGCGGCTCCGAAATAGAGCGTCTGCTGATAGTCGATCCGTTCCGGCGACATCGGCGCCGGCGGGGGCGCCAGCTTCCGCTCCGGAAACGCATCAGCCAGGACGGTGAGAATGGCGCCGCTTTCTGCGATCGTCACCAGCGAGCCGTCAGCCATCCTGAATCGGATCAGCGGGACATTGTGATTGGGATTCATCTGCAGATAATCCGGATGATAGCCATCCATGTTGTAGAGGTCGAGGCGATGCACGGTGAAATCGTCATCGACAAGTTCGTGCAGCAGCCATTTGACGCGCGCGCTGCGCGTCAGGGGACAATGATAAAGCTCGATATCGGAAATGCTCACAGCCAATCTCCAGGTCGATCAGACTTCTGCCCAATCATTGGCTGGTAGAGCACGCGGATGTCCGCAGCATGTCGCGTTAGTTGCGATTGTAACCTTGGCGCGGATTCCAAAATAGGCAGCCTGTAGGGTGGGTGGAGCGCAGCGATACCCATCGGGTCTTGCGCAAGAAGGTGATGCCCAAGAAGGTGATGCGGTGTCGCTTCGTTCCACCCATCCTACATTTCAACTACAAATTCCGTGCCGAGACCTCACGTCGCCAGCGCCGTACGGATGCCCCGTGCGAGCTCGGAAGAGAGATAGGGCTTCGGCAGTAGCATCACGCCTGCATCCAGCCGGCCGTGATGCACGATGGCGTTCTCGGTATAGCCGGAGGTGTAGAGCACCTTCAGCCCCGGGCGGCGCTTCACGGCCTCGCTCGCAAGCTGACGGCCGTTCATGCCGCCGGGCATGATCACATCGGTGAACAGCAGGTCGATGTGATCGGAGCCGTCGATGATCGCCAGCGCCTCCACGGCATCGCCGGCCACGAGCGTGCGATAGCCCAGCCGTTCGATCTGCGCCACCACGTAGTCGCGGACCATCACATCGTCCTCGACGATCAGGATAGCTTCATCGCCCTGCTCGCCATCGCGCAAGCCGAATTCGGCGAACGGACCGTCCTCATCCATCTCCGGCGAGGACTCGGCTTGCGGCAAATAGAGCTTCACGGTGGTGCCGTGGCCCTCCTCGCTGTAGATCTTGATGTGACCGTTCGACTGCTTGACGAAACCATAGACCATGGACAAGCCGAGCCCCGATCCCTTTCCGAGCCCCTTGGTCGTGAAGAAAGGCTCGAACACCTTGTCGAGCAGGCTGCCTGGAATGCCCTCTCCGGTATCGCTCACCGCGATCATGACGTAGTTGCCGGGCTGAACGTCGGTGTTCAGGCCGGCATAGCCGGCGTCGAGCACGACATTCTTGGTCTCCAATGTGAGCTTGCCGCCGTCGGGCATGGCGTCGCGCGCATTCAGTGCGAGGTTGAGGATCGCGGTGGAGAGCTGGCTGGCATCGATCAGCACCGGCGCGGCATCGCCGGCCAGCATGGTCTCGATCTCCACCTGCACGCCGAGCGTCGGACGCAGCAGGCCGGCGACATCGGCGAGCAGCGCGTTGATGTCGGTTGAGCGCGGCTGCAGCGGCTGCTGACGGGCAAAGGCAAGCAGGTGCCGGGTCAAATCGGCGCCCCGGGTTGCCGCGGCGCCGATCATGGCGGTGATCTGGGCCAGCAGCGGCCGGTCCTGGACGCCGTCGCTCAGCATCTCAATTGAGCCGGTGATCACGGTCAGAATGTTGTTGAAGTCGTGCGCGACGCCGCCGGTGAGCTGGCCGATCGCTTCCATCTTCTGCGCCTGCCGCACCTGCGCCTCGGTGGCCTCCATTTCCTGGAAGCGCTGGACCATGGCTTCCGCCTTGTGGCGTTGCCGGGTCTCCTCCTCCAGCGCCGCATAGGCCTGCTGCAGCTGGACGCGTGTCGAGATCGTCAGGAGACGCGGCAGTCCGATCAGCACGGGAGCGCCGATCAGCACCGACATCAGCGCCAGCAGTCCTTTGACGACGGCCTCGGCAGCATAGGCCGGCGTCCAGACCGTGATGATCGAGAGCGCGCAGCTCACCGCGCCGAGCAGTGCGAACACACCCAGCCCGCCCATCAGCGCAACGAACACCGGCATCATGTCGGCGTGGCGGCGCCACAGGAAGATCGCGACCACGAAGGTCATGGCAAGGAATGCGCAGCCAAGCACAGCTTCGGATGTCACATCGAACCAGATCGATCCCGGCTGCCATTGCAGGCAGGTGCCCTGCGGGCTCAGCGTCGACATTTCCGGAATATCTCCAAGCAAAGACGGCGCCAGCGCGGTCCATCGACTCGCTGTGGCGCTGACACAAAACGGAGCAGATCATTCAGGTTTCCGTTCAGCGCGCAAGCATGAGGCAGCGCAGAGATGTTGCTGGAGCCGATGCGACGGTGCACGTGGCGACGGCGCGTGGCTCTGCAGCCTAAATTGCTGCGGGCGATCACAACCACGGCGCGCACCGGCCTTGGTCAACGCGGGCAAGATGGCGATCTGTCGACGCACGTGCAGGACTGCCCTGACCGGGGCGCGGAACTTATTGGCGCCTAAGACTGTTCGTAAAAAAGGACCGATCTTAAAACACTGTTCTCAAAAGTCGTGCGTGGCATTGCCGGCTGTTCCGACCGCCCTTCCGCCAGGTGGAGAACAACATGAGAATGTTCGGCAGACAGGCTGGGTTGATGATCGCCGCGATCTTCGCAACCGCGGTTGCAGGCCTCGCGCTGACTGACCTGGCGCAAGCGGCCCCAGGGCGCGGCGGCGGTGGCGGCGCACCCCATGGAGGCGGTGGCGGTGGTTTCCACCCCGGCGGTGGCGGCGGTGGTTTTCATCCCAGCGGTGGTGGCGGCTTCCACGGTGGCGGAGGCGGCTTCCACCCTGGTGGAGGTGGCTTCCATCCAGGCGGCATGGGTGCCGCCGGAGCTTTTCACGGCGGCGGCTTTCATCCCGGCGGCGGCGGACCGCGTGGCGGCTTTCATGCCATGCACGCTGCACCGGGCGGTGGACGGCACGGATTTGCAGGTCATGCCCCATCCGGCCGCAGCTTCGCAGGCCACAATGCGCCGGGCCCTGGTCATGCGCCGGCCGGCATCGCTGCCGGCAATCGCGTGGTGCAGACCAGCCACGCCGTTTCCAATCGCGTGATGCAGCGTAACGC
>NZ_JBARGP010000735.1:0-6287 GCF_049798375.1 Bradyrhizobium sp.
CGCAACGAGGACGTCGCGATCGACTACCGCGAGGCCGCGCCCGCCGCGACCACGAAAGACATCTTTCTCGGCGCCGACGGCAAGCCTGATAACAACAAGTCGCGCAATTCCGCGCTGGCGATCGGCGTGCCCGGCACCGTCGCGGGGCTGGCGCTTGCGCTCGAGAAATACGGCTCCGGCCATTTCACTTTGAGCCAGCTGCTGCAGCCGGCGATCGCGCTGGCGCGCGACGGTTTTGTGATGACCGACGACATGGCCGACAGTCTGCCGGAATCCTACAAGCGGCTGGCGCGCTGGCCGGCGAGCGCGCGGATCTTCTCGCGCGATGACGGCACGCCGCTGCGCGACGGTGACCGGCTGGTGCAGCCCGATCTCGCTGACACGCTGAGCGCGATTGCCGAGCAGGGACCGCGCGGCTTCTACGAGGGACCGGTCGCGGAGAAGCTCGCCAAGGGCATCCAGGATGCCGGCGGTATCATGACGACAGACGATCTGAAATCCTACCAGCCTGTGATCCGCACGCCAGTGCGCGGGACCTACCGCGGCTATGACATCGTCTCGATGCCGCTGCCCTCCTCCGGCGGCACCGTGTTGCTGGAGACGCTCAACATCCTCGAAGGTTATCAGCTCGGCGATTTCAAGCAGGGTAGCGCCGCCTCGCTTCATTTGTTGATCGAGGCGATGAAGCGTGCCTATGCCGATCGCGCCCGCTATCTCGGCGATCCCGCTTTCGTAAACGCGCCGGTCAACGTGATGTTGTCGAAGGACTATGCCGCGAAGCAGCGCGCCAGCATCGATCCAGACCACGCGACCGCGGCCGCCGACGTGCTGCAGGTGAAGCCGCTGCGCGAGGGCAGCAACACCACGCACTACTCGGTGGTCGACAGCATCGGCAACGCGGTCAGCAACACTTACACGCTGAACTTTCCGTTTGGCGTCGGCCTGATCCCCGACGGCACTGGCGTGCTGCTGAACAACGAGCTCGACGATTTCACCGCCGCGGTCGGCGCCTCCAATGCGTTCGACCTGGTCGGCTTCGAGGCCAACCTGCCCGGCCCGGGAAAACGGCCGCTCTCCTCGATGTCGCCGACCATCGTGCTCAAGGATGGCAAGCCGCTGCTGGTGACGGGGTCGCCGGGCGGCAGCCGCATCATTTCCACCGTGCTGCAGGTGATCGTCAACGTGTTGGACTATCATATGGACATTGCGCAGGCGGTGGCGGCGCCACGGCTGCACCATCAATGGATGCCCGACGAAGTGAGAATCGAGCGCGGCTTTCCGGCCGGGGTGCTGGCCGAGCTCGCCGCAAAAGGCCATCGCATCGTGCAGCCGATGGGCGAGACCTCCGCCAACTCGATCCTGGTGACGGCCAACGGCCTGCTCGGCGCGCCCGATCCGCGAACACGCGGCGCGGAGGCGGCCCCGCAATGACGCGATGACGGGTTGCTCGCCGTCCCTGCCGGGATAGATTGCGTGATATGCGCATCACAAGACGGGCGACGGCATCCCTGCCGACAGCCCGCGTAGTCCAGGGAGAAACCGCATGAGCACCGTCGAGCCCTCGCAGGCGATCAAGACCGCTGCAATCGAGGATAGCAGCCTGCTCGCGTTCTATCGCGACATGAGCCCGCCCGAGCGGCATACCTTCTGGGCCTGCGCCTCCGGCTGGGCGCTCGACGGCATGGACTTCATGATCTACCCGCTGGTGATCGGCACCATCATCGCGCTGTGGAAGGTCGATGCCGGCATGGCCGGCCTTGCCGGCACCGTGACGCTGCTCTCCTCGGCGATCGGCGGCTGGCTCGGCGGCTACGTCGCCGACCGCGTCGGGCGGGTCAGGACGCTGCAGTTCACGATCCTGTGGTTCTCCTTCTTCTCGCTGCTTTGCGCGCTGGCGCAGAACTTCGACCAGCTGCTGATCGCGCGCGCGGTGCTCGGCCTCGGTTTTGGCGGCGAATGGGCGGCCGGCGCGGTGCTGATGGGCGAGGCGATCCGGCCGCAATATCGCGGCCGTGCCGTCGGTTCGGTGCAGGCCGGCTGGGCGGTCGGCTGGGGCCTTGCCGTACTGGCGCAGGCGATCCTGTTCTCGGTGTTGCCGGCGGAGAGCGCATGGCGCTGGATGTTCGTGGTCGGCGCGCTGCCGGCGTTGCTGGTGTTCTATCTCCGCCGCTATGTCACCGAGCCCGAGATTGCCGCCGCCACTCGCGTGCAGCAGATGCAGACGGGCGACCAGCCGCAGCTCTGGGAAATCTTCTCCGGTCCGATGCTCAAGACCACGATCCTGGCATCGCTTGCGGCAACGGGCTGCCAGGGCGGTTACTACGCGATCACGTTCTGGGTGCCGCGTTTCCTCACCACCGAGCGCAAGCTGTCGATCGTCAGCTCCACCGGATATCTCTCGGCCCTGATCATCGGCTCCTTCGTCGGTTATCTCGTCGGCGCGTGGCTGGCGGACCGCATCGGCCGGCGCAATCTGTTCCTGATCTTCTCGCTAGGCGCCATCGCCGTGGTGCTGCTCTACACCCAATTGCCGCTCTCCAACGAGATCCTGTGGGTGCTGGGTTTCCCGCTCGGCTTCTTCGCCTCGGGCTACTTCTCCGGCATGGGCGCCTTCCTGACCGAGCTGTATCCGACCCGGCTGCGCGGCTCCGGCCAGGGCTTCTGCTACAATTTCGGCCGCGGCATCGGCGCCCTTTTCCCCTATCTCGTCGGCGCGCTATCGGCCTCGACTTCATTGGCCAATGCGATCGCGCTCTTCGCGGTCGTGGCCTACGCAGTGTTCTTCATCGCCGCCTATGCGCTGCCAGAAACGCGCGGCCGGGTGCTGCAGGCGGGCGGCTGATCAACGGCTGACCGTATACGGCCCGCCCTTCTCCATCGCACGCTGATAGGCGGGCCGCTTCTCGATTCGGTCGAGAAAATCCATCGCGCGCGGATGGCTCTGCTCCAGCCCGCCGCGTGCGGCGGCCGCCTGCAACGGGAAGCTCATCTGGATATCGGCCGCAGTGAATGCGCCACCGGCGAACCATTCGCTCTTCTGCAGCTCGCTTTCCCAGAATGCCATGTGCTGCTTGAGCTGAGGAATCACCAGCGTGGTCAGCGTCTGGCTCGACACTTTCCGCACCAGCGGACGCAGCAGCCCCGGTGCGCGCTTCGGCATGATGTTGAACAGCAGTTTCAACAACAGCAGCGGCATCGCCGATCCCTCGGCATAATGCAGCCAATAGGTATAGCGTAGCCGCTCCGGCGTGCCCGGCGGCGGGATCAGCCGGCCGCCGCCATGGGTCTCGATCAGGTATTCGACGATCGCGCCGGATTCCGCGACCACGTTGCCGCCGTCCGTGATGACCGGAGACTTGCCGAGCGGATGGATCGCCCGCAGCTCAGGTGGCGCCCGCAAATCGGGCAGCCGCTCATAGCGGATGATCTGGTAGGGCACGCTGAGCTCTTCGAGGAGCCAGAGCACACGCTGCGAGCGGGAGTTGTTGAGGTGATGAACGGTGAGCATCGAATCCCCGGCGTGATCGATTGAATGGGGTCGATCCCTAGCAGGCGGATCAGTGCGGCGCGACGTGGCGAAAGCCGCCACGCGCGTGAAATATTTACCCGGATGATATGGACATATAATAATATCCGGATATAAAGCTGCGCACCTGGACCGGAGCACGCGCCATGACCCCGACCTTCACCGCCTTCGCAGGCGCGCAGCGCCTGGCCAGCGGCGTGCTCGCAGATGTCGCGCTGGCGGTGAAGCACGCCGGCACGACGCCGGCCCCGATCACGATCTTCGACGACCGCACCGGGCGCGCGATTGATCTCGACCTGCGGGGCAGCGATGCCGACATCCTGGCGCGGCTGCCGCAGAATGCGGTCGACGACGAGCCATGCGTGCCGGCAGCGAGCGAGCCACGCGGCCGCGGACGGCCGAAGCTCGGCGTGGTCGCGCGCGAAGTGACGTTGCTGCCGCGCCATTGGGAATGGCTGAATGCGCAGCCCGGCGGCGCCTCGGTCGCGCTGCGCAAGCTGGTCGATGACACCAGAGGGGCGAGCGGCGACAGGGACCGGGCCCGCGAAGCGCGCGATGCCGCTTATCACTTCATGTCGGGCATTGCGGGCAACAACCCCAATTTCGAGGAAGCGGCGCGTGCGCTGTTTGCCGACGACAGGCGTCGCTTTGTCGCGCTGATTGCGGAATGGCCGGCGGATATTCGCGACCATGTCATCGCACTCGCCTATCGCGACCGTGCCGACTGAACGATCCGTGGACTGACCGACCAAGCGCGCGCATCAACCATCTTCCTTCAACGCGACCACGCGCGGGCATGCCTGCACACCGTGGTCGACAGGATGCATCCCGTGTCGAATCTTCCGCCGCTTCGCAAACCGTTCCTGATCTTCCTGGCGCCGATGATGCTCAGCAACATCCTGCAGGCGCTGTTCGGGACCATCAACAACGTCTATCTCGGCCAGATGATCGGCGTCGACGCGCTCGCCGCCGTCTCCGTGTTCTTTCCGGCGATGTTCTTCTTCATCTCCTTCGTACTGGGGCTGGCCTCCGGTGCGGGCGTGCTGATCGGACAGGCTTGGGGCGCGCGCGAGATCGGCAAGGTCAAGATGATCGCCGGCACCACCTTGACGGTGACCCTGCTGATCGGCGCCGTAATCGCGGTGCTCGGCGGACTGTTCAGTCATGAGCTGATGGCGGCGCTGGCGACCCCGGCGAACATCCGCGATGCGGCCGCGAGCTACGCGCGCATCATGATGCTGGCGATGCCGCTGACCTTCACCTTCATTCTGTTCACCGCCTTGATGCGTGGCGTCGGCGATACCGTGACCCCGCTGCTCGCACTGGCCGTCTCCACGGTCATCGGACTTGCGGTGACGCCGTCCCTGATCCGGGGCTGGTTCGGGCTGCCGCAGCTCGGCGTCGCCAGCGCGGCCTGCGCGTCTGCGGTATCGAGCCTGCTGACGTTGATCTGGCTCAATTTCTATCTGCGCCGCCGCAAGCATCCGCTGGCCTTCGACGCTGCGTTCCTGCGCGGCATGCGGCTCGATCCGCATCTGCTGCGGATCGTGCTGCGCCTCGGCATTCCCGCCGCGCTCAACATGATCGTGATGTCGACCGCGGAGATGGTGCTGCTCGGCCTCGTCAACAGCTTCGGTTCCGGCGCCACCGCGGCGTACGGTGCCGTCAACCAGGTCCTGAGCTATGTGCAGTTCCCGGCGATATCGATCGCGATCTCGGTTTCGATCTTCGGCGCCCAGGCCATCGGCCGCGGCGACGCCAAGCAGATCGGCCGCATCGTCCGCACCGGGATCGAGATGAACGTGGTGCTGACCGGCAGCCTGGTCGCGATCGCCTATTTGTTCTCGCGCATCCTGATGGGCTTCTTCATCACCGATCCGGCCGTGATCGAACTCGCGCAGCGCTCGCTGCACATCGTGCTGTGGAGCTCGGTCGCCTTCGGGATGTCGACGACGTTCTCGGCCGCGATGCGCGCCAGCGGCACGGTATGGGCGCCGCTCTCGATCTCGATGCTGACGATCGCCTGCGTCGAGGTGCCGTCGGCGCTTCTGCTCAGTCACATCTTCGGGATCGACGGCGTCTGGCTCGCCTACCCGATCACGTTCTGCACCATGTTGCTGCTGCAGATGAGCTTCTACCTGCTGGTCTGGCGCAAGCGCACCATTACCCGTCTCGTCTGACGGGACGGCACGCGTGCCGCCGCGCGCAATATGACGATCATCATAAACAACTGGACGCGGCCGGCACCCTGGACCACAATGCCGGAAAATCCAGGGAGACCGTCCGTGAGCCCAGCCGCCCCGCAATTTCTGTTCGATTTCGGCAGCCCCAACGCCTTTCTCAGCCATGAGGCGATCCCGGCGATCGAGCAGCGGATCGGCGTCAAGTTCGACTACGTGCCGGTGCTGCTCGGCGGCATCTTCAAGGCCACAAACAACAAGTCGCCGGCCGAGACGCTCGCAGGCGTCAAGAACAAGCGCGAGTTTCACGCGCTCGAGACCCAGCGCTTCGTCAAGCGCTTCCACGTCGCGCCGTATGTCTGGAACCCGCATTTTCCAGTCAACACGCTGAACCTGATGCGTGCCGCGATCGCCGCCCAGCTCGAAGGCGTGTTCGAGACCTATGTCGACGCCGCCTTCCATCATATGTGGCGCGAGCCAAAGAAGATGGACGACCCTGAGGTGGCGCTTGCAGCGCTCAACGCATCCGGGCTCGACGGCGCCAAGCTGCTGGCCCGCGCGCAGGAGCCGGAGGTCAAGGC
>NZ_JBARGP010000736.1:0-7746 GCF_049798375.1 Bradyrhizobium sp.
CCGCGGCGCCACTGGCTCAGGCCTTTCGGCCGGGCTTGCGGGTCCGTCGCAGGCTCTCGCCGTTGAGATCGATCCGGTGGGCGTTATGGACCAGGCGGTCGAGGACGGCGTCCGCGTAGGTGGGGTCGCCGATTAGGGCGTGCCACTGATCAACCGGGAGCTGGCTGGTGACGATGGTGGAGCGGCGGCCGTAGCGGTCCTCGAGGATCTCCAGGAGGTCGTGGCGGGCCGCGGCGTCGAGCGGCTCGAGGCCCCAGTCGTCGAGGATAAGGAGATCGACGCGGCCGAGCGAGCGAAGGATGCGGGGGTGGCGGCCATCGCCGCGTGCCAAAGCGAGATCAGTGAACAGCCGCGGGACGCGCTGATAGAGTACGGAGCGGTTGTCGCGGCAGGCCTTGTTGCCAAGCGCCGAGGCGAGCCAACTCTTGCCGACGCCGGAAGGCCCGCAGACCAAAAGGTTGGTATGCTCGTCAATCCATCCGCCTTCGACCAGCATCGTCAGGAGACTGCGGTCGAGGCCGCGCGGGCTGCGATAGTCGATGTCCTCGACGCAGGTCTGCTGGCGCAGCTTCGCGTATTGCAGCCGCTTCGACAGCCGCTTGTCGCGTCGCAATGAAGCTTCGCGTTCGAGCAGCAGCGCAAGCCATTCGGCGTGGCCGAGGCTGGCGGCGTCGCCGCCGGCTTCGATGTCGACGAAGGCCTTGGCCATGCCGTGAAGGCCGAGCGCGTGGAGTTGATCGAGGGTCGGATGCGTGAGCAAGACGTGATCTCCTAATTGTAGTAGCGCGGCCCGCGGATGTTGGGATGGAGGATCGGCGCGTCGTCCGCGGAGCGCTTGGGTGAATGACGCCGATCAAGATTGTTGGCGAGGATCGATTTGACCGAACCGTAAGTGCGCGCGCCGATATCGATCGCCCGCATGGCGGCGGCATCGAGCCGCTCTTGCCCGTAGGAGCGGGCGAGCCGGATGATGCCGAGACAGGCGCGGAAGCCCTGCTCGGGGTGTGCGCGTTCATCCAGGATCAGATCGCACAGCGCCGCGGTGGCCGGCCCGATCATGGCGGCATCCTTGCGAATGCGCTCGATGGTCCAGCCGGCATAGCGCCGATGGCTGGAGGCCATGTGCTCCGGCACGGTGGTGTGCTTGTGGTTGCCGCTCATGCGTTGATGCGCGGCGATGCGCTCGCCCTTGTGGAATATCTCGACGGTGCGGGCGGTGAAGCGCACCTCGACTTCGGCGCGAACGAAGCGATGCGGAACGCTGTAGTAATGCGCCTCGACCTCGACGTGATAGTCAATGCTGACCCGGCAGATCCGCCACTCGGCGAACACGTAAGGGCTCTCCGGCAAGGCCTTGAGCGCCGGCCGATCGATCTCCTCCAATAGCTTGCGGCGGGTCACCCCGAGCCGGCGGATCGGCCGCTCCTCGTTGAGCCGGGTCAGCAACTCGGCAATCGCCGCGTTGACCTCGGCGAGGCTATGGAAGGTGCGGTGGCGCAGCCGTCCGAGCAGCCAGCGCTCGACCATGAGGACCGCCTGCTCGACCTTGGCCTTGTCCCGTGGCCGTCGCGGCCGGGCCGGCAGAATGGCGGTGCCGTAATACGCCGCCATGTCGGCGTAGCTGCGGTTGATCTGCGGATCGTAGAGGCAGGCCTTGATCACCGCGACCTTGGTGTTGTCCGGCACCAGCAGCGCCGGTACGCCGCCGATTGCCTCCAAGGCGCCGACGTGGCCGCTGATCCAATCGGCAAGCCCCTGCGTCCAGGTCGCTTGCGCGTAGGTGAAGCTCGATGCGCCGAGCACCGCGACGAAAATCTGCGCGGCGCGCCGCTCGCCGGTGAGCCGGTCGATCACCACCGGCACGCCGTCGCCGGCATAATCAACGAACGGCTTGTCGCCGGCCGCGTGAGACTGGCGCATCGTCACCGACAGGCGGCCTTCCCAGGCGCGGTAGAGCTCGCAGAAGCGCGAATAGCGATACCCGCCGGGTTCGCCCGCGATGTACTCCTCCCACAGGATCGACAGCGTCACGTGCTTGCGCTTGAGCTCGCGATGCACTGTCGCCCAGTCCGGCTCGGCCTGTCGGCGATGGCCCCGCCGCGTGCCGGAACCGGCTCCCGCGCTGGCGAATAGCCGGGCCTCCAGCACCGTGTCGGTGACGTCGTCGGGCAACGGCCAGGTCAGCCCCGCCGCCTCGAACCGGCGGATCGTCAACCGCACCGTCGACGGGGCTGTCCCCACCCGCCGCGCAATCTCGCGGGTCGCCATCCCGGTCGACTTCAATCTGATCACATCACGCACATGGCGCATCGCAAGCCTCTCCGTCGGCATCCAGGTCCCCTTCGCAAAGCCGAAAGGCGGGACCGTATCGGAGCCAGAAGAGGCCTCGTCACCCCGGGCGACATCATCCCGGAATGGTGGGCGAGATCATCTCGGAATGGTGGGCGACATCAAATCGGAACGGTGGGCGAGATCATTCCGGAACGGTGGGCGACATCGAGCGGAATCAGCACCTTGGTACTGCCCGCGTTGGTCGTTGCGATGAATTGGGTGCCCTTCGCCACCGCGGCCAGAGAGGGCGTTTCGACCGTCGCGCTTCTCGAAATCGAGCAGGATCGAGCCGGCGAGCTGCAGGATGGTGGCCACCATCTCGTCCTGCGCGTCCGTCAGGTCCATCCCGTAGTTCGGCGCAACGAGCGTGGTTTCAGCGCCACGGGTCAGCGGCACAGGGCAGCCGGTGCCAGTGATGTTGCCCCGGTGCAGAACTTGGTCCCCGCCAAGTGAGGCCTGGTTCGGCCTGCGAATCTCCGGCAGTGTCGTCAGCCAGACCTCACCTGAGAACTGCTGACCGACAGACGCCAAGCGCGGTTGCCGCGACCAGAGCATGGACCCGGTGTGCCCGCGGCCTTAGCTCCGGCAATAGCATTCAGTTTTCAGCTGCCGAGCACGTGGGAGGCCTTTTCAGTTGGTTTTCGCTCGGCTGCTCCCGGAACAAACGTTCGAGGCTGGCATTGCCCATCGGGGCGGGGCGCATCCGGAGGATAATTCATGGACAAGAGAATTGCAGGATTGTTGGGGGCCGTCGCCGCCATCGGCGCGCTCGGCTCTGCGCAGGCTGCCCCGGCGCCCACCGCGACCGATGTCTTGCAAGCCAATTCATATGCCGACCTGCTGGAGCCGATCCCGAACGCGGCGAAAGTGCTCCAGGCGCTGGATGAACAGGCACCAGCGAAATCGGCCGAAGACAATGTGCAGGTGGCGCAGTGGTATCATCACCACCATCACCACCATCACCACCACGGCTATTCGCGCCGCGGTCCGGTGGTCGTGGTGCGGCCGCCCCGGTGGCACCATCACCATCACCATCACCATCACCACCATCATCATCATCATTTCTTTGAACGTTACTGATCGAGAAGGTGACCGCGTCATTAGGAAGGCGCCGATCCCAGCGATCGGCGCCATTCTTTTATGATTGGCTACCAAAGCCGGTCACGGCTGCCGCGCCTAGGAACGATGTGAACTCTTGTTCATTATCTAGGCGCCGCAAGGGTCCTCCATCCGAACGGCGTTTACCAGGCAGCCCAGCGGTGCGCCCCGTCGCTGGGCTGTTTACTTGAATTCCGGCGCTGCCTCGCCAGATTCCTACCAGCTTATGCTTGGAATTTCTGCATACACGGGCTGTCCTGGCCGGACCGATGGCACCCTTTGCTCACGGAGGACCTTGACCTAGCGGCGCGGACCGCTGCCGTATTAAATGAGGTACGGCAATCCCCCGAAATTTGTGAAGCCGCGCTCCCGCGTCCCCTTGGCCATCCTCTCGTGCCGCCCTTCAGTCCGAGTCGGCCTCCGTCCGAGAAGGTGAGCATCGTGGGGCGACGATGCAGGAGCATCTCGGCTGGACCTGCCCTTCGGTGGCCCAACTGATCGAGCTTCGCCGCTTGCTCCGAGCTCCTGCACCGAGACGGAAGTCGCCGTCGCAAGGCGGCCCTGAATGAGACGAACGGGAGGTGAGCGGGTCGGAGGTTGCCACCCTGCTAAACGGTCTAGCGCCTTGAGGAGCCGCGTCAGTCTGCGAATCCTTCGTCTTCCTCGCCACTACTGCTGCACGACGCTCGACGGGGCTTACTGAGAGGGTACAAGCGCAGTCGGCTTCTGGAGGGCGTGGAACATCCGCATCGCGCAAGCCTTGTACAGTTTACAGTTTGCGTGCGAGTACAGGCGGTCAGTTTTGCTTGCATATAGCGGCGCGCCTGGAGCAAAAGGCTGTATGATCCCAAAGCTGATCAAGCCACAGACTCCGGATGATTTGAGCTGGTTAATTGGCACGATAGCGCTCACCATCTTTTCCGTGATCATCGTCACTACGCTTTACGTAGGACGAGAGATCTTCGTGCCGCTCGCGCTCGCGATTTTGCTAAGCTTCGTCCTGGCCGCACCGGTGAGGTTGCTCCAGCGAGTTGGCGCAGGCCGATCTGGAGCGCGGCGCGCTCGACGTAGTTCGGCTTAGCCGGATCAGGGTTACGGTGAATGAACTGGCGAGCGACTTGGCCGACCAGGGGGACCGCGGGCCTGTCGAGTCGCGCAGACCGAAGACACGAGACCGTTGCTGCGATTGACGACATTCCGCCTGCAAATAGCTATCCCGATACTCCGGTACTGGCCGAAGCAGAGCTTGCGCCGGAATGGCGAAGCGGCCAGCCGGTGCTCTGCTTGGGCGGCCGTACCGCGCTCGATGAAGCCGCAGCGATCCTTCTGGCCCAGCTCAGCACTGCGCACGAGCTGGCTGCCCGGGTTGACGGGACCGGACGCGCTATCGACCGCCTTTCTGCCTCGGAGACGCCGGGACAGCAATGGTCTGCCTTAGCTATCTCGCTGCCGACAGCCCAGCACACGTCCGGTTCGCGCTAAGGCGATTGCGCAGAAAATTGCCGCGCGCTCGTATTATGGTTGGCAGCACGAGGAATTAGGGAATTGGATGTCGGGATCGATGGCTGCGAGGAGACGGAAGTCCTTTTAGCGCCTCAGCCGATCCGTCTCCCGTGCTGCCAGGCGATCTCCTCCAGCGACAGCCCGTCGGCACAGTGAGACCTCGAATGATCGGCGATGCCGTAGCGTTCGAAGCCGCGCTCCCGCCTTGCCGGGCCGTCGTCCCGAGGGTCTCGGGGCGGTTGAACACGGCGCAGACGTAAGGTCGTTGAGAGCTGGTCGAAAGAAGTTCGGTACTGCTGCATGTATCTGAACAGGGCCGGGCCGAACCTCTTCAGTTCCGCCGCTCCAGTTTTTCCCCAGGCTTTTGAATCCGGAGGCGGTCGTGAGCGGTCCACCTTTACGTGAAAGTAACCTCGATCTTCAACGCGGGTTACATGAAGCAGCATGTAAAACGGGTTTGCCCAACAAACACGCGCAAGGCATGCTCGACATGGTAGGCAAGAAGATCGGAGCCTCGGATCCTAAGGACCCCGCGCGTCATTTCGCAGTCAAGCTGATGGAGCACCTTGTCGTTCCGGCCTTCGTTATCGATCGCAGCCGGAGAGTGATGGTGTGGAATAGAGCCTGCGAGCGGCTAACTGGCGTTTCGGCAGAGAGCGTCGTGGGGACGCGGTCGCATTGGAAGGCCTTCTATAAGCACCGCCGATACTGTCTGGCCGATCTCGTGGCGCTGGATCGGGCCGACAGGCTGATGGCGCTCTACGCCGAGCACAATATCTCAGCGCATGGGCTGGGTTATACAGCCGAAAATTGGTGCGTCATGCCGCAGATCGGCACCGAACTCTATCTTGCCATTGATGCCGGCCCTGTAAGGGACGATGACGGCCAGCTGATCGGGGTCGTGGAAACGCTTCGCGACATGACCGCCCAGAAACGGGCGGAAGAAGCTCTGAAGGCGCTGGCGAGCCTCGACGGACTGACCGGGCTTGCAAACCGCAGAAGCTTTGACGAAGCCCTTGCCACCGCCTGTTCGCGCTCCGAGCAGAGCGGCGCTCCGGTCAGCGTCCTCATTGCGGATGTCGACCATTTCAAGGCGTATAACGATTTCTATGGCCATCAGAAAGGCGATGAATGCCTGCGGACCATCGCAGCGGTGATCCGCGCAGCCGCCTTGCGCCCTCTGCACGTGGCAGCCCGCTACGGCGGAGAGGAATTCGTCGTACTGATGCCGGATACGCCGGCAGAGGCTGCCGTTCGTCTAGGCGAGCAGTTGAGGCAAGCCATCCACCGATGCAGGCTGGAACATCTGGCAAGCGATACCTCCAAGGTGGTCACGGTTAGCATTGGCGCGGCGACGATGGGCCGCGGCGGCGGGCAAGTCCCTGAAGCGATCATCATGCAAGCGGACGAGGCCCTTTACGCCGCAAAGCGCTCGGGACGAGACCGCCTGGTCAGCGCCCAACAGCTGGCCCGCAGTTCCATCGCCAATAGTCTCGGCCTCGCGTGCTAGGCGCTCGCTCAATCGCTCGCCGGGCGCCTGACCCGCTCGTCCCGCCGCGCGCTGTCTTCGAACTCGGCTTCCAGAAAAGACGCATCCGAACTGGCTGACTGGAGCCCGCCCCACCATCTGCCCTTGCTACCGCCTTTCGCTTGGGGATCAGTAGGAGCTGGATCCGCAAGGTTGATCACAAGCTCATGCGCGTGCAAAGGCCCGCTGCGGGCTCACTACCCGAGAAAGGGGCGGATGGTTCGCTTGCCTCCGGACCACGGTCGTTTGCGGCAGCTTCCGGAGCATCCTCCGACGCGACAGTGCTCGGTCCCGCGCTCGCGGCAGGCGAGGATTCCGACGCATCTTCGTCCGCAGCTTTAATCTTGATCGGCTCGCGTCGGTAGCTTTCCACAGCTTCTTCAAAGTTACAGCGGCGTCTTCCCGTTCGATGCCTATCGGCGGCTATGGCAAGCTTTACGACCCGGGCCGCAACGCAGGTCCCATCCTGAAGTGGCGTGCTGGGTCCATGCCCGAATTCGTCATGGCTGATCTGGCGGAGGATGCGCGCGCCAGGGCGAGATCACCGCAGACTTGTTGCAATGTACCTTGCGGTCGTGTGGCAAGGATGACACAGGTGTCCCTTAAGATAGCGAGCGCGTGAACCTGTCCCGTGCAAATGCGACAATAAGTCGTATGGACTTTTGCTCGGAGGATTGACCATGACCGCCTCGATTGCTCGAGTTTTTGCCAGTGTATCTTCTTCAGACGATTTCGAGACCCTAAAGCTACTGACCATATTCAGCCTATCGGGGCTACTTCTGAGCGTGATCTCAGCCTACTTCGGGCTAGATACGAGCTTGGCGTTCTTCTGAATGGTGGGAGCGGCGGCGCGGGGTGCGTCACCACCGTGCGCGGGTTACGGCCCGATGGCCTTTCTTATGTGTTCGGACCTGCAGTGGCTCCCCTCCCCCCGTCGACGGCAAAAGACCAAAATATCCGGCCTGCATCGGCGTCCAATTTTGACCCCCGTATTGCCGCATCAGCAAATGTTACCCAGATGGCACGGATGCAAAGTCGACTGATCGGCCGCGCCAGGTAGCTTTCCCGGCTTGCTCGACGAGAGGGGCGTGGACGGGTCGGGCCCTACATAGCCCGAGCCGTCCACACCCCCGGGCAATGGGGCAGCAGTGGTGGCCTGACCGAGCGGCTCCTCCGCGACCAACTGCTCGGCGGTCTTCCGTCTAAGCGCCCTCAGCAGACGCTGCACGATCGAATGCTGTCTCGTGCCGAACTCCTCTGGGTGCTTCTCCCTCAGCCGGTCTACG
>NZ_JBARGP010000737.1:0-1745 GCF_049798375.1 Bradyrhizobium sp.
GGATTGCACCTTTCGATGCAATCCGACCTCTCCCCGCAGGCGGGGAGAGGTAAGAGAGACCGAGATCGGCGGCCGAGCGCACCATCACCACAATAAGCTCACATCAGCTCTTCATTGCATCCGATTCAGCTCACACCAGCGCCTTGCCGCTGGCGAAGAAGCCCGCGGGATCGGAGGCCTCGGTCGGCAGGATCATCTCGTTATGCGCCTTGCCGGAGGGGATCATCGGGAAGCAGTTCTCCAGCGCCGCGACGCGGCAGTCGAACAGCACCGGCTTGTTGACCTTGATCATCTCCTTGATCGCGCCGTCGAGATCGGCAGGCTTCGACACCTGCAGGCCGACGCCGCCAAAGGCTTCGGCGAGCTTGACGAAATCCGGCAGCGCCTCCGAGTAGGAATGCGACAACCGGTTGCCGTGCAACAGCTGCTGCCACTGCCGCACCATGCCCATGTAGCTGTTGTTCAGGATGAAGATCTTGATCGGCAGTTCGAACTGTACCGCCGTCGACATCTCCTGCATCGTCATCTGCACGGAAGCATCCCCTGCGATATCGACCACCAATGCATTGGGATGGGCGACCTGCACGCCGATCGCCGACGGCAGGCCGTAGCCCATGGTGCCGAGCCCGCCCGATGTCATCCAATGATGCGGCTCCTCGAAGCCGAAGAACTGCGCCGCCCACATCTGGTGCTGGCCGACCTCGGTCGTGATGTAGGTATCGCGCCCGCGCGTCAGCTCGAACAGCCGCTGGATCGCGTATTGCGGCATGATGACGTCCTTGTTGGCTTTGTAGGCCAGCGAGTTGCGCGCGCGCCAGCTCGCGATCTCGGCCCACCAAGCCTTGACGTCGGGCTTCTTCGCCTCCGCCTTGAACACCTGCAGGATGTCCCCGAGCACATTGCCGCAATCGCCGATGATCGGCACGTCGACGCGGATGTTCTTGTTGATCGAGGACGGATCAATGTCGATGTGGATCTTCTTCGAGCCCGGCGAGAATGCGTCGGTGCGGCCGGTGATGCGGTCGTCGAACCGTGCGCCGACGCACAGCATGACGTCGCAATCATGCATCGCCATGTTGGCCTCATAGGTGCCGTGCATGCCCAGCATGCCGAGCCAGCTCTTGCCCGAGGCCGGATAGGCGCCGAGCCCCATCAGCGTCGAGGTGATCGGGAAACCCGTGACCTCGACCAGTTCGCGCAGCAGTTTTGAGGCCTCCGGCCCCGAATTGATGACGCCGCCGCCGGAATAGATCACCGGGCGCTTGGCGTTGGCGAGCAGCGACACCGCCTTGCGGATCGCGGTGGCATCGCCCTTCTGGCGCGGCGCATAGGAGATGTGGACGTCCGACTTGCGCGGCGGATGATAGGTGCCGATGGCGAACTGCACGTCCTTCGGCACGTCGACGACGACCGGTCCCGGCCGGCCGGTGGTGGCGACGTAGAACGCTTCATGCAAGACCTTGGCGAGATCGTTGACATTGCGGACCAGCCAATTGTGCTTGGTGCAGGGGCGCGTGATGCCGACCGTGTCGCATTCCTGGAAGGCGTCGTTGCCGATCAGATGCGTCGGCACCTGCCCGGTGATGCAGACCAGCGGGATCGAGTCCATCAGCGCGTCCGCCAGCGGCGTCACCATGTTGGTGGCGCCGGGGCCCGAGGTCACCAGCACCACGCCAGGCTTGCCGGTGGAGCGGGCATAGCCCTCCGCGGCGTGGCCCGCGCCCTGCTCGTGCCGAACCAGAATG
>NZ_JBARGP010000738.1:0-12450 GCF_049798375.1 Bradyrhizobium sp.
CGGATCGGCAAAGCGGCCGCTCGCCTTGTCCACGATCAGCGCGTCGTCGTCCCAGGAATCCCAGTGGCCGAGCACGACCTCCATGAACTCGTCGGCGCGATCGTAACGGAAATCATGTTCGAGGTGCTCGTCCTTGCCCATGTTGTGCGCCTCGCCGTCATTGACCGACGTGACGACGTTCCAGGCGGCGCGGCCGCCGGTCATCAGGTCGAGGGTGGCGAAGCGGCGGGCGACGTCGAACGGCTCAAAATAGGTGGTGGAGCAGGTCGAGGCGAGGCCGAGCTTCTCCGTGACCATGCCCATCGTCGTCAGCACCACGATCGGGTCCATCTTCACGCAGCGAATGCCGTATTCGACCGTGTGGGCGTGATCGTCGCCGTAGCGGTCCGGCATCGCCAGCCGGTCGTCGAAGAAGGCGATATGGAATTTGCCGGCTTCGAGGATGCGCGCGATCTCCTGATAGTAGCCAGCGGACATCGAGTCGTCGCGCGACTCCGGATGGCGCCACGAGCTCGGCAGGTTGGTGCAGTTCTGCGCCTGCAGGAAGCCGACCATCACCATCTGCCGTGTCATGCGCATATTCCTGTGAGGCTGGAGAGATCAGGCCAGATCGAGCGTGCTCGCAAGATTGTACTCGGCGGCGAGCGCCTTGAAATTGTCCCAGGTCGCGTTCTCGATGGCGATGCCGTCGCGCCGGCGCTGCTGCGCACGGATCGATTCGAGCTCGCCGGGATAGAACACGCCTGATGATCCGTCCGACGGCGGCGTCGACTTCAGGTAATGCGCGAACTCGGCGACCTCGCGCTTGAACTGCTGCAGCGGGCGGAAGGCGGCGACGTTGAACACCGCCATGAACACGCCGTCATTGTGTCGGCCGGTCGGCTCGACGCCGAAACCGAGGCCGGTCAAAAGCCCGCAGAGCACCTCGACCATCGCGGCGAGGCCCGAGCCCTTGTAGCCTTCGCTGCCGCCGAGCGGCAGCAGCGCGCCACCCTTGCGATATTGCGTCGGGTCGGTGGTATGCCGTCCCTCGGCATCGATGATCCAGCCCTGTGGAATCTGTTCGCCGCGCGCGACCGCGAGCTGGATCTTGCCGGCAGCGACCGCGGAGGTCGCCATGTCCAAATAGAATGGCGCCTCGAGATCGGATGGGACCGCGATCGCAAGCGGATTGGTGCCGAGCCGCGCCTCGCGCCCGCCGAACGGTGCGACATGTTTCGGCGAGCGGCCGGAATCGGCAGTGGCGATGGCGATCATGCCCTGACGCATCGCCATCAGCGGATAGGCGGCGAGCCGCCCGACATGGCTCTGCCGGAACACGGTGCAGGCGGCGACGTTGGCGGTCCTTGCCTTCTCGATTGTCAACGCCATGGCCTTGGCGTTGACGTGGAAGCCAAACCCCCAATGGCCGTCGATCACGGTCGTCGTCGGCGATTCCTGCACGATGGTCCAGGGCGCGCCGGGCATGATATGGCCGGCCTTGATGCGGTCGATATAGGTCGGGATCGCGATCACGCCGTGGGAATCATGGCCGGCGAGATTGGCGTCGACACAGCCGATCGCGACTGCACGCGCCTCATCGTCCGTTGCACCGGCTGCCTGAAGCAGCGCCGTCCCGATTTGCGTGAGGCGGTCGGCCGTGACGGTCGGCATCGGGCGTTCCCCATTTTCTGTCCGCGCTTTCGGCGGATCTTGTTCTCGGTCACTATCGTCGCAAACCGACAGCGAGTGGGCAAGGGGGACTGACCGAATGTTTGGTCATACCTGTCCGAGCAGATTGACTGAATGAATGCCGTTGCGTCTGCGAACAGGGTCGCAGAAAGTTTATTTTGTGCGCGCAATTCCGTGACCAATAAGTTCCGTTGAGTTTGCCACGATGGGGTCTTGCCGTGATTCGATTGCTGCTGCTGGTGCCCTTTGTCGGACTGCTCTGGGTGCCGTTCTATAATTTCATCGAGCCGACGCTGTTCGGCTTCCCCTTCTTCTATTGGTATCAGCTCGCCTGGGTGCCGATCGCGTCGCTGCTGATCTGGCTGGTCTATCGCGGCCAGCCGCACGACGACGAAGCCAATTGAGCGGGTGCACGCGATGTCCGGTCAGATCCAATGGGTTGCGGTCTCGGTTTTCGTCTTCTTCTTCGCGCTCGTCACGGTGATGGGCTTCGTCGCCGCGCGCTGGAAAGCCGGGCCGGTGGGCGAGCATCTGGATGAATGGGGGCTCGGTGGCCGCCAGTTCGGCATCTGGATCACCTGGTTTCTAGTCGGCGGCGATTTCTACACCGCGTACACCGTGATCGCGGTGCCGGCGTTGGTCTATGCAGTCGGGGCCTACGGCTTCTTTGCGCTGCCTTACACCATTATCGTCTATCCGTTCGTGTTCGCGGTGATGCCGGTGCTGTGGAAGGTCGCCAAACGCAACGGCCACGTCACGGCGGCCGACGTGGTCCACGGCGCCTATCAGTCGCGCGGGCTCGAGCTTGCGGTGGCGCTTACCGGCATCGTCGCGACCATGCCCTATATCGCGCTGCAATTGGTCGGCATGGGCGCTGTCATCAAGACCATGGGCCTCCAGGGCGAACTGCCGATCGTTGCGGCCTTCATTATCCTTGCGCTCTACACCTACAGCTCCGGCCTGCGCGCGCCGGCGCTGATCGCCTTCGTCAAGGACCTCATGATCTATATCGTGGTGCTGACCGCGGTCGTCGTAGTGCCGCTCAAGCTCGGCGGCTATGGCGTGGTGTTCGCGGCGGCCGATGAAGCCTTCAAGGCCAAGGGCGGCGCCACCGGCCTGCTCCTTAAGCCGTCGCAATATCTGCCCTATGCGACCCTGGCGCTCGGCTCGGCGCTGGCCGCCTTCATGTATCCGCACACACTGACCGGCGTGTTCGCCTCCAAATCCGCCGGCACGCTGCGCAAGAACGCGATCCTGTTGCCGGCCTATACGTTGTTGCTCGGCCTGATCGCACTGCTCGGTTACATGGCCTATGCGGCGCATATCAAGGTGAACTCACCGAACGAGGTGGTGCCGCAACTGTTTCAGACACTGTTTCCGTCCTGGTTCGCGGGCTTCGCCTTTGCCGCCATCGCCATCGGTGCGCTGGTGCCGGCCGCGGTGATGAGCATCGGCGCCGCCAATCTGTTCACCCGCAATGTCTGGAAGGCCTATGTCAATCCGGCGATCAGCCACGCCGGTGAAGCCGGCGTCGCCAAGATCACCTCGCTCGTGGTCAAGGTCGGCGCGCTCGCCTTCACGCTATTCCTGCCGGTGCAATATGCGCTGGATCTGCAACTGCTCGGCGGCCTTTGGATCCTGCAGACCTTCCCGGCGCTCGTGTTCACGCTGTTCACGCGCTGGTTCCGCGCCGAAGGCCTGCTGGCAGGCTGGGCGGTGGGCATTCTCTGGGGCACCTATACGGCCTGGAGCAACGGGCTGAAGCCGCTTGCGAGCATCACGCTCGGCGAGACCAACTACAGCTTCTATGTCGGGCTCGGCGCGCTGATCATCAACGTGGTGGTGGCTGTGATCGCTTCTGCGATGCTCGGCCGGCGCGCATCCGCAAAGGCTGCCGCGCGTTCATGATCTCGTGAGCGATACAATCAAGAATTGCCGTCGCGACATTCCGTCGCAACCGATATGGCTAAAACGCGCGCTTAGTAGACGGTCGAATTTCGTTAAACATCGCGCGCGGTATTTGAATAACTTGCCCGCTCAGGTTGCTTTTTGTCTGGTCGTTTTGAAAGGAGCAGCCTACCTGTAGATGCAACTTGAAATTGATTGGAAATGCATCGTCATGCTGGGTCCTGCGGCCGGACGCCCGTTGTCAATAGCCACCTATATTCGTGCATTGATTTCACAGAACCAAGAGTTTCACCAACCGCTGGAGCGGGACGCTGTGGCGGCTTGGAAGCAGTTTCGCTTCAACTGGCTGCTGATCGCGATGGCGCTCGCAATCTTCGACCTCTGTCTTTTGCTGACGGATTTCCAAATTCGTCCGCGCGGCTACCTGATCGCGCTGGCGGTCGCCTGTTTCTATGGCGTTTGTGGCTATCGCAGCGCGCGCTCATTTCCCGGCAGGCCACAGATTTTCTCAATGTTAACGGGCTTTGGGCAAACGACTCTGCTGATCTCGGTTCTCACCTCAGTGACCTATATCGCGGCCACGGCCGGTCTTCCGCTTCGGGACGCGCAGCTGTTGGCGATCGATCAGGCCATCGGCTTCGATTTCCATGCCTTTCTGAGCTTTGTGAATGATCGCACCTGGCTCGTTGCGATCCTGGCGTTCGGTTACGGTGCGATCTCCTGGCCGATATGCCTAATCGTGCTCGGATTGCCCATGCTCGGCCACTATCAGCGGTCGGCTGCGTATATTTCAGCAGTCTTGCTGGCGCTTGCAGTCACCTGCTGCATCTCGATCATTGTACCCGCGATCGGCGTCTATCACGCGCTGGGGCTGACGATATCCGATTTCTCCAATATCGATGCGCCAGGCTACAACGACACGCTGCGCGACTTGCCAATGCTCCGGGCGGGAGCCCTCCGCACGCTCGACTTGGAGCATCTCGGAGGTGTGATCACCTTTCCGAGCTTTCATGCCGCGATGGCTGTTCTTTGTAGCTGGGCGCTTTGGCCCTTTCGTTGGGTCCGACCGCTCAATCTGGCAGTCAACGGAGCGATGCTCTTGGCAACTCCGGTCGGCGGCGGCCATTACCTGGTCGACGTGCTCGCGGGTGTGACGGTCGCGGTCGGCTCCATTTACGCCGCCCGATATGGGCCCGGCCTCATCGATCGGCTGGAGCGGCGCGTTGCGACGCCCGGCCGCGATCCGATCGAAGCCAACGCGTCCTGTTGATGAGCGTTGGAAGCGGAAAAGACCGGCTTTCCGCTTCGCCGGTGCAACACAATGCCTGTCTGACTATTTCTCCTCCGGCACGGCCGTGGCCGTTCCCGGGCCTTCGCCCATGATCAGGAGCACGGCGTCCTCGTCCTTGGCGCCGTCCCAGTGCACCTGTTTGCCGAAATGGGTGACGAAGCTGCCGGCCGGCATCGGCGCCGAGCTGTGCTCGGGGTCGAAATTCGCACCGGTGCCGACCCACCATGTCCCTTGCAGCACCACGATGTAGCGATCGTTGGGATGGAAGTGCGGGTGGCTGAAATGGTGTCCCTTGGTCCATTTGTTGTAGACCATGTAAAAGCCAGGCTTGTTGGGATCCCCGACCACGACGGCCTGCTGCGCGCCGTGTGCATCGACCGGACTCCAGGGGATCTGGTCCGGCAGCTTGTAAGCCAGTGCGGCGGGATTGAGCTCGGCAGCCGAGCCGACGCTCAATGTGGCCGCGAATACCAGCGGCAAGGCAAGGTGGCGCAAACCGCGCCGGCCCATACTTCGGCGTATATCCGACATCACGGCAATCCTCCCGATATGGCCCGCTGCGGCCGCGGCCGCCTTTGCCAGCTATGCAAGCCGGGCTCGTTTCCCAAGAGCAAGGAGGGATGAGGCCGTCGGCGACGCAACTGCGGCGTCGATGCCCGTTCGCATCGCGCCGAGGTCTGCTATTGTGCTGTTCCAACGTTATCCCATGGGGAGGAGTTTTGATGCGCTATCGCACTTGTATGCTCGCGGCCGGATTGCTGATCGGCGCCGCCGGCGTTCATTTCGGCAGCACGGCATCGGCCGATGACGGCTGGACCACGCTGCTCGACAGCACCCACAAGGGCGACTGGACCGAGGTCGGCAAGGCCAATTGGGAGATGAAGGACGGCGCGCTGACCGCCGACAAGCTCCAGGGCAAGGATCTCGATTATCTTGTCTCCAAGAACAGCTACAAGGATTTCCAGATCCGCGCCGAATTCTGGGTGGACTCCGCCGCCAACAGCGGCATCTTCATCCGCTGCGACAAGTCAGACGCGATCGACGGCAAGATCTGCTACGAGGTGAACATCTTCGACACGCGGCCGGATCCGAAATACGGCACGGGCGCGATCGTCGATGTCGCCAAGGTCGAGCCGATGCCGAAGGCCGCTGGCAAGTGGAACACCTATGAGATCACGGCGAAGGGATCGCATCTCACAGTCGTGCTCAATGGCGAGAAGACCGCCGATGTCGATGACAGCAAGCACGCCTCTGGCCCGATCGCCTTGCAGTACGGCTCGGGGGTGGTGAAGTTCAGGAAGGTGCAGATCAAGCCGCTGTAAGGACAGCGCCTCCGCGCCCCAGGAGCGCCGGCCGCATCAATGCAGGCCGGCGCTCACGCGCGGCGAACGAAACAACGCAACAACCGGCCGACGCGTCAAGCCTCGCTGCATCCTTCGCAACGACGCTGGTATTGCAGAGGCCTGTTCCGAGCCACGTCAGCCGTGCAACTTCTTGGCCGTCTCCGCGATGACGCGCCCTTGGTAGCGTGCGCCGGCAAGCTCGTTTGCGCTGGGCTGCCGGCTGCCGTCGCCGCCGGTGATGGTGGTCGCGCCATAGGGGGAGCCGCCGGTGACCTCGTCGAGCTTCATCTGTCCGGCGAAGCCGTAGTTGAGGCCGACGATGGTCATGCCGAAATGCAGCAGGTTGGTGATGATCGAGAACAGCGTCGCCTCCTGGCCGCCATGCTGGGTCGCCGTCGATGTGAACGCGCCGCCCACCTTGCCGTGCAGCGCGCCCTTGGCCCAGAGGCCGCCGGCTTGGTCCAGGAAATTCGCCATCTGCGAGGCCATGCGGCCGAAGCGGGTGCCGGTGCCAACGATGATCGCGTCATAGTTGGCGAGATCGTTGATCTCCGCGATCGGCGCGGCCTGGTCGAGCTTGTAGTGCGACGCCTTGGCGATTTCGGCTGGCACCAGTTCCGGCACGCGCTTGATGTCGACGGTGGCGCCGGCTTCGCGCGCGCCTTCGGCGACGGCATTGGCCATGGCTTCGATGTGGCCGTAAGCGGAATAATAGAGGACGAGAACCTTGGTCATGAGATGCTCCGTTTAATTCTGTGATGGCGGATGAGAGATGGCTCAGGCGGCGTCGACAAGCACCAGCTCGGAATCTTCCAACGCGGTGATCGTGAGTTTGGCCTCGTTGCGGATCGCGGCGCCGTCGCGGGCATTGACGCGGATGCCGTTGACCTCGACGCTGCCGGCCGCGGGCACGAGATAGAGATGCCGCGCAGCATCGGCGTCATACTCGGCGCGTTCGCCCTTCTTGAGCGTGGTGCCGAGTACGCGCGCGCTGGCGCGGATCGGCAAGGCATCGGTGTCGTCGGCAAAGCCGCTCGCCAGGGTGACCAGCTTGCCGGAGCGGTTGGCTTTCGGAAACGGCTTGGCACCCCAGGTCGGCTGGCCGCCCTCGGTGGTCGGCTCGATCCAGATCTGGAAGATCCGCGTCGCGGTCGGCTCCAGATTGTACTCGGAATGGCGGACGCCGCTGCCGGCACTCATCACCTGCACGTCGCCGGCCTCGGTGCGGCCCTTGTTGCCGAGACTGTCCTGATGCGTGATCGCGCCTTCGCGGACATAGGTGATGATCTCCATGTTGGCGTGCGGATGGGCGGGAAAGCCGGTGTTGGGCGCGATCTCGTCGTCGTTCCACACCCGCAACGCGCCGTGGCTCACATTGTTCGGGTCGTAATAGCTGGCGAACGAGAAGTGATGCTTGGCCTTCAGCCAGCCGTGGTCGGCGCCACCCAGCGTCGCAAATGGCTTCAGTTCGATCATGGTAATGCTCCTTGTGGTCTTCGTCTGCGGCCGTCAGCACGGCGGCCTCGTTGACCTCCTGGATATGCCGGCGAAGGAAGTATAGAAATAGAAACTATTGAAACGTATTGTTTCCAAAAGAGAGACATGGCCGCGATGGCGAAACTTCCCGATTTCGAGGCGATGGCGATCTTCGCCAAGGTGGTCGAGCTGCGCTCGTTCGCAGCCGCGGCGCAGGATCTCGTGCTGTCCAAGGCCACCGTCTCCAAGGCGGTTGGCCGGCTGGAGGAGCGGCTCGGTACGCGGCTGTTCAACCGCACCTCGCGCCGCCTTGCGCTCACCGAGGCCGGGCAGCGGCTGTCCGAGCGCGCGACGCGTCTGCTCACTGAGGGAGAGGAGGCTGAGACCGAGGCCCTGGCGCAGTCCGTGGTGCCGCGCGGGCTGGTGCGCTTTGCGGTGCCGATGACCTTCGGCATCAAGAAGATCGCGCCGCTGCTGCCTGCCTTCCTGGAACAATATCCGGAGGTCTCGATCGACCTCCACTTGAGCGATGCGACCGTCGATCTCGTCGGCGATGGTTTCGATCTCGCGCTCAGGATTGCCCGGCTGCCGGATTCCTCGCTGATCGCGCGGCGCCTGTGTGCGATGCCGCGCTACACGGTGGCGGCGCCGTCCTATCTGAAGCGGGCAGGGCGGCCGACCCATCCGATGCACCTCGCCGGGCACAAATGCTTCGGCTACGCCTATCTCTCGACCGCCGGCGTCTGGACCTACACCAACGCGGCCGGCGAGCAGGCCAGTGTGCGTCCCGCCGGCCAGCTCCGCGTCAACAATGGCGAGGCGGTGCTGCCGGCCGTCATCGCCGGGCTCGGCATTGCCGATCTGCCTGAATTCATCATTGGCGACGCGATCGCCTCCGGCGCAGTCGAGGTGATCCTGAAAGGCTGGAAGCAGGTCGAGGGCGCGTTGCATCTGGTGATGCCGCCCGGCGGCCCGCGGCCGGCCCGGATCGAGGTGCTCACCGAGTTTCTGGTCAAGGAATTGGCGAAGGGGAAGAAGGGACGATCGGCGCAGGAATGACCATGCGAGGTCTGCACTGCAACAGATATCCCCTGCTGACGGATTTGCCTCGTTCGCGCTAAGCTTCTCTCAACCAAAAACGGGGAGGGAAGGTCAATGGACCGACGCGATTTTCTGCGCGCTGCCGCCGCGGCGCCACTGCTCGGACATGCGCTCGCGGACAGCGCGTTCGCACAGGAGGTCTATCCAACCCGCAACATCACGATGATCGTGCCGTTTCCCGCCGGCGGACAGGCCGATCTCGCCGCGCGCCCCGTGGCCGCGTCGCTGGAGCGGATTCTGGGCAAGTCCGTCATCGTCGACAACCGCGCCGGCGGAGGCGGTGGCTCGGTCGGCAATGCGCAGGCCGCGCGCGCTGCGCCAGACGGCTACACGCTCTTGATGACGCTGTCGTCGCTCGCCATGCTGCCAGAAGCTGACCGGCTGTTCGACCGTCCCGTTGCTTATGAGGTCGCGCAGTTCGCTCCGGTCGCCCGCGTGCTCGCCGATCCGACGGTGCTTACGGTGCCTGCTTCCTCGCCCTGGAAAACGGCCGCCGAATTCGTCGAAGATGCGAAGGCGCGTCCCAGCGAGATTCCGTACGGCTCATCCGGCCCCTATGGCGTGCTGCATGTTGCGATGGAGATGTTTGCCGCGAGCGCCGACATCAAACTGCTGCACGTGCCGTTTCGCGGCGGCGGTCCCGCCTTGACCGCGCTACTCAGCGGCACGGTGCAGGCGATGGCTGCCGCCCCCGGCACGGTGAAACCGCAGGTCGATGACGGCCGGCTGCGCGTGCTCGCCAATTGGGGGGCTGAGCGCATCGCGAGTTTTCCTGATACGCCGACCTTCATCGAGCTCGGACACAAGGACGTCGAGATGTACATCTGGGCGGGACTGTTCGCGCCGCGCGCCCTTCCTCAGGCCGTCATGACGCGGCTGCGCGAAGCGATGGCGCAGGCGGTGACCTCACCAGCGGTGGCGAAATCCTTCGAAGCCGCCGGCAGCGCGGTGGCCTATCTCGATGCGCCCGACTTCGCAAAATTCGTCGCGACCGATAGCGCACGGCTGATTGCGGCGGTGAGGCGAATCGGTCGGGTGGAGTGATGATGCGCACCAAGCATTCGAGCGAAACAACGGCCGGGCCGTCACGCATGGTTGCGTCAACGCATGGTCTAGATCGGCGCGATCACGTCTTGTTGTTCGACGCGAACCTTCCTCCGCCCCGGTCATTGGGCAGCTTGCGATCTCCTGATCGGGGAATCGGATTCGAATGAGGGAAGGGCACGGTATGCGCGTGCAGCAATGGGTTTTGTTTGTCTCGGCATCAATTTTGGGCGGCATCGCTACGCAGCCGGCGGCCTCGCAGGAAAATCGCGGAACCCAGGAGCAACAGATGGCCTGCACGCCGGATGTCTGGCGACTGTGCGGGGCAGAGATTCCGGATGTCGAGCGCATCAAAGCCTGCCTGCGTGCGAACGTCCCTCAGCTCAGCCCGCCCTGCCGCGCGGTGTTCGAGACCGCGAGCACGACAGATCCGCGGCGTCGCGTGCGGCGTCCGGTGACACCGCAGCAGCCCTACCAAGCCTATCCGCAATATCCCTCGTATCCGGCCTATCAGGACGACGAGGAGTGATCGGCAGGCGGTAGCCCACTCTCAGAAGGATGCTGGCAGACGTCGACCCATTCGGCTGACGTCAACTCGGCCATGCGGTCCGGCGTGATCTTCACCGCGCTATGGGTCGAGCCCGCTGCCGGCACCACCACGTCGAAAGCCCTGAGCGAAAGGTCGCAATAAATTGGCAGCGGCGTCTTCAGTCCGAACGGGCAGACGCCGCCGACCTCATGGCCGGTGATGTCGGCGACCTCGTCGAGGCCGAGCATCTTCGGCTTGCCGCCGAACCGCGCCTTGACCTTCTTGTTGTCCATCCGCGACGTGCCGGCGGCGACGATCAGGACGACCCGATCGCCGATCCGCAACGACAGCTTCTTGGCGATGCGCGCCGGCTCGACGCCATAGGCTTCGGCGGCGAGCACGACGGTCGCCGAGCTCTGGGTTGATTCGATGACGTCGATGTCGGGGGCTTTTTCCGCGAAGAAGGCGCGGACGGATGCAAGGCTCATGCGCGACTAACTATTCCAGGCAATTCGGACAGGGCTCCAATACGATAATCCGGCGCAAAACCCAACTCGTCCATCTGCGTCCGGATGGCCTTGAACATCGTCAGTGGCGAGACCAGGTCGCTCCTGGCACAAGCTTCCGCCATCGCTTGCGGGCTCACGCGCTCGATCCAGGCGACGTTCAAGCCGAATGCCTTGGCGCCGCACGCATCCCACGGGTTGGACGAGACGAACAGCACTTCGGGCGGCGCAACGCCGAGCATGGTTTCAATCAGCCGATAGGCTTCCGGGTGCGGCTTGAACACCTTGGCGGCATCGACGCTGATGGTGGCCGCGAACACATCGGTGAGGGTGGAATGCTTGACCAGCGCGTTCAGCATGGCAGGGCTGCCGTTCGACAGGATCGCGAGCTTGCGGTCACGCAGCTTGTGCAGCGACGGCCGTACATCGGAGTACAGACCCAGTTGGTCGTATCTGCGCACGATGCGATCGAAGGTGGCCGGATCGGCGCTCAGGCCAAGCGTGCGGATTGTGTAGGCAAGCGCGTCGCGGGTGAGCTGTGCGAAATCCTCGTAGCGGCCCATCAGCGAGCGCAGCCAGCTATATTCGAGCTGCTTGATGCGCCACACTTGCGTGATGAGGTCGCCGTGGCCGGGAAAGACCTCTTCGGTTATCGCGGCGACCGACTGGGTGTCGTACAGTGTCCCATAGGCATCGAAGACCACGGCTTGAATCGGCATCTGCGTCTCCTTGGATTCGCCAAGCGATACTCTCGGCGAAGCTGGAGGTCGAGAGACTAGATGCCGAGGATCTTGCGTGCGTTGGCCTTCAGCACCTTCGGCCTGATCTCCTCGCGGATGTCGAGCTTGGCGAAATCGGCGAGCCAGCGGTCCGGCGTGATGACGGGCCAGTCGGAACCGAACAGCATCTTGTCCTGCAAGATCGAGTTGATGTAGCGCACCAGGATCGGCGGGAAATATTTCGGCGACCAGCCGGAGAGGTCGATGTAGACGTTCGGCTTGTGGGTCGCGACCGAGAGCGCCTCTTCCTGCCAGGGGAAGGAGGGGTGGGCGAGGATGATCTTCAGGTCCGGGAAATCCGCCGCGACATCGTCCATGTACATCGGGTTGGAATATTTCAGCCGCATCCCCATGCCGCCGGGTATGCCTGAGCCGACGCCGGTCTGGCCGGTGTGAAACAGCGCGATCGCGCCGCCCTCGTTGATCGCCTCGTAGAGCGGATAGGCCATGCGGTCGTTGGCGTAGAAGCCCTGCATGGTCGGATGGAATTTGAAGCCGCGGACGCCGTATTCCTCGATCAGCTTGCGGGCCTCGCGCACGCCGAGCTTGCCCTTGTGCGGGTCGATGCTGACGAAAGGAATCAGGACGTCGAGATGCTCGGAGGCGGCCTCGAGCATCTCGTAATTGTTATAGCGACGGAAGCCGGTCTCGCGCTCGGCATCGACCGGGAAGATCACCGCGGCGATGTTCTTGGAGCGATAATAGGCTGCGGTTTCCGGCACGGTCGGCGGGTGCTTGTGCGGCGACTTGAAATAGTCCGCCATCTGCGCCTGGAAATCGTCATAGCCGTCGTCGCCGTGCA
>NZ_JBARGP010000739.1:0-6191 GCF_049798375.1 Bradyrhizobium sp.
CCATCGTCGCGGGCCAGGTAACGCGCCGCGGCGGCAAGGCCACCGGCGCGCGCCCGGGACGGCTGATCAGGGGCGCGCAGGCAGATGTGAATTGACGTTGCTCTTTCCGCTGTCATCGCCCGTGAAGTGTATGGCCCGGAGACATCCCTTACAGGTGTTCGGAGACATAGCTGACACATCAAACTGAGCTGGATAGGTCCGAATCGGGAGGCCGTCCATGCCTTGGAACAAGGTGTCAGTCATGGAGCAGCGACAGGAATTTGTACGGCTTGCGTTGCAGGAAGGAGCGAATCGGCGGCAGCTGTGTCGGCGGTTCGGCATCAGTCCTGACGTCGGGTACAAATTGATAAAGCGTTGGAAGACGGGCGACCATGAGCTGGCCGATCAGTCCCGTCGTCCGAAGCGGACGCCGAGGCGCAGTGCAGCGTCAGTGGAAGCACAGGTTTTGGCCGTGCGCGACAAGCATTCGGCCTGGGGGGCGCGCAAGATTGTCCATTGCCTGAAACGGGACGGGGTGGCATCGCCGGCTCAATCGACCGTGCATCAAATCCTGTGCCGGAACGGTCGTGTCGAGCCGAGCAAGAATGCACCGCCAAATCCGGGCCATCGTTTCGAGAAGGAAGCGCCCAATCTGCTGTGGCAGATGGACTTCAAGGGACACCGTGCGCTCGCCGATGGATCGCGATGCCATCCGCTGACGATTGTCGATGATTACTCGCGCTACGCCGTGTGCCTGCAGGCTTGCATCAACGAGCAGCGCGCTATCGTGCAGGAGCATCTGACGGCCACGTTCCAACGCTATGGCCTGCCGGAGGCCTTCTACACCGACAACGGTTCGCCCTGGGGCGATACGTCCGGCGTGCACTGGACCGGGTTGAAGGTATGGCTGCTCAAGCTCGGCATTCGCGTCATCCATGCCAGACCGTGTCATCCGCAGGCTCGCGGCAAGAACGAACGCTTCCACCGCACCATGGACGCGGAGGTGTTTGCCATGCACCGCTTCCGGACCCTCTCGGAAGTACAGCGCGCCTTCGATGACTGGCGCATGATCTACAATCACGAGCGCCCGCATCAGGGGCTCGACATGTGTGTTCCCGCCGATCGTTTCCGGCCCAGCTCCCGCACCATGCCAGAGCAGCTTCCGGAAATCGAATATGACAGCAGCGAGATGGTCCGAAGAGCCTCTTCGACCAGAGCATACATCTCCTTCAAGGGCCAGCTGTGGAAGGTCCCGCAGGCATTCGCTCGCGAACTCCTCGCAGTCCGGCCACTCGACCGCGACGGCCATTACGGGATTTTCTTCGCCAGCTGGCACGTCGCATCAATCGATTTGACGGACGGCAAAAGTGTCAGTGATGTGTCCGAACAGATGTCAGCTATGTCTCCGGGCTAAACAGAAGCAGGCGGACGATCCAGTATTCCGAAGGCGATCGTGATTGACCGAGATGCCGCGGCGTACTGGATCGCCCGGTCGGCGCCGGGCGATGACATTCTTGGGGATGGTATTTTAGTATTCATAATTGAGCGTCGCTCAAATATTTCTTGAACATTGCTCAAAATTCGATACACTCATCTCCAGTTCGCGATGACCGAGCGCGGGCAAGGCGCCCGTAGATTGCACACCATCAGGAGATGGCCCATGTCCTATTCGGAAAGTGATCTTCGCGCGGCGGCAGGCGCCGGCGTGATTGGCGAGACGGATTTGCAGCAGCTGCTCGCCTTCCTTTCGCAGGGCGTCGCGCAAAGCCGCGTCGCCCCGGCGGCCAAGTTCGATGCCGCGCATCTGCTCTGGTATGCCGGCGCGCTGATCGTGATCGGCGCCATGGGCCTGTTCTCGACGGTCGCGTTCTCCCAGATGGGCGGGCGGGCGCTCACCGGCTGCGCCGCCGTCTACGCGCTCGCGTTCGGCTTTGCCGGCGACCACCTCTGGCGCAAGGGTCTGCGCGTGCCGGGCGGCCTCTTGATCGCGATCGCGGTGTCGATGGCGCCCCTCGCGGTCTTCGGCATCCAGGACGAACTCGGGCTGTGGAGCCGCTTCGGCAAGCCCGGCACGGTTCACGATTTCTACATCTGGATCAAGGGCAGCTGGATTTTCATGGAGACCGCGGCCGTCCTCGCCGGCGCGCTCGCGCTGCGCTTTTATCGCGTGCCCTTCATCGTCGCCATCATCTCGGTCGCGCTGTGGTTCATGTCGATGGATCTGGCGCCCTGGATCATCGACATCACGCATTCCGATTTCGAGATGCGCCGACGGGTCTCGGTGTGGTTCGGCTTTGCCATCCTCGTGGTCGGCTGGATCGTCGACTGTCGCAGCCGCAACGGCGACTTTGCGTTCTGGCTGCATCTGTTCGGACTGCTCGCGTTCTGGGGCGGCATCACTGCCACGGATGGTGCGACCGAGCTCGGCCGTTTGCTCTATTGCCTGTTCAATGTCGGCCTGCTGGCGATTGCCGTGATCATCATGCGGCGCGCTTATGCCGTGTTCGGGACCTTCGGCATCATGCTCTATCTCGGCCACCTCGCCCACGTCGTGTTCAAGGACTCCCTGATGTTTCCGTTCGCGCTGTCCCTGATCGGCATCGCCGTCGTCGCGGCCGGCTTGGTCTATCACCGCAAGCAGGATGCGATTGCGGTCTGGCTGTCGGCGAACCTGCCAGCGGCGTTGCTGCGGCTGCGGCCGCAGAGCGCGAGCTAGAGCATGATCCGGAAAAGTGGAAACCGGTTTTCCGAAAAGATCATGCTCAAACAAAGAGATGAGATCACGATGCGATTCTGTGTAATCGCATCGTGATCTAAGTATGCGCTCTGCTGTCATTGCGAGCGTAAGCGAAGCAATCCAGAGATCACGCGGAAGATCTGGATTGCTTCCGCCGTCGCCCTTCGGGCTATGGCGGACAGGTCGTCGCTTGCGCTCCTCGCAATGACAGTTCGTGAGTCCTGCTAGGGGGCAAAGCGCGAATAACCTGCGCCGAAACGGCGATTTTCCGAAGCATCTCAAATGCGTCGGTCTGTTCAAGAGCTGCGGGCAAAAATATTCCGCTTATAATTTTCCGAAAATCAGTATTTATTATCTCATCCCGCCTCAATCGAAGAGGGACGTACGCGTCGTCACGAACGTCGGGTGCGGGATGCGGTGGCCGCTTCAATGCCGTTGGACGGACGGCAGCGACGCGGACGGTGAAATCGTGTGGTCCTGGCGTCCCGGTGCTGACGCCAAGTCCGCGTGCTCGACGAGCGCGCGGGCGACAGGGGCAAGAACGCCGGTCCCTGGGGAGAGCACGTATAAGCCGTAAAGCCATTGCGCAGGGAAGGCCGGTTATTGGCTGAACCTGTGGTTCTGCCGCGTGCTTTTTTGCTGCACGCGGACCATGGGTATCAGCGGATACCCGGTCTTCCCTGCGCCCTCTGATTTTGGAGGGGATGTCTTGGCAAAGCTCGGACGCTCATGCGCCGCGGGAAGGAAAGTCTATGCCGTCGCCATTGCGAGGAGCGGCGGCGACGACTTGTCCGCCATAGCCCGAAGGGCGACGGCGGAAGCAATCCAGAGTCGCGGCACGTGATTCTGGATTGCTTCGCTTCGCTCGCAATGACGATGTGGAGAGAGCGATGTCCCGGAATGACGAGGTGGAGAGAGGAGCCGTAGGGCGGGCAAAGCGACAGCGTGCCCACCATGATCAGAAAACAACAGCTTCGATTGAAAAGCGGTGGGCACGGCGCCGCGCGCCTTTGCCCACCCTACAGGCCTGCCCCTATCGATCGTTACGACAGCCGCATATCCAGCAGCCTGCGGCCTTCGGCCTTGAGCAGCTTCTTCACCGCGCTGGAGGCGACGACCTCGCCTTCATTGGCGTAGGCCTCGTGGTTCTTCTCGATGTCGTCGAGACGGTAGAGATAGTTGACCATGATGCCGGCGGATTCGCGCAAGCCCTTGGGCGAGAGATCGCCGAGCCAGTTGATGCGCTCGAGCCGGGCGCCGTTGCCGAGATGGAAGCGCGCGACGGGATCGTTCAGCTTGCCCTTCGACGTCCGGGCCTTCAGGAAGTAATAGGCGGCCAGCGGCTCCAGCACCGCGCGGAGCTGCGTCTCGGTCTCGGGGTTGGCGAACCAGTTCGGCTCGTCCAGCAGCTTGAGCACGGCGCGGTCGTCGTCACCGATCTCATTGGTCTGCTTCAGCCAGCCCGCGAAGTTCGGCACCGGCGACAGCGTGACGAAGGTGTCGAGCTTCGGCAACTCGCGGCGCAGCTCTTCCACGACCTGCTTGATCAGGAAATTGCCGAACGAGATGCCGCCGAGGCCGCGCTGGGTATTCGAGATCGAATAGAACGCGGCGGTGCGGGCGCGATCGATTGCGACCGGCTGGCGGTCGACCGCGAGCAGCGGCGCGATCGCCGATGGAATGGTCTCGGTCAGCGCCACCTCGACGAAGATCAGCGGGGCATCGGGCATCGCCGGATGGAAGAAGGCATAGCAGCGCCGGTCGACCGGATCGAGGCGGCGGCGCAGATCGTCCCAGTCATGGATCTCATGGACCGCCTCGTAACGGATGATCTGTTCGAGAATGTTGGCAGGCGTCGACCAGTCGATCCGGCGCAGCACGAGAAACCCCCTGTTGAACCAAGAGCCCAAGAGATGCACGACGTCGCGGTCGAGCGCGGCGAGTTCAGGATGGCCTTTCATCAATCCCAACAGATCGGTGCGCATCGCGACCAGTTCGCCGGTGCCGCCCGGCGCGCGGTTGAGGCGGCGGATCAGCTCCTGCCGGCGCGGCTCGGAGGCGAAATGCAGCGCGCTCGCGCCTTCGTCGGTCGGCTTGGCGCGCCAGCTCTCGATCGCGTTGGCAAGCTTGGCCGTGTCGGGGCCGAAATTATGCACCAATGCGGTGAAGAACGCCTGTCGTCCGTCGGCATCGAGATCGTGATAGCCGTCGAGCACGTCCCGCGCCATCGCGGTACCGGAGGCTTCGCCGGCGCCTGAGACCAGCGCCTCGCAAAGCTCGGCCAGCGTTTGGGCATCGTGCCGGGTGGCCGTATGCCCGCGCCCAAGAAGCGTGCGGCCGCGCTCGGAAATGGTGGAGAGCAGGTCGGTGAAAAAGGCGTTGGCCATCTGATGTTTCGTCGAATCCCCAGCTGATCGGCTAACATGACATTGATTTATGGCAAAGCTGGTCACAATCAAGCTTAAGGTTCGCTCAAGAGCGCGTTGGCACGCTCAGGGTGCGCGGGTGCCGCAGTTCGTCCTGTGCGGTAAATTCGGTCGGCGATTTGCCCGTGACCTGCCGGAAGGCATGCGAGAAAGCCGGCACGCTGGCGTAACCGAGGTCAGCGGCGAGCTGCTTGACCGAGCCGTGACGTCCACTCGTCAGCCGCTCGATCGCCGCTGCGATCCGCGCGCGCTGGCACCAGGACTTGAAGCTGAGCCTGGTCTCCGCGGCAAAGCGTCGCGACAGAGTTCGCGCCGAAGTGCCGACTTTTTCCGCCAGCGTCTCGATATCGAAGGCCGCCGCCGGCGCGGCCAGCACCATCTGGGCCGCGCGGCGGCAGCGCGGCTCCTGCGGCAGGGGGATGAAGGTCGCGGAATCGCGGGCATGGCGCATTTCCAGCATTATAAGCCTGATCAGGAGGCCGGCACGCGCAAGATCGTCGTCGCCGTCGAACAGCGCCGCGATCATTTCGCGCAGCAGCGGCGAGACGTGCACCACGAACTCCTGTTGCAGCCGCCGGCGCTGCCCATGCCTCGCCAGCCAGTCGAGATCGAAATAGAGCGTGCGCATCATGGTGTCGGCGAGCATGTCGATCGCATGCCCGAGCTTGGCCGGCACCCAGACGGCGCGATCCGGCGGCACCAGCCACAGCCCGTTCGGCGTCGTCACCTGCATGGTGCCGCTGGTCGCGTAGACGAGCTGGGCCTCGCGGTGCATGTGCGGATCGAGCCGGGTGCCGTGGCGGTAGCGGCGTGCGACCAGGTGCACGCCGGCCTCGATGATGCGGCGGTCCGGATGCAGCTCGCGGATTGGCGTCTCGACGATTGTCATTGGCGGCATCCCGTCAGAATGGCCCATTATAGTCGATTTCAAGACATTTGAGGAATCGCCACATGAACAGCCCGAGCCGCGTCATCGGCTTCGTCAATTCAGCCCATTTCATCGATCATTACGCGATGCTGATCTTCGCCGCCGCCGTCATCATCATGGG
>NZ_JBARGP010000740.1:0-2085 GCF_049798375.1 Bradyrhizobium sp.
GCGCCGCGCCAGGGTCGTGTCGAATTCGTTCGCGTCCCTGGCGCCCGGCCACCACGGCCTGATGATGCCGTTCGGCCTGACGGCCGTCACCGTAAACGTTTCGCCGCGCCGCCGCGCGAGCAATGCGCCCTGCTCTGATAGCCGTGTGCGATCGATCGACGCGGCGGCGCAGTCGGCGGGCGCCTGCCAAGAGGTCACGACCAGCGCCGTGCGCACGCAGTCGTCGGCGAGCGCCTCCGGACGCCACGACAGCGCCACCAGCCGGCCATCGGCCATCGGCGCGACGCAGCCCACCTCATCGCAGGAGACGCCATTGCCGAGCGACGGATCGGTCGGCAGCCGCGCATCCGCGTCGGCCGCGAGCCACTCCTTCACGAGAAACACATCCTTGCCCGTGCGCATCAGATGCAGCAGGCCGTCGCGGCCGCGCACCGCGACGTTGCGGCCGTCGCCGGAGACGAGCACCTCAGGCAACGGCGCGGTCGCAGCCCACAAGATGCCGGCCGCAAGCAGCAAGGCGCCCGACCAGCGCAAAGGCGAGCGCAATAGCCCTATCAGGATCAGGCCGAGGCTCATCGCGATCAACGGCCCGGTGCCGAAGGTAGTGACGCGGCCCACCGCACCGGGCAGCGCAGCGACCCAGCGCGTCACCACGATCATCCAATCGATGCCCCATCCCATCAGCGACCAGCACCAGCCATCGAGGCCCAACGGCGCCAGCGCGAGTCCGATCAGGCCCGCCGGCATCACCACCGCCGAGACCACCGGCATCGCGGCGAGATTGGCGAGCACGCCATAGGGCGTGACGCGATGAAAGTGAAACGCGGCATAGGGCGTGGTCGCGAGCCCTGCCACGAAAGATGCCAGCAGCAGCACCATGAGCTCGCGGCCGCCCCACAGCGCGATGCGCCCGGCGAGCGAGCTGTCCGGCGTCGCGAACAGTCTGGGCATGCCGATCTGCACCAGCGCGACGAGGCCGAGCGTGGCTGCGAACGACATCTGGAAGCTCGGATGCACCAGCGCTTCCGGAGCCATGACCAGCACGATCAGCGCGGCCACCGCGAGGGTGCGGAAGGTGATGGCGCGGCGGTCGACCATGACCGCGAGCAGCACCACCGCCGTCATGAAGAACGAACGTTGCGTCGCGACCTCCGCGCCCGACAGCAAAAGGTAGAACGTCGCGGCGACGAGCGCCGCCGCAGCCGCCCATTTCTTGACCGGATGGCTGTCGGCGAGGCCGGGGATCAGCGCGAGCAGCGCGCGGATCACGAAGAACACGACGCCGGCGACGACCGCCATGTGATAGCCGGAGATCGACAGCACGTGGCCGAGCCCGGAGATGAACATGGCATCGTTGACGGGATCGGTGATCGCGTCGCGCCGGCCGGTGAGCAGCGCAGTCGCGATCGCGCGTTCGTCGCCGTCGAGGCGGCCGCGGATCCGCGCGTCGATGCCGTCACGCAAGTCCTGCATGACAGCCGCATAGCGCAGCTTCCATCCGGCTTCCTGCGGTGGCGTCACGATCTTGATCGCGCCCATCGCGAAGCCGGAGGCGCCGATGCCCTGGAAGAACATGTCACGGGCGAAATCGTAGGAGTCCGGCCGCAAGGGTGACAGCGGCGGCATCAGCCGCGCCTTCAACGCGACGAAGCTGCCGACATCGGGCGCGGTACCCTTCTTCACCGACAGCCGGACGCGCGACAGCGTGACATGGCCGCGCGGGCTCTCCATCGTCACGACGCGCAGCACGAAGCGATCGGTGCGCTCGCGGATGTCGCGGGTCTCGATGAAGCCTGTCAGCGCCACCGAATACAGCGCCCGGGCCAGCACGGTGTGGCCGACATGCGCCGTGCGCCAAGTCGCGACGGCAAAGCCGGCCGCCACCGCCGCGACCATCACCGCCGTCACGAACAATCGGTGGCGCCGCAACAGCACCGCGCCGCCGCCGAGCGCCAGCGCGACAAGCGCCGTCACCCATAATACGGGTTCGTGATCGGCGGAGAAGTACAGCGCGATGCCGGCGCCCATGGCGACCGGCACCCAGGGCAGCAGCCGCCCGGCTCCCGCCTCCGCCAGCAGCCATTC
>NZ_JBARGP010000741.1:0-8699 GCF_049798375.1 Bradyrhizobium sp.
AGAGCTCGATGCGCAGAGCAGACCGAGCGTCCTCTTGTTCATAGTCAGAAGCACTTTGAAATGTCCTCACACGCCTCGGCCAATCCGAAATCACTGGAGACGTGATTAGCTCAGATTTCGGCTCCGACACATCAGCAGGTACTTAGAAGATATGGACGGATCAATTGCGGCGAGCGAGCATTGCCGCAATGCCATTCATGCTTGCGATTTTGGAGTTGGACTAATTCTAACTACGCATCACGTCGGCGCCGGCTGCGGCATCCGCGAACACGGTATGGGCGCGCGGCATCGCCGCCTCGATCACAGCCTCATCCGGCGGCTGAATGGGCGGAGTTGACCGCGCCGCACTCCAGTCTCGCAGCCCGGATCGCGCGGCTGGAGGCGCGGGCGAGCTTCCACGCGACGACCAAGCAGCGGGTTGCCGAGCGTCCCAAAGCGGCCTGACAAGACCGCTCGACCTGATGTGCCGAGACATGCGGCGGGTCGCGATCGCTTATCGGCGGCCGCACTGGAGTGGCCGTGCAGATTATGGTGTCGCTGGAGCCGGCTGGTAGCCGTCGGTCAGCGTGCCGAGGAAAGCGATGATGTCGGCGATCTCGGCATCGTCGAACGCCGGCTTCTCGCCGATCTTGCGGTCGTAGGGCGCGTCGACGACGTCGACATTGCCGCGATATTGCACGGGCAGATCGTCGTAACGCTCGGTCTCGCCATCAGGCAATTTGGCATACCGTCTGGACGGATCGGTTTCGCGCTCGACATAGAAGTGCAGCACCTGCTCGAGCGAGCGGAATACACCATTGTGGAAGAACGCTTTTCGCGTGGCGACGTTGCGCAAGGTCGGCGTCTTGAACAGGCCGCAAATAGTTTGGCGCGCTCTGATAGTCCTTGCGCATCGGGCCGCACAGGCCGAGATCGTGGAGATCGGCATCGTTGTTCGCCGCAAGCTCGCGGTTGCGCGGCGCGCCGAGCGCTTCGAACTGATAGTCGGTGAACGCGGGCTTGAACAGGCCGTCACGCGAGGTTCGGTCGATGTGGCAGGACGCGCAATTGCCCTTCGCCGGATCATCGAACAGCTTCAACCCGCGCTGCTCGGCTGTGCTGAGCTCGGCCTTGCCGGCGAGATAGAAGTCATATTTTCTGTCATAGGGATGGAAGCTCGGCTCTTCCGCCGGCCGCGCCGGTGTTCTTCGGGAACAGGTCCATGCGGCCGGCGTCGAACGCCACCTGCTCGGGGACCATAGGCGTGATTCTGGCTCGAGGTGTGCGCCTGCGAGCGGTCGAGGCGGAACGGGTTGGTTGCGCCGGCACCGTTGGCGGAATTCAGGTTCGGGTTGTTGTTCAAGAGGTCCGGCGTCAGGCCATTGATAGCCGGCGTGTTCGGCAGCGCGGTGAAGGCCGGCTCGCCCGGCGGATTGGTCGCGCTCGGATAAGTGCCAAAATAACGATCGAAGGATTCGTTCTCGCCGAAGATGACCACGAGGTGCTTGATCGGGGTCGCGGTGACGAGCGCGTCCTGCGGCGAGGCGGCAAAAGCCGGCATCGCGCCGTTCGCAGCGAGCAGCATCGACAGGCAAAGGGCAGTCGTTGCCCTGCTGATGTGGCGTGGCATTCGGCGCAACGCCGGATGCACTGTGATCGGTTTCGCGCATGACGCGCGTAACGCAGCGGCGGCCTTGTGAAACAGCAATGAAATCTGATCCCGACAGGCTCCTGCCTGGACGCATGTGCCGGGGCTCGGCTGCGACAAGGAGACTGTGCGATGAGTGCGGATATTGGCACCAGGGAGTTGCGCGCGGACGGCACCGGACCGGCGATCCCGATGATGACGCTGCAGGAGCTCAACGCGGATTCCCACGGCACGTTTCGTCGCTATCGCAGGCATCATCCGATCGTCCTGCATGAGAGCGGCAGCTAATTCGTGCTGCGCCTGTCCGACATCGAGCGGCTCAGCAAGGACGGGAGGCTCGTCGGCAGCGGGACAGCCATCCCCGAGATGACCGGCTTCGATCATGGCGCGATGTTCGACGTGTTTCGCTACAGCATGCTGACCGCCGATGGCGAGGTGCATCGGCGGCGCCGTGCGCCGTTCTCGCGCCTGTTCGCGGCGCGCGCGATCGCCGAGATGCGCCCGCGCATCCGGCGCACGATCGAGGACGTCATCGATGGCTGGTACGGCGAAGGCGAGATCGATTTCGTGGAGGCCTTCTCGGGACCCGTTCCCGCCCGCATCATTGCCGACCTGTTCGGGTTGCCAGCGGCGGATATCTCCACCTTCACCCGCGACGCCTATGAGGTGACCAAAGTTTTCAACTTCGGGATGACTCCGGAGCAGCTTGCCGCAATCGAGCAGGCCGGCGAGCGCCTGCGCGACTACATCGGGCGAACGCTGGACGAGCGCCGTCGCAGTCCGCGCGCGGATTTCCTGTCCGCCCGAGGAGGGCGGGGAAATGAATCTCGAGGAGATCCTGTTTCAGATCTTCCTGCTGATCGCTGCGGCCACCGATACGACACGGATCTCGACGGTGATGCAGGACGCGCTGCTGCTGCAGCATCGTGCGCAGTGGGAGGCGGTGTGCCGCGATCCGGCGCTCGTGCCCGCGGCGGTCGCGGAATCGCTGCGGCTCGAGCCCAGTGCCGCGGCCGTCGCCAGGATCGCGGCCGAGCCGATCGATATCGACGGCACGCTGGTTCCGGCCGGCAGCCTCATCACGCTCTCCACGATGTCGGCGATGCGCGACGAGCGGGCGTTCACCAATCCGGATGCGTTCGATATCGGCCGCACGGATCAGATGCGCATGCACGCCGTGTTCGGCTATGGCGTGCACCGCTGCATCGGCGAGGCACTGGCGCGCGCCGAGCTGGAGGAGGTGCTAGCGGCGCTCGCCGCACGCATCCCGCAGCTGCAGCTCGACGTGCCGCCGACCATATCAGGCCATTTCGGCGTCCGCCCCGTCAGCGCGATGCGGGTGTCGTGGAAGCCGTAGCAGGGACTGTGAAACGACGGCGTCCGGACAAGCCTTTGCTGAAAATATTTTGACAGTGACCAAATAACCGTACGGGCAGCGTTGCGATAATTTTGTGCACTCATCGCAATTCCGGAAAATCTGCGCATGTTCGGCGCGGAGGTCGAGCAGGCCGCGGCAGAGCGCTTGGCGCGGGGGGCCTTGACCTGCTTCGGCTTTCTGGCGGCGACTGGCATGGCAACCCTGGCGACGCGGTACGCAGCACAAGGACCGCGCGCGGCGCAGAATGTTCCATAACCTTGTTAAGGCTCGTTTCGGGCCGTTTCTGTTCCTTGCCAATCCCGACCAGATAGGGTGATGTCTCGCTTGGTTTGTGGGGCGAGTTGACGATGGGGCGCAGGGCCGGGCTGCTGATCTATGCCGTTGTTTTGATCTTGGTGGGGTCTCTGACGGCAGCCTTCACCTATAGCGCAAAAGGCATCTCCATCGCCGGATGTCGGCCCGCGCCCGACCCCGACCAGTTCATCAGCGCCTGCGGCAGCCCGACCTTCGGCGACTACGAGCACGATGCTTTCTGGTTCGGCCTCGAGCCCGCCGCGGTGGCAAACATGAAGGCGGCCGATGTGATCTTCACCGGCTCAAGCCGCACGATGTTCGGGTTCAGCACCACTGAAGTGAGGTCGTATTTTGCGGCGCGCGGGCTGCACCAGTTCAACCTCGGGTTCAGCGGTGAGGACGGGGCCCCTTCTTCGGCGCGCTGGCGCTGAAGCACCACTTGCACCCTCGGGTGCTGGTGATCGGCATCGACCCTTATTTTACCGAACGCCTGAGCCCGCCGGCCGCAGCGGCGATGAGCTCCCGTTGGGAATTCGTCCGCGCGTGGGTCAAGCGAACGGAGATCAGGCTTCAGGTGCCCCTCTGCCGGTGGCACATCCTGAATTGTCGCGCGCAAGCGATCACCGCATTCCGGTCGTCGACTGACGGTTATTTCACCTGGCGCGACGTGCTGCTGAAGGATCGCGAGCATCCCCGGCCGCACGACACGCGCTTGCGGGATTTCCAGGTCAATATCCCGTTTGCCGCCCAGGCGGCCAAGGCTTTCCTGGCGCGGATCGACATGCCGGCGGCCTGCGTGGTGATGGTGCCGATGCCGACGACCCGGATCTGGCCGAAGCCCGACCCGATCAAGCGTGTCGCGGACGCAGTCGGCGCGATGTATATCGATGCCGATACCGGCGACGACCTCGCCTTCGTCGACGAGATGCACCTGTCGTATTGGAGTGCGAAACGGTTCTCCGCCGAATTCCTGCGCGCCTTCGACCGGCTGCCGCAGACCTGCCTCGGCGTGCCGGCGCCGCTGGTCGCCACGGCGAGCGCGCCGAAAAATCCATAACTCAGGTACTCGCCGATCTCGCCCCGGGTCAGCTGATGACGCGATACTTTTTCGCCTGTTTCCGCCTGATCGGTGCCGCCGCTTCGGACGCCCATAGGCAAGCAGCCCGCGCGTCGAAGCGCTAGAGGATTTCTTCCAAGGAGGCGGGCACGGTCAGCGCGTTTGACATGGGAATCCAATCGATATTCGGAGCGGCAATAGAAACTAGCGCGCCCGATCGTCGCGGTTGCAGAAAAGTCAGAACATTACTTTGAAATGGCGCGGGCAGCCGGACTTGAACCGGCACGAGATTGCTCCTGAGGGATTTTCTCGCCAGCTACAGCTTTCGTCGCCAAAGCCATCGCGCGTTCGCGCTCGGGCTGAGTTTGTGGTCTGGACTATGCCTTCACTATGGGCGCGTTCGCGCCTTTAGATGCTGCGCGTCTAGTCTCTACACCTTCCGCCGGCCCGTTCGTGCCGGAAGCCTGGAATTATGGTGACAGTGCTGGAGTGCACTTAACTATTTCAAAGCGTTCGTATCCTCAGATGTTCGACTGGCCATCTTAAAATCTCGCGGTCCCTCGGAGGGAGCTGCTGCGTCTCCATTAGCCTCTCACGCCGTCTACGCCCGCATATCCGCCCTGCGCAAATTGCCCGTCGTGCCAACATGCCGCACCAGTCGGCGCTTGAGTCGTCGGGCAAATCACCGGAATAATGCCACCCGTCTCACCCGAATGAGGGGCGGCTCGCGATCGTCACGACGTTGCGGTGAGATGCGGTGGACGTGGCTGCCATGTGAGACGAGCGTGGCGGCGCGGACGGCGAAGTCGTGTGGTTCTGGCGCCGCGGTGCTGGCGCAATGTGGTGGTGCGGTTATGCGCCACTGCACACGGGGGCAAAAAAGCCGTTCCCCGGGGAGATCACGAAGCAGCCGTTAAAACCAGCCGCGCAGGGAAGGCCGGGATGCATCGGCCATGCCTGTGGTTCCTGCCCCGTGCATTTTGTTCGCACGGGGGCCATGGGTGGTGGCCAAGCACCCGGTCTTCCCTGCGCCCTCTGCGATACCGGAGGGCAATCGATCGCCAAGCTCGGACGCAGGCCGCGTCGTCGAGAAGGTTTCGCTATGTTTTCGCGCTGTTTGATAAGTGAACGTCCTTTGGCGAGCCGTTGGGCCGACGCGCTTTCCGGCCGTTGCGCGTGCCGCCGAGATGGTGCGGACGGTGGGACTCGAACCCACACGACGTTGCCATCGAGGGATTTTAAGTCCCTTGCGTCTACCGATTCCGCCACGTCCGCATTTGAGATCAGAGACTTAGCGCGCCATTCGCGGAAAGGGAATGAGGCGATCAATCGCTTCTCGGCTCATCCCATGCTTAAGCCAGCCAGGCTGCCCCGGTAAAGCCTCAATCCCGACATTAGCAGATGCGCTGCCGGGATGCCGCGCGCTTCCAACATGATGTCGCGATTTGGCGCTATATCGTTGTCGTTCGCGCGCTTTTCGAATCGGCGTCGCCCGCGGGGCGGACCGGCGACGATGTTTTAAGGTGGATGGAATATCGAGGCCAGATGATCGTCTCTGACTGCCGACGCGCGCGGGCCATCCGCGGTGCCAATTTCGCTGCGCTGCTGGCGCTGTCCTCAGCGCTCGCCGGTTGCGCCGGCATGAGCGACACCGTATCGACGGCCTTTGCCGACCCGGCCAAATACGACCTCTATGACTGCAAGCAGTTGGAGACCGAGCGCAAAATGCTGGCTGGCCGGTCGGCCGAGCTGCAGGGGCTGATGGCCAAGGCGGACACCGCCACCGGCGGGGCGGTGATCTCCGAACTCGCCTATCGCAACGACTACATCGCGATCAGGGGCCAGTCGCAGTTCGCCGAGGAGGCGTGGCGCAAGAACAAATGCGTGGAGACGCCGCCACCGCCAGCCAAACCTGCGGCAGCAAAGCCGGGCAAGTCGGCGTCGAAGCCCGCACGCGCCGCCAGGCCGGCCCGGCCGGCCGCGCCCGTATCGACTTTGCCGAAGGATGGCTCGACCTACTGACCGGACTGCAAAGTCAGAGCCGCCAGTCGTAGATCCAGCTTTGCCGCGCCAGCATCCGGCGCGGGCCGAGCGCCTGAATGGCGAGATCGCGCGCCAGCGCCATCGGCCCGCCGAGATGGTAGATTTGCCCCTGAAATCGCGCCGCGCGCTGGACCTTGCCGACCCGGGGACGACGTCGCGCTGCATAGTCCTTCAGGGCCGCAGCGACACCGGCCGTGCCGTCGAGCCGGCTCTCGCTCAACGTCTTCGCCAACACCGCGGCATCCTCGATGGCCATGCCGGCGCCCTGGGCGGCGAATGGCAGCATGGCGTGCGCCGCGTCCCCGAGCAGCGCGACCGCGCCGCTGGCCCAGGCGCCATCAGGCACGCCGAACAGCGCCCATTTGCGCCAGCCATCCACCGCATTGAGCATCATTCGGGCCGACCCCTGCCAATGCGCCGCCGCAAAGGCATTCTTGAGCTCGGCGGCGTCGCCGTCAGCGCTCCAGCCCGGCCGATTCCAGGTCCCGGGCACGACGGCGACCACGTTGATCTGACGGCCGCCCGAGATCGGGTAGGCGACCAGATGCGCGTCGGGACCCATCCAGAGCTGGACGCGGGCGGCGGTGAGCTCGCGCGGCAACTGCCGCGCCTCGAGCGTGCCGCGCCAGGCGATCAGGCCTGAGAACTGCGCACCCGCGCGCGAAAACATCTGGTGGCGCACCGTCGACCACACCCCATCGGCACCGATCAGGGCCAAAGCGAGATCCTGTTGGCGGTCATGCCCCTTGCGCTGGACCACGGTCAGGCCCTTGGCGTGGGCGGTGGCCTCCTCGAACTGGCAGCCGAGGCGCAGCTCGATGTCGGGATGGGCCTCGACCTCGGCGAGCAGGCCGGCCTGGAGATCGGCGCGATGGATCACCCAATAGGGAGCGCCGGCGCTCTGGCTGGCGGCCTCGCCGAGCGGCAAGCGGGCGATCTCGCCGCCGGCCCGCGCGCTCATGATGCTGACGGCCTCTGGAATCACAGCGCGCGCAGCTAGGCGCGGCTTCAGGCCGAGATCGATCAGGATTCGGCTGGCATTGGGCGACAGCTGCAGGCCGGCGCCGATTTCCTCGAGCCGCTCCGCCTTCTCCAGCACCACGACTCGAAAGCCCTTGGTCGCCAGCGCGAGTGCCGCCGTCAGTCCTCCGATGCCCGCGCCCGCGACGAAAATGGTACGAGACGCCACCACTGCCTGATCAGGCGACGTCCTTCAGTACGCATTCCGGTGGCCGGGCTTCGCCGGCGGCCAGGTCGGACGCGAAACGGTACAGCGTCGAGCAGTACGGGCAGATGATTTCCTTGTCGTTGCCGAGATCAAGGAAGACATGCGGATGGTCGAACGGCGGATTGGCACCCACGCACATGAATTCATGCGAGCCGATCTCGATGACGGGAACTCCGGCATCATTGTGGAAGTGCGGGACGATGCTATCGGCCATCGAATTCACCTTGAGTGGCAATGAGAGCGAACACAATCGACACAGCGCTCTTGATCTGATACGGGCGCCATGAAACGGCGCGACCATACTGTCGGATGGTGCCGTTTCCTAGTGGCGGGAACCATGAGTCCTGTGTGGCTCATGCCGTTATTTTCGCAGTCGAGATTCGACACAATCCCGGTTCTGCCGAGAAGCCCTCCTTTCGTCGGGGCCGTTGTGTCTTGCTATCGGCACATTATCTTCTGTCACGGAAAAGAGAGCGGATTTCCACGTGATGCGAGCACGAATCAGCACGGGTCTGGCCGGGTTGGCCATCAGCATCGCCGTTGGTGCTGCGATGTGGCCGCATGTCCGTCATGCCGGTTCGGTGCTCGCTGCGCAGGATGACCCGGCGCAACTCGCCGACCTGCAGCTCGATACAGCCTTGCAACAGGACCGAGCCGCTATCGCAGGAAATATCGACGCGGCGCTGGCGGTCGGAGATGCCGACTTGGCCAACAGTTTCGTCATGCTCGCGCAGGACAAGCACCTCACTCTGAGCGATGAGCTAACGCAGCGGGTGAGCGACGCCGTCGCTGAGGAAAGTTCCGCAACCCACGTCGCCAAGCGCTTCGCCACCGGGCTTGTCACCGGCACGGCAGATGATGTCGCGAGCCTCACCGGCACGGTTGCGGGCGACCTCTTTGTGTTCGGCGATATCCGCGATGCGATTCGCGAGGGCAAGCATCTGGCGATGGGCGAGGACACCGACCGTCTGGTGCTCGGGCTCGCCGCCGCGGGCCTCGCCGTGACCGCGGCGACCTACGTCTCCGCTGGCGGCGCCACGCCTGTGCGCGCGGGACTGTCGCTGGTCAAGGA
>NZ_JBARGP010000742.1:0-2952 GCF_049798375.1 Bradyrhizobium sp.
GGTGACCTGATCCTCGATGACCTGCGGCGCCTGGCCCGGATACTCGGTGTAGACGATGACCTGGGTGTCCGAGAGATCCGGGATCGCATCGAGCGGCAGGTGGAGCAGCGCGTAAAGGCCGGCCGCGGCCGCGAAGCCGGTGCCGAACAGCACCAGCAGCAGGTTGCGCGCCGACCAGGCGATGATGCGAGCGAGCATTTGTGCTCTCCCATCTCGTGGGCAGGGACGGCGTCGGAGGCCTTGGGCGCGGCCCCGGCAAACCCCTTCAGCGCGGCCTTCAGGTTGCTTTCCGCGTCGATCAGGAAATTCGCCGAGGTGACCACTGCCTCGCCGTCGGACAGGCCGCTCCGCACCTCGATATAGACGCCGCCGCGGCGGCCGAGTGTGACGTCCCGCGGTTCGAACCTGCCCTCGCCCTTGTCCACGAGAACGGCTTGGCGACTGCCGGTGTCGAGCACCGAACTATCCGGCACCGCCAGCACGGGGGCAGGGTCCGCGGCATCGATACCGGCGTCGACGTACATGTCGGGCAGCAGCGCGAAGTCCCGGTTGGCCAGTTCGACCCGGAGCCGAGCGGTGCGCGTGTCCTTGTTCACCTGGGGATAGATGACCGCGATCGTCCCGGAGAAGATCCGGCCCGGGAAGCTGCGAGCGCGGATCGTGACGGGTTGCCCCACCGCGATGCTGCCGAGGTCCCTTTCAGCCACGTCGACCAGCGCCCAGACCACGGAGATGTCCGCGATCCTGAACAACACGTCGCCGGGATTGGCCCTCATGCCCTCCACTGCATTGCGTTCGAGCACGATGCCATCGCGCGGCGCCGTCCACTGCACCGTGACAGGAGCGACGTGGGACTTCTCCATTGCTGATATGACCGGCTCTGGAACGTCGAGATTGGTCAAACGCTGGCGGGAGCCGCGGCCGTACGAGGCGACGCCGCCCACGTTCGAGTTGATGGTGGACAGGTATTCGGCCGCCGCGGCCGAAATGGCCGAGCTGTAGATCTCCATCAGCGGCTGCCCCGCCTTCACGCTTGTGCCGGTGGTCACGTCCGCGACCTTCTGCACGAAGCTTTCGGAGCGCATGGCAATCACCGAGACGCGCCGCTCATCGAGCTGGATCGTGCCGGGCGCCGTCACCGGGACGTGGATGCTGCGCCGCTCGACCGGCTCGGACTTTACGCCGGTGCGCTGGATCTTGCCCGGCGAAAGCTTCACGGTGCCGTCGTCGGAATCGCCGCCTTCGTAGACGGGGATGTAGTTCATCCCCATCGGATCCCTTTTGGGCACCGGCGAGGTGTCGGGCAATCCCATGGGGTTGCGATAATAGAGAATCTTGCGTGAGCCTGCCTGCTGCTGCGGATTTGTCTGCACCGGCATCGCCTGATCGTCGTCATAGACGGGCAGGTAGTCCCGCCCGCTGTCGTCCTTCTTCGGGCCGGCCGACCAGAGCGGCGCGCCGCTCGGATCGCGGTAATAGAGCGGAATTCGGTGCGCGGCCGTCGGGGCGGTCGGCTCGGCATAGGCGGACCAACGTCCGCCGTTCGCGGTCCAGGTGGCGCCGAGGACGAGGCCGCCCATCAGCACGAGGGCCGTCAGAAGACGCTTGTTCATGGCGTGATTCCGCGCGCCCAGGGGGCGCGTTCATCTGAATGGGAAAGAGAGGTCGGGCGCCGTCGGAGGCGCCCGCAGGCTCACTTGGTCGCCGTGACGATCACCTTGCCGGTGACGGTCTCCGGCTCGCCCTGCACCTTGGCGGAGAGCGTGACCTGGTAACGGCCGGCCATTGGCAGGTCCGTCCTGAACGCGTAGACGCCCGGCTCGCGCGATGGCAGCGGGCTTACTTGCGACTCCATCTCGGCCATCCCGTCCGGCGCCATGTCGACGCGCGTCTTGAAGATCACCGCGTCCGGCACCGGCTTGCCCGTCTGCTTGTTGGTCAGACGTATGGCCAGCGTGACGTCGTCGCCCTTCTTCATCTCCGGCTTGACGGGCTCGAACGTGTAGTCGCCGGCGCCCGCCAGGGCGGTCGAAGCGGCAAGCGAAAGGGTGGCGGCAACAGCCGCAATGGTGAACCTGGAAAGCATGGTTTTATCCTCATGAATTGATCTCGGCCGCGGCGCCTGCGCGCGCACGTCAGTCGTCGTCGCGGGCAAGCGTGCCGCGCGTCGGGTCTCTGAGATCAAATTCGAGGAGGTCGGAACGGAGGACTGGAACCGCGATAGGAGGCGACTTGATCGGCCGGAATGGCGAGCTTGCGCGCCGTCGCGGCGAGAAACGCAACGCCGAGAATTCGGACGTCGCTCAGCGCAAGGACTCCGCCCAAGCAGCAGAAGCCCATTCCGCATTTGTAGCCGTCCTTGTGCGGGGCTGATCCCTTCATGTCATCAGGACAGCAATCGTCCATCGACATGTCTGCGTCCGCAGCCATGTGCGTGCTGGCTTGAGCCATGTGCATGCTGGCTTGCATGTGGTCCGATGCCATCGCGTGGCCGGCGGACGCGCCAACCGGCAGCATCGCCAGCGAGATGGCGATCACGAACGCGAGCATGGCACGGACAAACCGCATCGAACTTCGGTGACCTTCCTGACCAGGCCGTGAAGATAGAGGGCCAAATGGGACCCGTCTTTGACCACGCTCCGGCTCGACCCAGATACCCCCGAGGGGTAGGAAGTCAAGTCACGGGCCGATGAAAGTCGCGTCGAGAAGCTCTGGACGGCTCGAAGTTGCGATTGCGCCGCCGACGGCCGCAGATATCAAGCATCTGTTTGCGCGACGTTCGTGGCCTTAGCAGGCGGCCGGAGTTTGCAAACCAGCCGTCTGCCATGTTGACCGATTTTCCTTGCCTGAATCTCAGAACGGAATGTCGTCATCCATGTCGTTGTTGCGGCCACCGCCGCCGCCGACCGAAGCGGGTGCGCGGCGCGGCGGCGCCGACGGCGTGCTCATGCC
>NZ_JBARGP010000743.1:0-10347 GCF_049798375.1 Bradyrhizobium sp.
TTGATCACGACGTTCGCGCTGGCGGCGCTGGTGAATGTGCGCAGTGTCGTGGCGCAGACCAATCCGCCGCCCCCGCAGCTCACGACGTTCGGCGCGGCGGTGCAGTCGGAACCATTCGATCCGCGCATGTCGACACCGATCGGTCATCGGCAGCCGCGCCTCAAGGACGTGACAGTCGGCGAAGCGGGCAAGGTCGATCCGATCGATGCGGAAAGCGCCGCCGTCGATCGCAAGCTCACCATCTGCCGGGGATGTTGAGGCGGTCACGCGGGCGCGCGTTCCTCCGAGACGGCCCGCCCGCGCCCTGCCGTCCGGGGTCATTGATCATGCTGATGGGTACCGAGGATTGTCAGGCTAGGCTGCGGCGACTATGAAATTCGACATCTGTCACGCGAAGGGGAAACTCGGCCGAGCCGGTCGGAACCCTTTCGCCGCACTCTCGAGAAGGCCGCCATGCATCTCGCCCATGATCCTGCCGCAGCGCCGGCGCCCCAGATCGGTTTCGACCAGTTCCTGATGGTCGATATCCGCGTCGGCACCATCGTCGCGGCCGAGCCCTATCCGGAGGCGCGCAAGCCCTCGCTCAAGCTGACCATCGATTTCGGCCCAGCGATCGGCACCCGGCGCTCCAGCGCGCAGATCGCGACGCTGTATCAGCCGGCTGCCCTGGTCGGACGGCAGGTCGCCGGCGTGGTCAATTTTCCGCCGCGGCAGATCGGCAAGTTCATGTCGGAGGTGCTGACGCTCGGCTTCCCGGACGAGGAGGGCAATGTGGTATTGTTCGCGCCGGACCGGCGGGTGCCCAACGGCGCGCGGCTGTTCTGACAGGGCGCAGCGAGGCTGTCATGCAAACGCTCGACCCGCATGCTATCGTCCCCGTCATCACGGCGGGGTCACGCATGTCGCTCCGACAGATGCATCTGTTGCAGGCGCCGATGGGCGGCACCCTGGTGCCGGGCGGCGCCACGTTCCGCATGTTCGCGCCGCACGCCAAGGCGGTCTACGTCTGCGGCGATTTCAACAAGTGGGCGCAGGATGCCAGCTGCCAGCTAGCGCCGATCGGTGGTGGTCACTGGGCCATCTTCATTCCGGCCTTGAAGGACGGCGATCCCTATATGTACTTCGTCGACGGGCAGGGCTCGTCGGGCCTCAAGCGCGATCCGTATGCGCGGCTGCTCACCGTCGAGCCGCCGTTTCCGCAGGCCTATTCGGTGCTGCGCAATCCGGCCGCGTTTCCCTGGCACGAGGTGCCGTTCACGCCGCCGCCGTTCAACGAACTCGTGATCTACCAGCTTCATGTCGGCAGCTTCGACATCAAGCCAGGCAATCCGGACGGCTGCTTCTTCGACGTCATCGAGCGTGTGCCGCATCTGGCCTCGCTCGGCGTCAACATGATCGAGCTGTTGCCGGTGCAGGAATTCCCGACCAGCTTCAGCATGGGCTACAACGGCACCGACCTGTTCAGCCCGGAGACGCAATATGGCGAGGCCGACGCGGCCAAGCTGAAGGGCTATGTCGATCGCACCAACGCGATCCTGGCCGCGGCGGGGCAGGCGCCTTATGCCGGCACCGAGGTGCTGCGCCACTGCGATGACCAGCTCCGCGCGCTGATTGATATCTGCCATGTCCACGGCATCGGCGTCATCTTCGACGTGGTCTACAACCATGCCGGCGGCGGCTTCGACGACCAATCGATCTGGTTCTTCGACCGCCAGCCTTATGGCAACGCCAATGACAGCCTGTATTTTACCGATCAGGGCTGGGCCGGCGGTGAGGTCTTTGCCTACTGGAACGCCGATATCCGCCAATTCCTGATCGACAATGCGCTGTCGTTCTATCGCGAATACCGCGTCGACGGCCTGCGCTTCGACGAAGTCAGCGTGATGGATCGGTTCGGCGGCTGGACCACTTGCCAGCAGCTCACCACGGCGCTGCGCGCCGAGAAGTTCGACGCGATCCAGATCGCTGAATATTGGCCGGTCAATCCGTGGGTGGTGAAGGACCACGCCGAGGGCGGCGCCGGCTTCGACGCAACCTGGAGCGACCGGGTGCGCGATAGCGTGCGCGGGGCGATCGGAGTGGCGGCCGAAGGCGCCTCCGCCGGCGTCTCGATGCAGGCGATCGCCGATGCGCTCGCTGACTCCAGTCTTGGCCGGCGCTGGCGCGCGGTGCAGGCGATCGAGAACCACGACATCGTCTATGCCGGCCGCCAGCCGCGGATCGCAATGCTGGCCGACAGCATCGAACCTCGCTCCTGGTATGCGCGCAGCCGCAGCCGCGTCGCGACCGGGCTGCTGCTGACTGCGCCCGGCATTCCCTTGCTGTTCATGGGCCAGGAGCTGTTGGAGCCCAAGCCATGGAGCGACACGCCGTCGCCCGCGACCGAGATCGCATGGACGGCGCTCGACAGCGGCGACGCCGTCACGACCGGCTTCGTCCGCTTCGTCAGCGAGCTGATTGCGCTGCGCCGCAGCCGCAAGGCGCTGTCGGGCGAGGGCTGCGCGATCGTGCATGTCCATGACGACAACCGCGTGCTGGCGTTCGAGCGCTGGGTCGAGGGCAGCGACGACGCGGTGATGGTGGTCTGCAGCCTGCACGAGAGCGCGTGGGCCGACTACGCGGTCGGCTTTCCCGCCGGCGGCACATGGCGGCTGGTGTTCGACGGCGACGCCTATGAGGCCGGCGCCTCTTCCGCGGTCGGCCGCGAGATCTCAGCCGATGGGCCACCGCTGCACGGCCGGCCCTGCTCGGCGCATGTGGCGATCCCGGCGAACGGGATCGTGGTGTATGCGCGGGCATAGGGCACGGCACGCGACGAGCGCTGTAGAAGAGGCGATGCAAGCCTAAAGGTGTCCGGCCCGCGGGGGAACCGCAGGTCGGACGCTCGAGGGCGGCGCGGGGCGCGGGTCCGTCGCTGTTGGTTTCAGGTCATGTAGTTCAGCACCAGCGAGGTGCTGCTGCGGCCGACGATGTGGCGCCGTACGACGAGGTCTGGCTGGCGGACTTCTGCAGCACCTCGAGCAGCTGCTGCAACAATTGGCTCGTATCGGTGGTCGTGCTCGGCGACGAGTCCGTGCTGCTGCTGCTGTCGTCATTGCTTGTACTTTCCGAGGCGGATGGCGTGCTCCAGGTCGAATTGTAAAGCCCGGGAGCAGGTGAAATTGGCGGACTTAATAGGACCTGCGCCGTATTTCGCGATATTGCTGCGGCGCGCGGCGAACACACAATGAATCAATAAACTGACGAAAGACCGTGTAGTTACGGATGTCCGGCGGCCCGGGCCAGGCCGTCGGGCGCGAATCACGACGCATGCTCGGATCGCAAATTGGCTGGTCGATCGCGACCGCCGCAGCCTGTCAGCGGACTAATCAGCAATGAGATGAGCTGAAAAATCAGGATTCGGGTCCGCTGAGGCGGCGGCCAGTCAGCGGAAAATTAACGCAAATAGGGAATTATTTGCCGATCGGTGATGAGTGAACCTTGTTGGACATAGTCGTATGAAGCTGCTCGCTGGCCTTTCGATCCGCTCCGTATTGGGTCTCATCATCAGCGTGCTGGCGCTGCTGCTGGTGGTGCGGTTGACCATCGATGTCACCGACGCGGTCGACCGCAAGGCCGCCGCGGGGCGCGTCGAGCGTCTGGCCGGCACCGACCAACAATTGTTCGCGGCGCTGCTCGGCTTCCGGCTGGAGCGCGGTGCATTCCTCGGCGCGCTGGTGAGCGAACAGCCGGCCGATGCCGCGATCGAAAGCCGGATTTCGACCAACCGTGAGGCCTCGGAGACCGGCTACAAGGCGGTTTTGGAAGGACTTGCCGGGTTTGAAAATGCAAAGCTTGCCGCGCGTCTCAACACGATGACCGCGTTGCATAACAAGCTGGTCTCGTTGCGGGCCAGCGCGGATAGTGCGGTCCGCCAGCAGAAGTCAGCGCGTGATCGCGATGTTGTCGAAGGCTTCCGCACCGTCGCGCAGGATTACCTCGAGGCGATGTCCGGCCTCACGGCCGATCTCGAGGAGACCTTGAAGCTGATCGATCCCGTGGTCGATCAACTGCTCAGCGTCAAGCAGTCCGCCTGGGCGGCACGCACCTACGGTGGCTCCCTCGCAGTCCGGATCGAAAGTGCGTCGACCTCAGGCAAGCCCTGGAGCCCGGCCGATTTGATCGGAGCAGCGGAGGACAATGGCCGGATCGTGCAGGCTTGGAGCCGGGTTCTCGATGCCGCGGCGCGCCCCGATGTACCGGCAGCGATCATCGCGCCGATCGCGCGCGCCCGGCAACCGGATGCGGTGGCTTTGGCGGAGCGGCAGAAGGACCTGATCAAGTCGCTGCGCGAGGGTGGCACCATCGACGTGCCATTTTCCGAACTCACCAAGCTGAACACGGCCGTGCTGTCGACCGGCGTCGATGTCGCCAATGCCGCTTTGTCGGAAATGGTCAAGGCGGCCGAGGCGCAGATGAGCGCGACGCGCACCAGCCTCATCATGAACGGAGCGATGCTGGTGCTCGGCATTGCCGTCGCGGCATTCGGCTTCATTGTGGTGCATCGCCGCATCAGCGCGCCGATACTCGGCCTGACGGATGCGATGCGACGGCTGGCCGAACGCGATTATGCCATCGATCTCGGCAACCCCGAGCGCCGCGACGAGATCGGCGAGATGTCGCGCATGGTCGCCGTCTTCAGGGAAAGCATGATCGAGGGCGATCGTCTTGCCGAGGAAAAGGCGGCCGAGCAGGCGCGCCGCGAGCGGCGGCAGATTGCGGTGGACGGCCTGATCAAGCGGTTCGAGTCCACGGTCACGGACTCATTGCAGACATTGACGCAGGCCTCCAGCCAGCTCGACGGCACCGCGCATTCGATGTCGGCGACGGCCGACCGGGGCCAAGCCAAGGCGTCCGAAGTGGCGCAGGTCTCCGAGCGGGCCTCAGGCAATGTGCAGATGGTGGCGGCCGCGACCGAGCAGCTGTCGGCCTCGATCGGCGAGATCAGCCGCCAGGTCACGGAATCCAGCACGATCGCCAATACGGCGGCCGCCGAGGCCGAGAAGACCAACCAGCAGGTCCAGGCCCTGTCCGATGCCGCCCAGCGCATCGGCGACGTGGTCGCGCTGATCAGCGGCATCGCCAGCCAGACCAACCTGCTGGCGCTCAACGCCACGATCGAGGCGGCGCGGGCCGGCGAGGCGGGCCGGGGCTTCGCGGTGGTCGCGTCCGAGGTGAAGGCGTTGGCGAGCCAGACCGCCAAGGCGACGGAAGAGATCAGCGCCCAGGTCGCCGGCATCCAGGGCGCGACCCGCAACTCGGTCGATGCGATCGGAGGCATCAGCGCGACCATCCAGCGCGTCAATCAGATCACTACTGCGATCGCGGCAGCGGTCGAGCAGCAGGGCGCGGCGACCCGCGAGATCGCACGCAACGTGCAGCAGGCCTCCGAGGGCACCAACGAGGTCTCGCGCAACATCGCAGGCGTGTCGGCTGCGACCGCCGAGACCGGCAAGGCCGCCGGCGAGGTGCTGGATTCCGCCAAGGCGCTGACCAGCCTGTCCAACGACCTGCGGCGCGACGTCGACAGCTTCATCGGCGATCTGCGGGTGGCGTGATAGGAGGCTCGCGCCTCCGGTTAGCTGCTGTGTTTGTCCTCCAGCAGGCGCCAGATCCGGTCGCGCGGCGTATCCTTGATACTATCCATCCGGAACGGGCTGTCGAACACCGCCAATCGTCGACGTTCGGCCGTGAAGGCCGGCCAGTGCGCGGCATCGTCCGGCCGTCCCTCGCGAACGAAGCGCAGCACGCAGGCTTGCAGCCGCGCCGCCACCTCGATGTCGGCTGGCGTCATCGGGCCGCCGGCGCGCTTGAGCACCGGACGGTCGAGGAACGCGGGCAGGTGGGCCCACAGGCAGGCGTTGTCGGCACCATGGGTCGGCCCTTGCGAGCGGAACGGTTCGAGCCCGGCTGCGTGATCGAAGCGGCTCAGCCAGACCGATCCACCGGCCTGGTCCTGAAGCTGTGCCAGCTCCTCCAGCGGCCGGTGCCACATCGCGTCCGACAGCAGCGCCTCGTAGGCATCCTCGTCTGTGCGCGCGGTGTCGCGGTAGCAGGCGAGCAGCCGCTCCCAGCCGGCATCGCCGAACTGCGCGCGGATCCGGGCTTCGGTCACACGGATCATCGCGGCCGGCGGCGTGCTCTTCAGGAACATCACCATCTCGTCGCGGCAGGAGCCGAGCCAGAGGGTTTGTTTGCGCACGGCGCCCGCGGCGATCGCCTGCCGTGGATCGCAGGGGATGATGGCGCCGTCGAGCACGGGACCGAACAAGGTGCCATGCGCGGTGTTGCCCGCGACATCGCGGCCGATGCGCTCTGCCGTATCGAGCATCATGTGTGCCGGGACATCGATGATGCGCACGGCGTCCTGTGGCGCAAGCGCGAGCGCGCCGAGAAAACGGTCGGCGATCTCGTCGGCCTGAGCCTTCGGCATGATGCCGCGACCGGGCACGCTGAACGCGATGGCGCCGCGGAATTTGCCGCGCGCCTGCGGCAAGGTCATTAAGGTGACCACCAGCGCCGCACCGGCCGATTGGCCGATCAGCGTGATGGCATCGGCATCGCCGCTAAATCCGCCGACATTGTTGCGGACCCAGTCGAGCGCGGCGAGCGTGTCGGTGACGGCGAGGTTGTTGGCTTCCGACAGCGCGCCGCCAAAGCGATCGAGCTGCAGGAAGCCGAGCGGACCGAGCCGATAGTTGATGGTGACGATGACGGCCGGGCCGTGCTTGGCGAGATAGCCACCGTCGTAATCGGAGCCGGCGCCGGTGATGAAGGCGCCGCCATGGATGAAGAACAGCACCGGCAGCGGCGTTTCGATCTCTGCCGGCGTCCAGATATTCAGGGTGAGGCAACCGGCCTCGGCATCATCGGTGACAAGCCCGGGATGCGGCGCCACCGGGCCGAACGCCGTGCAGCGCCGCGGCGCGTCCCAGGCCGGCAAGGGGGCGGCGCGCCGAAAGCGCATCGCCTGCGCGAACGGGATGCCCTTGAAGGCGCGCACGCCTTCAAGGGTTTCGCCGATCACGGCACCGCTGCTGGTCTCGACCAGGGGCGCCGGTGTCGTCTCAAGTGTGGATGGATGCGGCTGTGCTGTCATGTGCTGGTCCGTCTGAGCGCTTCTTGCCGAGATCCGCGATGCCGACCGCATGAGTCTCGTGGGCGGTGGCCGCCGCGGCCGCCGAGATCACGCAGCAGCAAGCGATGAAGATGGCCACGGGAAGCCAGCCCGTGGGGCCATCGCGAAGCAGGCTCTGGCTGATGACCGGCGTAAAGCCGGCGGCGAGAAAGCCGAGCTGGGTGCCGATCGCAGTGCCCGAATAGCGCACCCTGGTCTCGAACATCTCGGCGTAGAACGACGGCCATATTGCGTTCGGCGCGGCATAGACGATGCCGGAGAGCACGAATGTGATGGCCAGGATCGCGGTCGAACTGGCCGTGGTGATCGCCATGAAATACGGGAAGATCAACACGGCGCAGCCGAGCACGCCGCCGATGAACACCGGCTTGCGGCCGATGCGGTCGGCCAGGATCGCCCACAACGGCTGCGTGACCAGCGCGGTCGCGTTTGCCAGCACGCCGGCCCACAGCATGGTCGTGCGCGGCACGCCGAACTTGCTGGTCGCATAGCCGAGCGCGAATACGGCGGTCACCGTGCTAACGGTCGCGATCAGGGCGCAGACGATGACGCGCAGCACATCCGGCCAGAAGTCGCGCAGCAGCGGGACGATCGGAAAGCGCGCAACGGCATTGCGCGTCTTGATGTCGGCGAACGCCGGCGTCTCCGGCATAGTGCGGCGGACCAGATAGGCGACGACCAGCACGACGAAGGACAGCAGGAACGGGATGCGCCAACCCCAGCTTAAAAGCTGATCTTCTGGCATTGCGGCGACGGGAATGAACACCAAGGTCGCCAGGATGGCGCCGGCCTGGGTGCCGGTCAGCGTCCAGCTGGTGAAGAAGGCGCGGCGGCCGCTGTCGGAATGCTCCAGGGTCAGCGAGTTGGAGCCGCTTTGTTCGCCGGCGGCGGACAGGCCCTGCAGCAGCCGCAGCAATGTCAACAGCAGAGGGGCGGCGCTACCGATCATGCGCGCATCCGGCAACAGCCCGATCGCGAGCGTCGATCCGCCCATCAGGATCAGCGTCGTGATCAGCACCGCCTTGCGGCCGATGCGATCACCGAAATGGCCGAGGATCACGGCGCCGACCGGGCGGGCGATATAGCCGATGCCGAAGCTGAGCAGCGCCAGCACGGTGCCGGTCGCCGGATCGACATTGACGAAGAACACCTTTGGGAAGATCAGCGCCGCGGCAGTGCCGTAGATGAAGAAGTCGTAGTATTCGAGCATGCTGCCGACGAAACTGACGACGGCGGCGCGGTGCGCCAGGCGGTCGCCAGGCCGGTCATGAGCCTGCGGCGGGTCCTTGGGCGTGGCTGATGTCATATGTCTCCCCCTTAGTTGCTTTGCGCTTGGCTTGCGAACGTCAGGCCGGTGCACGTTTGCGGCATCCGACCCGGTCCGAGCTTGCGTTCTTGATGGGTCCACCGTAATGTACGAACTAGTTCGTTTCAAGAGAGAAGCTCGGCGGCCCGGAGACCGGGCGTTCCGGCGAGGTTAGGATCGGGTCAGACCGCGAGGGGATGATGTTGGAGCGAACGGCAGAAGAGCCGCAGCCGGGCCGGCGCAGGAATGATCCGGAGGCGACCCGGCGCAACATCATCGATGTCGCGACCGAGGAGTTTGCCGCCCAGGGCTATTCCGGCGCGCGGGTCGACGAGATCGCGGCCAAGACCCGCACCTCGAAGCGGATGATCTATTATTATTTCGGCGGCAAGGAGCAGCTTTATCTCGCCGTGCTTGAGGAGGCCTACCGCTCGATCCGAGAGCTGGAAGAGAGCCTCGACACCGAGCACTGCAGCGCCACCGAGGCGATCCGGCGCCTGATCGGGGCGACCTTCGAGCATGACGAGCGCAACCCGAACTTTATCCGGCTGGTCTCGATCGAGAACATCCATCGCGCCAGGCACCTGAAGCACAGCGCGCAACTGCGCGAGATCAATGCCAGCGTGATCGCGACCCTGCGCCGCATCCTGGAACGCGGCTGTGCCGAGGGCGTATTCCGGCGCGACGTCGATCCGATCGACCTGCATCTGGCCATCAGCTCGTTCTGCTTCTTCCGCGTCGCCAACCAGTACACGTTCGGTGCGTTGTTCAATCACGATCTCGCCGAACCTGCGGTTCGCAATCGCAACAAGCAGCAGATCGCCGACATGGTGGTGGCGTATCTGACCAGCGGAGAGAGCGGTTCTGTGGCGACAACGCCGGCTCCGGCGACGGCGTCCGAGCCGCATGTTCTCACCGGCTTGATCGGAGCGCCGATCAAGCATTCGGCCTCCCCCGCGATGCATGAGGCCGCCGCCGCCGCGGTCGGTCTGCGCGGCCATTATCAGCTGATCGAGGTCGCCGGCGCCGATCGCGCGCAATTGCGTGGCCTGCTCGATGGCGTCAGACAGATGGGCTTTGCCGGCGTCAACGTCACCTATCCCTACAAGGAAGCGGTGGTCGAACTGCTGGATGAACTTGCGCCGGAAGCGCAGGCGATGCGTGCGGTCAACACCGTCGTGGTCCGCGATAACAGGCTGATCGGCCACAACACCGACACCACGGGTTTTGCCCGCGCGGTCGCACCGCTGGTCGAATCCTCCAGCCGCGGGCCTGTGGCGCTGGTCGGCGCGGGCGGCGTCGGCAAGGCGATCGCGTTTGCACTCGCAAGCCTCGGCGTTCACGAGCTGCGCATCGTCGATGCCGACCGTGCGAAGGCAGAGATGTTGGCGGCGCTGCTGCGCGATCATCCCGGGGTCAGCGTTGCTGATACGGTCGAGGCGGCGCTGCACGGCGCGGTGGGGCTCGTCAACGGCACCCCGGTCGGCATGCTGCCGAACCGCGACAGTCCGGTTCCCGAAGCTTTGCTGCATGACGGGCTGTGGGTGGCGGACGCGATCTACTCGCCGCTGTGGACCCCGCTGCTCACCGCCGCCAAGGCCAGGGGCGCGCAGGTGATGACCGGGCGCGAGCTCGCGATTCACCAGGCGGCCGATGGTTTCAAGCTATTCACCGGCCGCACCGCCCCCATCGAGGCGATCGCAATGGCGTTCGATGGCGTGATGGCGAAGCGATATGGGTCCGCATAGCTAGGCCGTCATTGCGAGGAGCAACGCGACGAAGCAATCCAGAGCCGAGAAGAAAGCCTGGATTGCTTCGTCGCCTTCGGCTCCTCGCAATGACAGCGCTCATGACGTGTATGTAG
>NZ_JBARGP010000744.1:0-6506 GCF_049798375.1 Bradyrhizobium sp.
AGCCAGCGGCGCAAGGGGGCCGCGCAGGGCATCGACCGCACCAGCATCCGCAGGGGTCGCCGATGTCGCGGCAGGCCGAGATACCCGGCATCGATGCCGTCATCGCGGTGGCCTCCGGCAAAGGCGGGGTGGGCAAGTCGACCACCGCGCTGAACCTGGCGCTGGGGCTGCGCGATCTCGGACTCAAGGTCGGGCTGTTGGACGCGGACATCTATGGCCCCTCGGTGCCGCGGCTGACCGGCCTGCGTGACAAGCCTGCGCTCACGCCCGACAAGAAGATGGTTCCGCTAGAGCGTTTCGGGTTGTCGATCATGTCGATTGGGTTCCTGATCGAGGAGGATCGCGCCATGGTCTGGCGCGGGCCGATGGTGATGCAGGCGCTGACGCAGATGCTGCGCGAGGTTGCCTGGGGCACGCTCGACGTGCTGGTCGTCGACATGCCGCCCGGTACTGGGGATGCCCAGCTCACCTTGGCGCAGAACGTGCCGCTGAAGGGCGCGGTGATCGTCTCGACGCCTCAGGATCTATCGCTGATCGACGCACGGCGTGGACTGGCCATGTTCAGGCAGGTCAACGTGCCGGTGCTCGGCATCATCGAAAACATGAGCTATTTCCAGTGCCCGCACTGCGGCACGCGCTCGGACATCTTCGGCCATGGCGGCGCGCGCCATGAGGCCGAGAAGCTGGGCGTGCCGTTCCTCGGCGAGATCCCGCTGCACATGGACATCCGCACCACATCGGACGAAGGTAGGCCGGTGGTGGCGAGCGCGCCCGACGGTCCGCATGCGACGATCTATCGCGCGATCGCGAGCGCGGTCCGCGACGGGCTCGCAGGCGCGCGTGCTGCGGCCTCGTGATGCTGCGGCGTCCATGCGACTTTTGGACTTCTGTGCACTGCCATAGTCGCGTTTTCGGTTAACCGGTTCCGTGCTAAACGCCCCGTTCGCCGGAGCGGCTTCGGCAAGACGCGAATGTAGGCGGCTGTGGGCAGGCAGGCTTTAGGAAAATCGCGTCGCCGGTAGCGCTATTTGCACGTGGGAAATGCCCAATAAGGAGATGCCTTGATGAAGCGTCGTGATTTTCTGAAAGTGTCGGCCGCCGGCGCCGCGGCGACCGCCGCCGTGGCTTCGCCGGCGATCGCGCAGTCCTCGCCCGAGATCAAGTGGCGGATGACATCGAGCTTTCCGAAGTCGCTCGACACGATCTATGGCGGCGCCACCGAGCTCGCCAAATACGTGGCCGAGATGACCGACAACAAGTTTCAGATCCAGGTCTTCGCGGGCGGCGAGATCGTTCCTCCTCTGCAGGCGCTGGACGCAACGTCCAACGGCACCGTCGATATGAGCCACACGGTATCGTACTACTATGTCGGCAAGGACCCGACCTTTGCGATCTACGCTTCGGTGCCGTTCGGCCTCAATGCCCGTATGCAGAACTCCTGGTGGTACCAGGGCGGCGGTGAGGCGCTCGGCAACGAGTTCTTCAAGAAATTCGGCGTGATCGGCTTCCCCTGCGGCAACACCGGCACCCAAATGGGCGGCTGGTTCCGCAAGGAGATCAAGACGGTCGCCGATCTCAATGGCCTGAAATTCCGCATCGGCGGTATCGCCGGTCAGGTGCTGCAGAAGGTCGGCGTCGTGCCGCAGCAACTCGGCGGCGGCGACATCTATCCGGCGCTGGAAAAGGGCACCATCGACGCTGCCGAATGGGTCGGCCCCTATGACGACGAGAAGCTCGGCTTCCAGAAGGTCGCGAAGTACTACTACTATCCGGGCTTCTGGGAAGGCGGTCCGACCGTGCACGCCTTCTGTAACCTCGAGAAGTGGAATTCGTTGCCGAAGAACTACCAAGCGATTCTGCAGGCCGGCACCTCCGCGGCCAATACCTGGATGGCGGCGCGCTACGACCTTCAGAACCCGGCGGCGCTGAAGCGCCTGGTCGCCGGCGGCACTCAGCTGCGTCCGTTCACCAACGAGGTGCTGGAAGCCTGCCTTAAGGCCACCAACGAGCTGTGGGGCGAGATCTCGGCCAAGAACCCCGACTTCAAGAAGTCGATCGAAGCGATGCAGGCCTACCGCTCGGATGAATATCTGTGGTGGCAGGTCGCCGAATATACCTTCGACAGCTTCATGATCCGCTCGCGCACCCGCGGCTGACCCGATCTCCTTTCGGAAGCGCCTTTCAAGCCCGGCCTCGCAAGAGGCCGGGCTTTTGCGTTGCGCAACGGTTTCGCAATGGCACTCGCGCGGTGAATGCTCCAGACTTCTCCTCAGGCCTCGCAAGAAGGCCGGACAACGACACGCATCATCCAACAGGGAGACGAAACCATGAAGCGCAGGGACTTCATCAAGGTCGCCGGTCTGGCCGCGGCCGGTACGACCAGCGTAGCCGCACCTGCAATCGCGCAGAGCATGCCCGAGATCAAATGGCGCATGCCGACGAGCTGGCCGAAATCGCTCGACACGCTGTTCGGCGGAGCCGACATGATGGCCAAGATGGTCGGCGAAGCCACTGACAACAAATTCCAGATCCAGACTTTCGCCGCCGGCGAAATCATTCCGGGCCTGCAGGTGCTGGACGCGGTGCAGAACGGCACCGTGGAGATCGGTCACACGGCCTCGTACTATTATTTCGGCAAGGATCCGACCTTCACCTTCGGCTCGTCGGTACCATTCGGGCCCAACATGCGCATCAACCAGGCTTGGTACATGCTCGGCGGCGGCCGCGAGATCCTCAACGAGTTCTACAAGAAATACAACGTGGTCTCGCTGCTCGCCGGCAACACCGGCTGCCAGATGGGCGGCTGGTTCCGCAAGGAGCTGACCAGCGTCAACGATCTCAAGGGACTGAAATTCCGCATCGGCGGCTTTGCCGGACGGGTGATGCAGAAGCTCGGCGCCGTGCCGCAGCAGATTGCCGGCGGCGACATCTATCCGGCGCTCGAGAAGGGCACCATCGATGCCGCCGAATGGGTCGGCCCCTATGACGACGAGAAGCTCGGCTTCTACAAGGTCGCCCCGCATTACTACTATCCCGGATGGTGGGAAGGCGGCCCAATGCTGCTGGCCTTCGTCAACCTGGACCGCTGGAATACATTACCCAAGCACTATCAGGCGATTCTCGAGCAGGCCGGCCACATCGCCAACAACTGGATGATGGCGAAATATGACCAGGCCAACGCGCCGGCATTGCGGCGCCTGCTTGCCGGCGGCGCCAAGCTGCACGCGTTCCCGCCCGAGATCATGCAGGCCAGCCTCAAGGCGGCGCGTGAGCTGCACAACGAGGTCGCCGCTGGTAATGCGGACTTCAAGAAGATTTATGAATCGCTGACCAGCTTCACCAGCAACGGCTACTCTTGGTTTCAGGTGGCCGAGATCGGCTACGACGCCTTCATGGCGCGCAACTCGCAGAGCTGAAAGAAACCCCCCCGGCGCCAAGCGCCGGGGGGTTCATATTTGCATCCGCAGTCTGCATGTTCGAACGGCATGCGATCATTTCGGCGGCCCGAAGTCGAGCGGCGGGGCCTCGATCTGCGGAATGTCGATCTTGATCGAGTTCGGATCGACCGTCGAGGCCGCGCCCTTGTAGTGCATGACCATCGACGGAAACAGGATCACGAGCAGCACCATCAGCGCCTGGATCACGACGAAGGGTACCGCGCCCCAGTAGATCTGGCCGGTGGTGACGGGCGCCATCGTCTTGCCGGTGACCCGGTCGATATAGCGCTCCTTCGGCGCCACCGAGCGCAGGTAGAACAAGGCGAAGCCGAACGGCGGATGCATGAACGAGGTCTGCATGTTGACGCCGAGAATCACGCCGAACCAGATCAGGTCGATGCCGAGATGCTCGGCGGCAGGTCCGAGCAGCGGGATCACGATGAAGGCGAGCTCGAAGAAATCGAGGAAGAACGCAAGCACGAACACGAAGGCGTTGACGAAGATCAGGAACCCGAGCTGACCGCCGGGCAGGGAGGTCAGCAGGTTCTCGACCCAGACATGGCCGCTGACGCCATAGAAGGTCAGCGAGAACACGCGGGCGCCGACCAGGATGAAGACGACGAAGGCGGACAGCTTGGCGGTGGATTCCACCGCCTGGCGGATCAGGTCGAAGCTCAACCGGCGCTTCATCGCGCCCAGAATGAGCGCGCCGGCCGCGCCCATGGCGCCGCCCTCGGTCGGGGTGGCGAGGCCGATGAAGATGGTGCCGAGCACCAGGAAGATCAGGAACAGCGGCGGCACCATCACAAAGGTGGTCTGCTGCGCCATCCGCGACAGGAAGCGGAAGCCGGTCGTCGTCGCGATGATCCAGTTCAGGACCGCGACGCAGAACGCGAACACGATGCCGTAGAACATCGAGAGCACGACGAAATCGGCGCCGTGGTACTCCGACCCCTGCATCATGTACCAGCCGAACACGCAAGCGGCGAGGAACAGCACGCCGAGCGAGATCAGGCCGCGGCTGCCATCCTTTTCGCGGTAGCCGATGGCCTCGGCCGGCAGGCCGGGGGCGGATTTGGGCCAGATGATGCTGCAAATGAAGGCCCAGCCGGCATAGAGGCCGGCGAGCACGAGGCCCGGGATGAAGGCGCCCTCATACATGTCGCCCACGGAGCGGCCGAGCTGGTCGGCCATGACGATCAGGATCAGCGACGGCGGGATGATCTGGGCCAGCGTGCCGGAAGCGGCGATGATGCCGGTGGCAAGCCGCCGGTCGTAGCCGTAGCGCAGCATGATCGGCAGCGAGATCAGCCCCATCGAAATCACGGATGCCGCGACCACGCCGGTGGTCGCCGCAAGCAGTGCGCCGACGAAGACGACGGCATAGGCGAGGCCGCCTCTGACGGTGCCGAACAGCTGCCCGATGGTGTCGAGCAGGTCCTCGGCCATGCCCGAGCGCTCCAGCACCAGCCCCATGAAGGTGAAGAACGGGATCGCCAGCAGCGTGTCGTTGTTCATCACGCCATAGACGCGCTCGGGCAGCGCCTGCAGGAAGTCAGGCCTGAACTCGCCCAGCCCGATGCCGACCAGCGCATAGGACAGGCCGACCGCGCCGAGCGAAAATGCCGCCGGATAGCCCAACAGCAGCATGATGACCAGCGAGCCGAACATGATCGGCGCCAGATTGGCAACTATAAACGCTTCCATGATGTCCCCCGCGTCGCCTATCAGGTCTTCTCGATGGCCTCGACGATGTGCTCGACCTCGGCCTCGAGCCCATGCGCCTTCGACACGTGCGGATCGGGAATCACGCCGCGCAGCACCGCGATGCGCTTGATCAGCTCGGAGATGCCCTGCATCAGCAGGAATGCGAACGCGATCATGATCAGGGATTTCGCCGGCCATTGCGGCAGGCCGCCGGCGTTGCTGGACTGCTCGTTGATCTCCCAGGAGCGCAGGAAGAACGGCACGCCGGTGACGATCATGAGAATGCAGAGCGGGATCAGGAAGAAGACGTGTCCGATGATATCGATGACGTCGCGCACCCGCTTGGGCATCATCTGATTGACGATGTCGATGCGGATGTGCTCGTTCGCCAGCAGGGTCCAGGGCGCGCACAGCAGGAATACCGCGCTGAACAGCACCCATTGCAGCTCGAGCCAGGCGTTGGACGAGGTGTCGAACACCTTGCGGATGACGGCATTCAACGCCGAGATGATGACGGCGAGCAGGATCAGCCAAGCGATCTTCTTGCCAGTCCATTCCGTGAATGCATCGATCCCACGGCTCAATTTCAGCAGCGACTGCAACGAAGTCCTCCCCAGGCCGCATTGCCGTTTTGGCTGCGCGAGCGCAGCGGCCCGTCCAGCCCAGCCACGCATGAAAACCGGGGCACCATTTCAGCGCCGTCTGGTCCCGTCAACCGGAAAATGACCGAACCGACGGGGCGCCAACACCTTGTCGGTGCTTGGTAAATCGGTGAGGGTCCGGCGCGCCGGCGGCCTCGCCGCTGGCCGCAGCAGTGGCCGTATGCGACACTGCGCGCGGTGATCGAGGAAGGGATCAGATGGCAACGACGGGCGACATCACGGCGTGGACGGGAACGGAGCTGAGCCAGGCGATCCACGATCGCGCGGTCTCGTGCCGCGAGGTCATGCAGGCCTATCTGGCGCGGATCGACCGGCTCAATCCGGCCTTCAACGCCATCGTCAGCCGGGTCGCGTCCGACGATCTGTTGGCGCAGGCCGGCGCTCGCGACGATGAGCTTGCCGCGGGCCGCAGCCGCGGCTGGCTGCACGGCTTTCCGATGGCGCTGAAGGACGTGGTCGCCACCCAGGGCATTCGAACCACGATCGGCTCGACCATACTGGCGAACAACATCCCGGACTATGACGACATCCTGGCCGAGCGGATGAAGGCAGCGGGCGCCACCGTCATCGGCAAGACCAACGTGCCGGAATTCGGGCTCGGCTCGCATACCTACAACAATGTGTTCGGCTTCACCGGCAATGCCTACGATCCCGCGCGCACGGCCGGCGGCTCCAGCGGCGGCGCCGCGGTGGCGCTGGC
>NZ_JBARGP010000745.1:0-18471 GCF_049798375.1 Bradyrhizobium sp.
GGAAGTTGCAGGCCTCGAAGATCGAGACCACGCGCTCCTGGATGTCCTCGCTCAGGATCTTCTGCTGATCCGGCGAGGTCACCTTGCCGAGCGCGCTGGCGGCGTTGTCGATCGCCTCGGCGGCCTCCAGGATCTGCTGGGTGGCCTGTTCGGTGCCACCGACGACCGCGCCGAGCTCACCATTGACCTTGGCCATCTCCTCGCCGCTGAAGCTCTTGGCGTGAAGCGTGGCGATCTCGCCCTTGGTGCGGTTGATCGCGTCGTGGATCAGGTCGAGCTCGACCTTGAGCTTCTCGCACTGCTCGATCTGGGCGCGATAGGTCTCGAGCAGCGCGCGCGCCTCGGCGACCTCGCGCGCAGCGGACTCTTCGATCGCCGCGTTGGCCGAGCTTCCGGAGGCGGGGACGCTACGGGGGGCCGCGGCCATTTGAGCGCGGATGGCGCGGAGCTCGTCCATGATTTCCCTGTGCTGAGGGCCGATTTCGCCGCCGATGATATCGGGCTCCGGCATATGGCCACCAATGGCTTCTTCGATGCGAAAACGTTTGCGAACCGACATGAGACAATCCCTGACCTTCACTGCACGCAGTTTTAGGCAGGGGCTATTTAACATCACGTTCACATCAGGAACCGCGCGATTCCCGCCCACATCCGTGTTTCGAAGCTGGTTAATATCCCCTGAGTGGCCTTCATCCAAAATAAACGCTGACACGCAAATCCCCGCGCTCCGGCGCGATGATGAATCGAAACGCGGCATCCGTTTACCAAACCGATCGGCTTTTGGACTTAGTTAGGCTTAAGCGCGGGTGTCCTTCCGCTGGCGCGATGAACAGTCTCGAGACGAAACGGTACAGAGTACGTCGATGTTCAAGACCATGTCTTTTGCGCTGCTTGCCGGCGCAGCCTGTTTTGCAACCATTGATCAGGCGGCGGCGATCGATGCCGCCGGATTTCAGCAACCCACCGTCGTCTATGCTGGCCCGCCACCGCAGCCGGCGCCGACGCGCGCGGCCTATGTCGACCAGGCCCATGTTGACCGGTCCCGCATGGGCGGCGGCTTCATCCAGTTCCTGTTCGGCGACGGCGAGCAGCGAGGCTATCGGCCGCCGCCCGTCTATCAGCAGCAGCCAGCCTATGGCGAACCGCAGCCCGTTCCAGAGCCGGCCGCGACGCAAGAGCAAGAGGAAGCTTACGCAGCCTCGCAGCGGCCATTCGATCCGAAATACGAGAAGCAGCTCGTCGACTATGACGGACGGGAAAAGCCCGGCACGATCGTGATCGATACGCCGAACAAATTCCTCTATCTGGTGGAGGGGGACGGCAAGGCGCTACGCTACGGCATCGGGGTCGGAAAGCCGGGCTTCACCTGGTCGGGCGTCAAGACCGTCAGCGCCAAGCGCGAATGGCCGGATTGGACACCGCCGGCAGAGATGCTGGCGCGGCGGCCGGACCTGCCGCGGCACATGGCGGGCGGGCCCGAGAACCCGCTCGGCGCGCGCGCGATGTATCTCGGCTCATCGCTCTACCGCATCCACGGCTCCAACGAGCCCTGGACCATCGGAACCAATGTCTCGTCCGGCTGCATCCGAATGCGCAACCAAGACGTCATCGACCTCTATGGCCGCGTCAATGTCGGCGCCCGGGTGATTGTGCTCTGAGCTTGACCTATTTTATTCAATGAAAAGGCCGCCCGATCGGGCGGCCTTTTTGCGGTGCGGACGTGGGAGGTCAGGCGTAATCGCTGCCACCGTCGTCATCATTGCCGTAATCGCCGTCATCACTGTCGTTGGTAAAATTGTCGTCGTTCGAAGCCTGGTCGAACAGGCCGGCGCGGCCACCATCGTTCGAACGGCCGATATCGTCGATGCCGGCATCACGCGCGAGCGAGCTGCCGGATTGGTCGCCGCCCCACGGGCTCTGCGAAGCCCGTTCCGTGGTGGTGTCGCCAAAGGCCTGATGCGAGCCGCCGCCCATCATGCCGCGAAAGCTGTTCAGCAGCAGCGAGCCGCCCACCATGCCGGCTGCGGTCGCCGCTGCCGTGCCGAGGAACGAGCCTCCACCACCGCCGCCGCCACCAAACAGACCGCCGCGAGCGGGCTGGCCATAGCCGCCCTGACCAAAGCTATCCTGGCCGTAGCCGCCGCCTTGTTGGCTATATCCGCCTTGTCCGTAGCCTTGATCATAATGCCCGGGCTGGCCTTGTGGCATCGCTTGGCCGCTGTTCCAGACCGGCCGGCTCGGCTCGGGCGGCGGTACATTGGGAACCGAACTCCGCTGGCTCGAGCCGAAAATGCTGTCCCGCATCGAGTCGAGGAACCCTCCCGACGATTGGCTCTGCTGCGGCGCCTGGGCCTGCTCCAGCTCCTCGATCCGGTGATGCGCCTGCTTGAGCGCCTCATCCTGGACCAGCACCGTCTGCACCAGCGCGTAGACGGCATTCGGCGCCTGCTGCAAGCCGCGTGTCATTGCGGCGACAGCATCCGGATCACGCGGCGCACTCTCCAGCTTGGCGAGACGGCCAAACAGGTCGTCGATCAGTTGGCGTTCTTGCGGTGTCATCTGGTCCTCCTGCCGCCGGCCATCACGCTGGCAGGCCAAGCGTGATAACGAATCTAAGGGTGCTTTGTGTCGCGGGAAGTAGGGCCGGCATTAAATTTCGGTATGCGTCACAATGACCATGCACTTGCATGTAGCAAAGATCAGCCCAGCGTCACCTTGCGCGCGCTCAGAAGCTGCGCGAACGCCTCGCTGGCGAAATAGGCATGTTCATGCTCACGCTGCACGGTGAGCGGATCGAGCTCGGTCAGCACGTCGTCGACGAAGCCGGGATGGCACATGACGACGCCGTTCTCGGGCAGCCCCTCAAGAAACCCGCCCATCAGCGCGCCGAAATCGGAAGCCTTGGTGAAATCATAGGCGCCGGCAAAGCCGGGATTGAAGGCGATGCCTTCGCGGGCTGCGCGGCGGCGAAATTGCAGGCTGAGAACGTCGAGCAGCAACGCCTTCGGTGCGGCCAGCCGTTGCGCGAGTGGAATGTTGCGGCCGCCCTGGCGGACCCACGCCTGCGGCGCGGCTTCCTTCACGGCGGCTAAGAAGCCATCGCGCACCTGCGGATAGAGCTGGGCGTGCTGATGACCGTCGACGAAGTCGGGCGCCCGGCCGAACATGTCACGGAAGGCCGCGAGCTGCGCCGACACCTCGGCGCGGATCATCTCTGCATCCAGCCGGCGCATCAGCCCAGACCGCAACAGCTTGGGGAATGGCAGAAACAGGCCGTCGTCGAGCGGGCGGAAATACATGGTCAGCGGACGAAACGGTGCCGTCAGCGTCACGTGCAGGCCGATCGCGCAGCGCGCGCTTTCGGTCGCGACCTTGCTGAGCGCGTCGGCCTCGTCGCGGCCAATCGCCGGTCCCACCATCATCACCGAGGTCGCGTTCAGTCTGCCGCGCGAAATCAGGTCGCGGATCGCGCGGTTGACGCCGGGGCTGATTCCATAATCGTCCGCGCACAGCCAGATGCGCCGATGCGGCGCCTCGCTCATTCGGCGGCGGACCTTTCGTTGTGGTCTGCGGCTGTCTCGGGCGCGCGCTTCTCGCTGTGCTCGGCGACGAAGTAGATCGGCCGCGCCTTCAGCTCGGAGAGGATTTTGCCGATATACTCCCCCAGCACGCCGATCATGATGAGCTGCACGCCGCCGATCGTCATCAGGCCGACCATCAGCGATGGATAACCGGGCACCGATTTGCCTGTCGTGAAGGTCTCCCACAGGATGGATAGGCCAAACAGGAACGCGGCCGAGGCCAAGAGCAAACCGAGCAGACTGGCGAAGCGTAGCGGTGCCACCGAGAACGACGTCAGGCCTTCGATCGAGAGACCGAGCAGCCGCATCAAGTTGAAGGTGGTGACGCCATGGGCACGCGGCGCGGGCTCGTAGTCGACGCGGATCTGGCGGAAACCGATCCAGCTCGCAAGTCCCTTGAAGAAGCGATTGCGCTCGGGAAGCTGCCGCAACGCAGCCACCGCGCGCGGCGAGAGCAGGCGGAAGTCGCCGGCATCTTCCGGGATATTCTGCCGCGCCCCCCAATTGATCAGCGCGTAGAAGCCGTGAACGGCGACACGGCGCAGGAAGGGCTCGTTGTCGCGGTGCGCCTTGGCGGTGTAGACGACGTCATAGCCGTCCTTGATCCAGTGCGTGACGAGCTGTTCGACCAGGACGGGCGGATGCTGGCCGTCGCCGTCCATGAACATCACGGCGCCGCGGCGGGCATGGTCGAGGCCCGCCATCAACGCGGCCTCCTTGCCGAAATTGCGCGACAGCGACACCACCTGGACGTCGAGCGTCTCGGCCGGCAGCATGCGGGCCACCGAGAGAGTATCGTCGCGGCTGCCGTCATCGACATAGACGACCTCGCAAACAAGCCCGAAACGCTGGCGCAAACTGCGTGCCAGGGAAGTCAGCCGCTCATGCAGCAGATTCAATCCGGCCGCTTCGTTGTAGACCGGAATCACGATCGACAGACCCTGCGCCGCGGCATCAGCCGCAGTCGTCGTCAGATCGGAAACATCAGTGCCCAGCATCATCGGTCAGGTTCCCACATCGCCCGCCTCGACATATGGTAGCCGAGGCTTGCTGTCGCTACGATGAACGCGAGCTACTTCACCAGGAACGCATCGAGCTTGGCGAAGAGCGGATTGTCACGGTCGAGCACGTAGTCGAGCGAAGCCACCGAAACCGTCTCCGCGCCGTGGTCGCGCAGGAAGCTGCCGACCGCGTAGATATGCGCCGGCGGGCAGTGCAAGGTCAGCATGCCTGACGATGTCGGGCTGCCGAACGGGGCCACCACGCCGAAACGGTTATGCACTTCCGCCAGCAACGCGTCGTTGCAGCCCTTGAAGCGGGTGCGAACCTCGCGATACTTGCTGGCGCGGGCACGCGCATGGATGTGGTCGAGAATGACGCGTGCGCTCTCGCGCGAATCGACCGACCAGTCGGCCTCGCGCGATGCCACCAGATTGGCCTGGCTGCGCAGGATGACGCCGTCGTCCAGCACCTTCAAGCCATTGGCGACCAGCGTGGCGCCGGTCGAGGTGATGTCCACGATCAGCTCGGCGGCGCCGACCGCAGGCGCGCCCTCGGTCGCACCGGTGCTCTCGACGGTGCGATAATCGACCACGCCATGCTGGGCGAAGAAGTTACGGGTCAGGTTGATGTACTTGGTTGCCACCCGCATGCGGCGGTTATGCTGGGCACGGAAGCCGGTGGTGACATCGTCGAGATCGGCCATGGTGCGGACGTCGATCCAGGCCTGCGGCACTGCGACGACGACGTTGGCGCCGCCGAATCCGAGCGTATCGATCAGCAGCACGCGCTTGTCGGCATCGACGATGCTCTCGCGCACGAGATCCTCGCCGGTGACGCCGAGATGCACGGTGCCGCGCGCCAGCTGGGCCGCGATCTCGCTGGCCGACAGATAGGCGATTTCGACATTGTCGAGCCCCGAGATGGTGCCGCGATAGTCGCGTGCGCCACCGGGCTTCGCGAGCGCCAGCCCGGCGCGGGCGAAAAAGGCTTCAGCCTGTTCCTGCAGCCGTCCCTTGGAGGGAACGGCGACGACGAGAGGGAGGCTCATGCCAGTCTCCCGCGTGCGGTCGCGCGTGCATGATCAGCCAACGTCAGCGCCTCCACCCAGATCGAGAAGCCGACGGCGGGAACGGGCTCGGCTGCGCCGAGCTGGCTCAGCAGGCCGTCATAGCGGCCGCCGGCGACCAACGGCTCGGCGCCGTTACCTTTGCTGTGCAGCTCGAACTCGAAGCCGGTGTAGTAGTCGAGCCCGCGGCCGAACGCGGTGGCGAAGCGGACCTTGCTGGTGTCGATGCCATGCTCCGCCATGAAGCCGACGCGCGCCTCGAGCTGGTCGATGGCGGCGGCGATGTCCAGGCCGGTGTCGATGGCGAGGCTTCGAAGGGCGGCGATCGCCTCCGCCGGCGCACCACTGATGCCGAGGAAGCGCTTCAGCAGGTTGAGCGCGTTGCGGGGCAGGGCGCCACCTTTCAAGGTCGATTGCTCGAGGAAGCGGTCGGCGATTTCGGCTACGGTGCGGCCGCCGAGGGCGGTGGCGCCGGCGATCGACATCAAATCGGCGACCAGCGCCAGCGCCGCCTTGCGGTCGCTGCCCGCCAGCGCTGCGAGCACGCCCTCATATTCATTGCGGGTGGCGGCCGAGGCGATCGTCAGCCGCTCCAGATCCTGCTCCAGCGTGATCTTGCGGTTGAAATCCTTGATCAGGCGCCGCCGCCAGACCGGATAGAGATCGAGCGCGTCGATCAGCGCGATGAACAGCGCCACGTCGCCGGTCCGGATCTCGACGTCGATGCCGACCGCGCTGGTGGCCTTCAACGCCAATGCCAGCATTTCGGCATCCGCCGCGGCGCGGTCCTGGCGGCCAAAGGATTCGATGCCGGCTTGCAGGAATTCGCTCGGATGTCCGCCGCGATAACGGAACACCGGCCCGAGATAGCTGAAGCCGGCCGGCTGGCCGGCGCGTGGCGAGGCAAGATAGTCGCGCGCCACCGGAATGGTGAGGTCCGGCCGCAGGCAGAGCTCCTCGCCACCGGGATCCGTGGTCAAATAGAGGCTCTTGCGGATGTCCTCACCCGAGAGGTCGAGGAAAGGCTCCGCGGGCTGCAGGATCGCCGGCTCGGCTCGCTGGTAGCCCGCCTCGGCGAAGGACTGCAGCAGGGGTCCGGCCCATGCGGCTGATACGGTCGGGGCGGCGGGTCCGGTCATCGTGAAAATCGGGTTCCAAAGCTTCGAGATGGCAGCGCCTTAGCACGGCCGGGAACAGGTTTCGACAGGCAATGGGCAAGTGACTTAACGCGATCGCGGTTCCAGCCTATCCGGCGGCCCAATCGCCGAGCGTGCTCTGGATCACGGCCAAAGCTGCGACAGCTGCGGTGTCGGCCCGCAGGATGCGGGGGCCCAGCGCCAGCCGGACCAATCGGGGCTGGCGCAGCAGCAACGCACGCTCCTCCTCGGCGAAGCCGCCTTCGGGGCCGATCAGGAGGTCAATTCCGGCGATCGGCCGTTCCAGGGTCTTCAGCGCCGCCAGCGGATCGGCCACCTCCGCCGCTTCGTCGCAGAACGCCAGCAGACGTCCGGGCGCCCGCTGGGTAAGGAAGCGCTCCAGCGGCAACGGGTCCTTGACCTCGGCAAGGCTCAGGATGCCGCATTGCTCGGCGGCCTCGATCACATTGGCACGCATCCGCTCGCCATTGACCCGCGACACCTGCGTATAGCGGGTCATGACCGGCTGCAGGCAGGCGGCGCCCATCTCGACCGCCTTCTGCACCATGTAATCGAGCCGGGCGTGCTTTAGGGGAGCGAAAACATAGGTGAGGTCGGGCAGGGCATCTTGCGGCCGGGTCTGCTTGCGGATGATCAGGCCATCCGGCCGCTTCTGGACCACGATCTCGGCCTGCCATTCGCCATCCCGGCCGTTGAACACCAGCACGCTGTCGCCGGCCGCAAGCCGCAGCACGTTGCCGAGGTAATTGCTCTGGTCCCGCTCCAGCGCGATCGTGAGCCCCTCGCTCAAGGGCACGTCGACGAACAGGCGCGGGGCGGAGAAGTCGTAGTCAGGCATGCGGTTGGCCGAAGCTCTTCGGGGTGGTAAGATCGAGTCTTCTAGCCTGAAGCTGGACGGAAATCTCGATCGGATCGCGAAGGTTTGCCTTTTGGGGAGGTCGCCTTGCTTGCACGTCTGTCGCCGCTCATCGCCGTTGCAGCCGCCGTCATCGTTGGGTCCGGGCAGGTCTCGGCGCAAGCTCCGTTCCCGAGCGCTGGTGCGCGGCCCTTTGATGGCAATGGCGGCTTTCAATCTCCGACGGCTGGGCCGAGCGACAGCTGCTTGGCGGGCTTCATTCCGCTGCGCGAGGAAGCGGAGCGGCGCAGCAGGCTGGTCAAGGCAGCCGGTGACCGCCACGCGCCGCCCGACGAGGCCTGCAAGCTGATCACCAGTTTCGGGCAGGCCGAACTCAAGATGATCAAATATATCGACGCCAACGCGGCAAGCTGCGGAATCCCGATGCAAGTCACCGACCAACTCAAGAACCGGCACAGCGGCACTGAAGGGCTCCAAAACAAGGCTTGCGCCCTCGCACGACAGATGTTGCATGGTGAACCTGGTGGTCCGACCGGTGATTTCGACGGTTCCGACCACCCGGTTGGATCGCCCAATGGACCGTCTTGAGCGGCATTGGCTCCGAGCGATACCGGGGTATCGGCGCCTGGAACGCCAAATCAGACACTTTTGACCACCATTCCTCGAGCAAAATCCGGATTTTCGCTCAGAATGGACCGCCGGACGAGATTGGCGCGGCGTCGTGCCGCGGTGAGGACAAAATGCCCGGTTGTTTAGAGGGCGCAAGAATCGTAAAAGTGCGCCTGACTGGATCGCGCTTCTATCCGGAAGTGTTAAGGAAATCTTGGTCTTGCCGGAGAACCAGCTTTGATCATCCGCTATCTGATAGCGCCGCTCGCTGCGACTGCCCTGACGCTTTCCGTTGGGCAGGTTTTGGCGCAGGGGGCCTTTCCGGCGCCATTGCCCGCGCAGATGCAGGCAAACGATCCCGCTTTCCCGCCCGTGAATGGCAGTAAGGCGGTTCGCAACGATCCTGCGTTCCCTCCCGTCAATGGCGCCGATTCCGCCTTCCCACCGGTGAATGGAGCGCCGAAGGCATCGGTCGGCGCGCCGCCGGCAAGTCCGTTTCCGAGCGCTGGTGCACCGGCCTTTGGAGGCGGCGGCGGGTTCCAGCGCCCGATGGCCGCGGCGCCGCAAGCCGGTACGGCCGACCGCTGCCAGAAAGAATTCGTGCCTTTGCGCGAGGAGGCGGAGCGGCGCGCCAAGATGATCAAGGCCGCAAGCGATCACCACGCCACGCCGATCGAAGCCTGCAAGCTGTTCGCTGCTTTCGGCGCGGCTGAGATCAAGATGATCAAGTATATCGAGGTTCACTCGGCGGACTGCGGAATTCCTGCGCAGGTTGCCGAGCAGCTGAAAGCCAATCACAAGGGCACCGAAGGTGTGCAGGCCAAGGTCTGCAAAGTGGCGGAGCAGATGAAGCAGCGCGGGCCAGCCGCCCCGCAGCTCAGCGACGTACTGGGCTCGTCCGCGGCGCTGCCTGAGGCCAATACGGAGAAGAAGGGCGGCTCGGCCTTCGACACGCTGACGGGCAACGTCCTCACCCGATGAACCACGCTGCCGCACGCGTTGCTGACGCGACCGGCAACTGGGTCGATACGACAGCGCCGCAATGGGCGCGGCCTTATCTGAGAGTGGCGCGTTACGATCGACCGATTGGTTCATGGCTGTTGTTGATGCCGTGCTGGTGGTCGGCGGCGCTCGCTTCCGGCATCGCGCATGACCTTCACCGGCTGCCGCTATGGGTCGCGCTGTTCTTCATCGGGGCCTTCGTGATGCGCGGCGCAGGCTGCACCTGGAACGACATCACCGACCGCGACCTCGACGCCAAGGTGGAACGGACGCGGTCGCGGCCCATTCCGGCCGGCCAGATCAGCGTCAAGCAGGCGCTCGCATTCATGGTGGCGCAGGCGCTGGTCGGGCTGGTCGTGCTGCTGCAGTTCAACCGGTTCGCGATCGCGACCGGCATTGCCTCGCTGTTGATCGTTGCGATCTATCCGTTCATGAAGCGCATCACTTGGTGGCCGCAGGTCACGCTCGGGCTCGCCTTCTCCTGGGGCGCGTTGATGGGTTTTGCGATCGCGTTCGCGCGGCTCGATGTGACGGCGTTCCTGCTCTATGCCGGCTCGATCTCATGGGTGATCGGCTATGACACGATCTATGCGCATCAGGATGTCGAGGACGATGAGCTGATCGGCATCAAGTCGACGGCGCGGCTGTTCGGCGCGCGTACGCATCGCGCCCTGGTGATCCTCTACACGCTCGCAGTCGTGCTGATTGCCGGCGCGTTGTTGTCAGCGGGCGCTCATGCTGCGGGCTGGATCGGGCTCGCCGTCTTTGCGTTCCATCTCGGCTGGCAAATCCGCCGGCTCGAGACATCAGACACGGCGTTATGCCTGCGCGTTTTCAAGTCGAACCGCGATGCCGGGCTGTTGCTGTTCGCCGGCCTGGTCGCCGACGCTGTATTGCGGACGGTCGGCTAGATCAATCCCGGGCGATGATCTCGCGCTCGTCGCTCTAGACAGGCGCCCACGGCAGCAGTTCGGTGGCCTTGCGGCGCATCAGGAAGCGGGGACGGCGGTCGCGCAACGCGTTGCGCCGGCGGCGGCGCGGTGCGGGCTCGTAGTTCCTGTCCTGTAGCTGCGGCAGTGCGAAGGTCTCGCTCCACATCTCCCAGGCATCGGCGATCTCGTCGCGATCGTCGCTGATGCAGAGCGGAATCGTCAGCGAAGGGTCGCGATGCGCGAGCACCAGCATGTGCGCGTCGTCGATCTCGCGCAGTGCGATGCCGAGGAAATCGCTGACGCGAACATTGACGGCCATGCGCATGCCGCTGATGGCACGGCGCAGCACCACGCGCTCGCGATGAAGCTCGACCTGCCTGACGCCGCCATCGGCACGGGTGTCGTGCGCGCTGAACGAGAGGGGCAGAGAAAGAGGGTCGAGCCGCGGCATGCGGCCCGACCCGGCGGAATTGCTTCCGCTTGTTGCTGTTTGACGCCTCACGGCTTGGTCTCCCCGCCGGAATTATGTTCCCGGTCGATGCGTGAACCTTGCCACACGCGACTGCCGTTTTGGCTTAAGAACCCTGGTTAACCGAGTGTCACTGCACCGTCTCCTGTCGGCATGATTGACAAGACCTTGGCCCGCATGATTGACGAGTCCTTGCCGATTTGCCGACAATCTGACGCGCTCCTTCGCCGAAAGCAGCTTGAAACCTGCGCCCATCAGGCACATCTGGTGCTGATTGAGCCGCGTCAGAGCATGATCCGGAAAAGTGGAAACCGGTTTTCCGAAAAGATCATGCTCAATCAAGAGATCTAGACACCACTTGCATCGCTTGGGATTCCTTTTGTGACCTCATCATCCTCCGCATCGTCGTACCAGGCGAAAGCCGTCCATACCGACCTGTTCGATCAATCGGCGCTCAGCGCATTGGCCGAGCGCCTGGTTGAAGCTGCACGCAAGGCCGGCGCCGACGCGGCGGACGCGATTGCCGTGCGCGGCGTCTCGCAAGGCGTCGAGGTGCGCGACGGTCGCGTCGAGGAGTCTGAGCGTTCCGAGGGCGACGATGTCGGCCTGCGGGTGCTGGTTGGACGGCGTCAGGCGGTGGTTTCCACCAACGATGTCAGCGGCGATGGGGTTGCGCGGCTGGCGGAGCGTGCGGTGGCCATGGCGCGCGTTGCGCCCGACGACAAATATGTCGGCCTCGCCGATTCTACGTTGCTCGCGCGCGACATTCCCGAACTCGATCTGCTCGATCCGCAGATCCCGTCGACTGCGGAGCTGGAGCGGCGCGCGCAGGAGGCCGAAGCGGCCGCGCTCGCCGTCGCGGGCGTCACGAAATCCGGCGGCGCCTCGGCGTCGGCGGGGATCGGCGGCATGGTGCTGGTGACGAGCAGCGGCTTCCACGGCAGCTATCTGAGATCCAGCCAGGGGATATCGACGACTGCCATCTCCGGCGAAGGCACCGGGATGGAGCGCGATTATGATTACACGGCGGCACCTCATGCCGCAGACCTGCTGCCGCCGGCCAGTGTCGGCCGCAGCGCCGGTGAACGCGCGGTGGCGCGCGCCAATCCGCGCAAGGTCGAGACCTGCCAGGTGCCGGTGGTGTTCGACCCGCGGGTCTCGGGCTCGCTGGTCGGCCATCTCGTCGGCGCCATCAACGGCGCCTCGATCGCGCGCAAGACCAGCTTCCTGAAGGACAAGCTCGGCGCGCAATTGTTCGCCAAGGGCATCCGCATCATCGACGATCCCCTGCGCAAGCGCGGCCTGCGCTCGCAGCCGTTCGATGCCGAGGGCGTGACGGTCAAGCAGCTGGCGCTGATCGACGATGGCGTGCTGACGACGTGGTTGCTGGATTCCGCTACCGGGCGCGAACTGGGCATGGCCACGACCGGCCATGCCCATCGCGGCGTGTCGTCGTCGCCCTCGCCGGGCCCTTATAATTTGCATATGGAGGCCGGCAGCGTCACGCCGGCCGACCTGATCTCGGATATCAAGCAGGGCTTCTACGTCACCGACCTGATCGGGTCGGGCGTCAACGGCGTCACCGGCGATTACAGCCGCGGCGCCTCCGGCTTCTGGATTGAGAACGGCAAGGCCACTTTTGCGGTGAGCGAGGTGACGATCGCCGGCCATCTGTTCGAAATCTTCAAGTCGATGATTCCTGCCAACGACCTGGAATTCCGCTATGGCGTCAACGCGCCGACGGTGCGTATCGAAGGACTGACGCTTGGCGGCCGCTGATCCCGCAGGCATCGCCGACACGCGCCTGGCGCGGGACGCGGCTCTTCTGAACGAGACGGTGCGCGAGGCAGGCCAGCTCGCGCTGTCGATGTTCGGTACTGACGTGCGTCAATGGATCAAGGGAGCGTCGTCCCCGGTCTCGGACGCCGATATCGCGACCAACGAACTGGTGGAGCGCCGGCTGCGCGGTGCGACACCCGACTATGGCTGGCTGTCCGAAGAGAGTGCCGATGAGCCGGCCCGCCTCGGCAAGCGGCGGGTGTGGATCGTCGATCCGATCGACGGTACGCGCTCCTATCTGGCGGGCCGCAACGATTGGTGCGTGAGTGTCGCGTTGGTCGAGGATGCGGCGCCGGTTCTCGCGGCGGTATTCGCTCCAGTCAGTGACGAGTTCTTCTTTGCCGCGCGCGGGCAGGGCACGACGTTGAATGGCGTCACGGTCCATGCGGCCACCGGCACCGCGCTGGATTTTGCGCGCGTGGCCGGTCCTAAACCGCTGGTTGAGCGCCTCGCGGCCTCGAAGGAGATCACGCTGCATCCGCGAATCGGTTCGCTCGCGCTGAGGCTATGCCGGGTCGCCCATGGCGCGCTCGATGCCGCTTTTGCCGGTGGACAAAGTCGCGACTGGGACCTTGCGGCGGCTCATTTGATCGTGCAGGAAGCGGATGGTAATATGACGGCATTGTCCGGCGATCCGATCCTCTATAATAGTCCGGACGTGACGCACGGAATTCTGGTGGCAGCGGGACGCGATCGACATGCTGATATTGTCACGCAGTTCCGAGCCGACCAGCATTCCTGACGGTCTCCGCCGCGCCACACCAGAATCCAGGATTTCTACGGTCCTTCAGCCGAAGCTCGCCTGAGACGTGTCGCGAGTTCGAACTTCGGAGCGAGGACCCTTTGCGCCGATTGAGGAACGACATTCATGCCAGATAGCGCCCCGCAGCAATTGCTTCATCTCGTGATCGGCGGCGAACTCGTCAGCCTCGAGAAGAACGAGTTCAAGGATCTCGACAAGGTTGAAGTCGTCGGCGTGTTCCCGAACTATGCGACCGCCTATACGGCCTGGAAGGCCAAGGCGCAGCAGACCGTCGACAATGCACATATGCGCTACTTCATCGTGCATCTGCATCGGCTGCTCGATCCGGCCCGAGATACCAAACAAGACACCAAGTAAAACACGAAGCCAGCGACTTGAAAAAACTGCTTCGTAATGCGCTGCGCAGTAACTGGGTCCAGCGTGCTGTCGGGTTTCTCGCAGCCGAGTATCTGCGTCTGGTGTGGCGGACCAACCGGTTCAGCTACGAGCCGGCGGACGTCTATGCGATCGTCGAGCCGCAGATGCCGGCGATCTTCGCATTCTGGCACGGTCAGCATTTCATGACGCCGTTCATCAGGACCAAGGCGAGCTATCGCGCCAAGGTGCTGATTTCGCGGCATCGCGACGGCGAGTTCAACGCGGTCGCGGCCGAGCGGCTTGGCATCGGCACCATCCGCGGCTCCGGCGACCACGGTTCGGCCTTCCACCGCAAAGGCGGCGTCGGCGCGTTCAGGGAGATGGTATACGCACTCGAAGCGAACTATAATGTTGCACTGACTGCTGATGTGCCGAAGCGCGCGCGGGTTGCAGGTCTCGGGATCATCATGCTGGCGCGCGAGTCCGGACGGCCGATCATGCCCTTTGCGATGGTCACCAGCCGTTTCATTCGGTTGAAGAACTGGGATCGCACTACCATCAATCTGCCGTTCGGTCGCGGCGCATTGGTGGGGATCAAGGAAATCAACGTGCCGCCCGATGCTGATGCTGCAATGATGGAGCAGCTCCGCCTGGATCTCGAGGCAACGTTGAACGAGGCAACGCGTCGTGCTTATGAGATCATCGGTCGCCCCGAGGAGTCCCCTCATGGCTGATGCGCTGCCGATGGCATTGCGCGTCTACCGCGGATTGTCCTCGGCTGCGACGCCGCTTGCGCCGGCGCTGATCAGGCAGCGCCTGAAGCGCGGCAAGGAGGATCCGGCACGCACTGACGAGCGCCGCGGGCTCAGCCATGATGCGCGTCCGCAAGGGCCGCTGATCTGGATCCATGGCGCGAGCGTCGGTGAGGTATTGGCCGCAGCAGCGCTGATCGAGCGCCTGCGTGCGCTGAATCTGCGCATTCTCATCACGTCCGGCACGGTGACGTCAGCCTCGATCGTGGCAAGGCGCTTTCCGCCCGACGTCATCCATCAATACGTGCCCTACGACGCGCCGCGCTTTGTGCAGCGCTTCCTGGATCATTGGCGGCCTTCGCTCGCGCTGTTCATCGAATCCGATCTGTGGCCGAACCTGATCCTGGCCAGCGCGGCGCGGCGGCTGCCGATGGTGCTGATCAACGGGCGGATGTCGCAGCGCTCCTTCCCGCGCTGGCAGCGGATGTCGCGCAGCATCTCAGCGCTGCTCGGCAGCTTCGAACTCTGCCTCACCCAGTCGCGCACCGATGCCGAGCGCTTCGCAGTGCTGGGCGGCCGCAATGTGTTGACCACGGGCAACCTCAAGCTCGACGTGCCGGCGCCGCCGGCCGATCCGGCCCGGCTCGAGCGGCTGATCGCGATGACGCGTGGCCGGCCGGTGATCGTCGCTGCCTCGACCCATCCCGGCGAGGAGGAGATCCTCATCGCTGCCCACAAATCGCTGTCCGGCTTCTTTCCCTCGCTGCTCACCGTAATCGTGCCGCGCCATCCCAATCGCGGTGCGGCCGTCGCGCAGCTGGTGGCGACATCCGGGCTGCAGGCGGCCTTGCGGTCGCAGGAACAGCAGCCGACGGCCGCAACCGACATCTATGTCGCGGATACGATGGGCGAGCTTGGCCTGTTCTACCGGCTCGCGCCGATCGTGTTCATGGGCGGCTCGCTGGTGGCCCATGGCGGGCAGAATCCGATCGAGGCCATCAAGCTCGGCGCAGCGATCGTGCATGGTCCGCATGTCTTCAATTTCAGTGACGTCTATGAGGCGCTGGATGGCGCCGGGGGCGCACGGGTCGCCGATGGCCGCGAAGCCCTGGTAAAGCAGCTCGGCCGGTTGCTTGCCGACGCCGACGCTCGGAGCGCGCTGGTCAATGGCGGCGAGCGCGTCGTCGCAGAGCTCGGCGGCGCGTTGGATCGCACGTTGTCGGCGCTCGAGCCTTATCTGCTGCAGGTCCGGCTCGAGATGGGAGCGGCCGATGCGTGAGCCGGCCTTCTGGCATCGGCCGTCCTCGCTCGCGTCACATCTGCTTCGTCCGCTCTCCGCTCTCTATGGCGCTGTTGCCGCGCATCGCCTGCAGCGCGAGGGGATCAATGCTGGCATCCCGGTGATCTGCGTGGGCAACTATCATGTCGGCGGCGCCGGCAAGACGCCGACCGTGCTGGCGCTGACGACGATGCTGCGAGAGCTCGGTGAACGGCCGGTGGTGTTGAGCCGCGGCTATGGCGGACGGCTGCGCGGGCCCGTCATGGTCGACCCCGGGAGACACACAGCCGCTGACGTCGGCGACGAGCCGCTGATGATGGCGGCGCACGTCGCGGTGACGGTCGCGCGCGACCGTGTCGAAGGCGTCGCGCTGGCGAAATCGCAAGGCGCGAGCGTCATCCTGATGGATGACGGTTTCCAGAACCCGGCGATCGTCAAGGACGCGAGCCTGATCGTAATCGACAGCGAGCGTGGCCTCGGCAATGGGCGCGTGTTCCCCGCAGGCCCGTTGCGCGCACCGCTGTCGCCGCAGCTTGCGCGTACCGACGCGTTGGTCGTAATCGGTCCGGGACATGCGAGCGAACCTGTGGCGGCGCGTGTGACCAGCGCCGGCAAGCTGGTGCTGACAGCCAAACTGCAGCCGGCGCCGGACATCGTGAGCGGGCTACAGGGAAAGCCTGTGTTCGGCTTTGCCGGGATCGGCGATCCCGCGCGCTTCTTTCGGACGCTGCGCGCGAACGGTATCGACCTGAAGCAGGAACGGATCTTTGCCGATCATCATCCGTTCGAGCGCGCCGAGATCGAGCAACTCGTCTCCGAGGCGGGACGCCAAGGCTTGACCCTGGTGACGACGGAGAAGGATCTGGTGCGGCTTCGCACCCGCGCCGAGCTGGCGTCACTCGCGACGCAGATATTGGCGTTTCCGGTGACGCTGGCCTTTGACGATGCTGCAGCGGTGCGGCGCCTGCTGACCGACAGCCTGTTCAAGGCACGTCAGAAAACATTTCGAAGCGTCGGCTGATTTTGCAATCGGTCGAGGCCGGTTGCGCAAGACGCGCAGCCGGCGTTTCATTCAGCCTCGTCAGCCTCGTCAGCCTTGGGCCTTCAACGCGCCGGGGAAATGCCGTTGCAGCACCGCAGTCGGCACTGCATAGGCCTCCTGCAGGTCGACGCTCCAATATTTCAGCTCGTCCAGCGGTATCCGCGCGTCGGTCACCGCGCAGCGTACGTAGCTTCCCGGCGAGATCACGCGGAAATCGCCGTCTAGATATTGCACCTGCGCCTCGCCCTGGCCCGAGGGACCAAACTTGTTGAGCACGACCGCTGTCTCCGATTGAGTTCGCGCCGTTTCCGGCATCGACGGGAATTGTTGAGGAATCGTAACATAGATAGGCCCCAATGTCGCTGCCGCAAACCCACCGATTTGTGATGTTTTGCACCTCATCCGCGTGCTAGCTAGGGTGCGGATCGTTCCGCACTTTTTCTCCGCGTCCCACGCTTGATGCGATTGTTTGCCACCATCGCCGCCCTGTTGCTCTACGCCGCGCTCTCGCCCGCGGAGGCGCAGCCATTGGCATTGCCGAGCGCGATCGAGATTCCCAACGGCAATGGCGTCCTGCGCGCGCAGCTCTACAAGCCTGATGGCGAGGGCCCGTTTCCGACCGTGATCGCGCTGCATGGCTGCGGCGGGCTTTCCAGCCATTCCGAGCCGGTGCTGCCGCGCTATCGCGATTGGGCCGAGGAACTGGTCAAGGCCGGCAAGGCGGTGCTGCTGCCGGATAGCTACGGTTCGCGCGGGCTCGGGCCGCAATGCCGGGTCAAGGAGCGACGCATCAGCGGCCGCCGCGAACGCGTCGCCGATATCGTGGCGGCCCGGAAGTGGCTGGGAAAGCAGTCCTGGGCAATGCGCGATCGGATCAGCCTGATCGGCTGGGCCAGCGGCGCCAGCTCGCTGCTCTGGGCGGTGCGTCCGCAACTCCCCGATCATGTCGAGCCCGATTTCCGCTCGGCGATCGCGTTCTATCCGGATTGCCGTGCATCTTCAGGATTGGGGTGGAGCGCGCGAGTGCCGACTTTGGTGCTGATCGGCGGCAAGGATGATGTTTCCTCGCCACCGGCCTGCCGGCAGATGATCGACGGCGCCCGTGGCCGCAGCGCGCTGACGCGGATCGTTGTCTATCCCGGCGCCTATCACGATTTCGATCGCATCAATCTGCCGGTGCATGCGATCGCCAGCACCGATACGGGCGTTCCGGAGCGCGGCCATGTCGGCTCCGATCCCGCGGCGCGCGCCGACGCGCAGAAGCTGGTTAACGACTGGCTGGCGCGCTGAGCGTCCGTTTTAAAACAGGCTGCCTTGATCGGCTGGATCGGGCGTGCGCTTTGATGCAGCCGGCTTGTGCTCGTGCACAGGCTTCGGCTGGCTCGCAGGCGCCACGACCGGCTGAGGTCTATCAGCGCCAGCAGTTGCAGCTACGCGACCATCGGCGAACTCGATCGACAGCGCTGCGCCTGGGCCGATGCTCGCGGCATTGTGCAGCGGATGGCCCGCCTCGTCACGCACCAGCGCGAAGCCGCGCGCCAAGACGCTGCGATAGGAAAGGGCCGTCAACAGCTTGGTGTCGTTGTCGACGCGCGCCACGCGCTGTTGCAGCGAGGTAAGCACGGCGCGGCGGGCGCGCTCGGCGAGCCGCAATGTCCGCTCGCGATCGCGGGCGATCGCCTGACGCTGCGCCTGTGCATTGGCGAGTTTGGATGCCTTCAGCCGTGCGCACAGCGCGTCGTGGCGGTCGCGCAGACGCCGCAGC
>NZ_JBARGP010000746.1:0-1620 GCF_049798375.1 Bradyrhizobium sp.
ATATCGAGCGAGATGAAGGATTTCGCGGCGCGTGCGCGGGCCCGCAAGCTGAAGCCTGAGGAGTATCAGGGCGGCACCACCGCAGTGTCGAATCTCGGCATGTACGGCATCAGCCATTTCACCGCCGTGATCAACCCGCCGCATGCGACCATCCTGGCGGTCGGCACCAGCGAGGAGCGGCCCGTTGTCCGCAACGGCAAGATCGAGATCGCGCACATGATGAGCGTGACCCTGTCCTGCGATCACCGCGCCATCGACGGCGCGCTGGGTGCAGAGCTGATCGGCGCGTTCAAGCAGCTGATCGAAAACCCTGTGATGATGATGGTGTAGCCGAGAACGGTGAATATGTAGGGTGGGCAAAGGCGCGAGCGCCGTGCCCACCTTATTTCGTACGTGCGAGACGGCGGTGGGCACGCTTCGCTTTGCCCACCCTACGGATTTCAGTTGAATGGGAGCCGCAATGGCCGACACATCCTTCGACGTCATCATCATCGGCTCCGGCCCCGGCGGCTATGTCGCCGCGATCCGCGCGGCGCAGCTCGGCTTCAAGACCGCGATCATCGAGAAATCCTATCTCGGCGGCATCTGCCTGAACTGGGGCTGCATCCCGACCAAGGCGCTTTTGCGCTCGGCCGAGATCTACCACTACATGCAGCACGCCAAGGATTACGGCCTCTCTGCCGATAACATCTCCTATGATCCGAAGGCCGTGGTGCAGCGCTCGCGCGGGGTGTCGAAGCGTCTCAGCGACGGCGTCGGCTTTCTGATGAAGAAGAACAAGATCTCCGTGATCTGGGGGCAGGCGACCGTCGATGCGCCCGGCAAGATCACCGTCAAGAAGTCCGATGTCGAGGCGCCGAAGGGCGCACTCGGCGAGGGCGTCTACCAGGCCAAGCACATCATCGTCGCCACCGGCGCACGGCCGCGGGTGCTGCCGGGGCTGGAGCCGGACAAGAAGCTGGTCTGGACCTATTTCGAGGCCATGGTGCCGGAGAAGATGCCGAAGTCGCTGCTGGTGATCGGCTCGGGCGCGATCGGCATCGAGTTCGCGTCCTTCTTCCACACCATGGGTGCCGACGTCACCGTGGTCGAGGTGCTGCCGCAGATCCTGCCGGTCGAGGATGCCGAGATCGCAGGCCTCGCCCGCAAGCGCTTCGAGAAGCAGGGCATCAAGATCCTGACCGGCGCCGGCGTCAAGAAGCTGGAGAGGAAGGCCGACAGCGTGCTAGCCACCATCGAGGAAGGCCAGGGCAAGCAGCAGACCATCGAATTCGATCGCGTGATCTCCGCGGTCGGCGTGGTCGGCAATATCGAAAACCTCGGTCTGGAAAAGCTCGGGGTGAAGACCGACCGCGGCTGCATCGTGATCGACGGTTACGGCAAGACCAACGTGCCCGGCATCTACGCGATCGGCGATGTCGCCGGTCCGCCGATGCTGGCGCACAAGGCCGAGCATGAGGGCGTGATCTGCGTCGAGGCCATCAAGGGCCTGCATCCGCACGCCATGGACAAGCTGCTGATTCCGGGCTGCACCTATTGCAACCCGCAAGTAGCATCCGTCGGCCTCACCGAGGCCAAGGCGAAGGAGGGCGGGCGCGAGATCCGGGTCGGCCGCTTCCC
>NZ_JBARGP010000747.1:0-3205 GCF_049798375.1 Bradyrhizobium sp.
GCAGACACAGCACGGCGGCCGCGCGCGCCGCCGGCCGGTGGTCCACCGCGAGGTGCATGACCAGCGCAGCCTTGGCCTCGTCCGGCAGCGTGTGGCCACCCTCGGCGAAGAGACCAACGAGGCTGAACGGATCATCGTCGCTGGCCTCGAGGATCTGATCGAGCGCGCGCTCGATGTCGGCAGGCAGCATGGTCTCCTCGTCCTCGAGACCGAGCTTTGCCGAGATGGCAATGAGCTCGGGCGAGGCCGCGACCTTGGCCTGTTGCAGGGCGCCTCCAAGATAGGCAAGCATGTTGCCGTCGATTTCTCCCGCCTCGGCGCGTGTCACGAGAGCGGCCTGGAAAGTCGCGAGCAGTTCGGCCGCATCTTTGAAGCCGCGCTCGGCCCGAAAACGCGCGCGCTCCAGCAACATCTGCAGCAGGAACAGATAGCCGATCCCGAGAGTCTCATCGTCGCCGGCCGGCGGGATATGCCGGCAGACCCCGTCGGCAGCCGCAAGGAGGTCGACCGGACGCTGTTCCAGGAACTGCTCGATCTCGGGCGTCGGTTGCGGAAGCTGACCGTTGGCGATCGCCTTCGCGATCGTCCTGGCGTGTTCGTCGACGCCGGCGAGTTTCGATCGTGCTTTGGCCATGCGATACTCCTCGACACGAGCTTATCCCGGAAGCACGCGCGAGGCATCGCAAAACCGACGTGTTCCAGCATGAACATGGCAGCGTCGCGCAACAACAATCCGAGCGACAACATGCACCTCTCGGTGACGTCGACGGTGAGCGCAGGCCCGTCGACGCCATCACAGGACGGTCGTCAGACCGCAGCCTCGAGACGGAGGTCGGAGACCGCCGGCATAACGGCGCCCGCGAGCAGCGCCCGGCCCGCCGCCCCGAAATGGCGCTGATGGATCGTGGCGTGCTGCACGGCCGCGTGAAGGTCGCGCATCCGCCGCTGCAAAGGCGAGCTGTCGTACACGGCACTGCCGCCACCGAGCGTAAAGCAGGCATCGGCGGCGCGGGAGCAACTGGTCGCGACCCAGGCGCCGAGCGCGGTCGAGTCGGCCAGCAGCGCTTCGGTCCGCAACGTGCCCGCGACTGCATGGGCCCATAGTCTCGCCGCTCCGCCATTGATTGCGAACTCTGCGGCCACGATGTCGGTCGCGACGCGTCCCAGCTCGTACTGGAACGTCTCGGAGTCGCGCATCGATGTCGTCGCCCGTAGTTGCTGGCGCCCGCTCCCGGCCATTGCCACGAGATCATCGAGCGCGCCCCGCGCGACGCCGACCGAGAAGGCGCAATGGAATAACGGCAGCATCTGCAGGATCGACTGATACAGCGGCCCATCCTGACAGGCGACGCCGTCCGGGAAATCGCAGAAGTGCTCGGGCGGCACCAGCTTGTCCTTGAGCGCGATGTGATGGCTGCCGGTGCCCTTCAGCCCGGCCGCGAACCAGGTGTCCTCGATGATGAACTCGCTCGCGGGCAGCGCGACCGCACGGATCTGCGGCGGACCGCCGACTCCCATCGGTCCCGGCAGCGGCTTGCCATCCCTAGTCATCACGCAGATCACGAACAGCCAATCGGCATGCTGACAGCCGCTGGCGAACGGCCAGCGCCCGTTGACGCGGAAGCCGCCAGGAACCGCTTCTGCGGTGCCGGCGGGCTGCGCCGAACCGCCCGAGATGACATCGGGACCGGACCCATAGATGCACTCCAGCGTCTGCCGCGGCAGGGAGGGCAGCACGATCGTCGACCCGCTGCCGATCATCGCGGTCCAGCCCAGCGATGCATCGATCCGGCCCAACATCGACAAGATCTCGAGACCGAGTGGCAGCTCGAGCTCGAGGCCTCCGAACGTCCGCGGCGCGAACATGCGGAAGACACCGATCGATCGCAGCATCTCGATCACGTCGACGGGAATGCGGCGGACCGCTTCGTATTCCACGCTGCGCGCGCCCAGCGCGGGCGCGACATCGTGAATCCGGGCGGCGATCTCCGCGGCAGCCAGCATCGAACGATCGGAGCCGGCGGCGGATATCATTCCAGCGCGAGATGGCAGGTCGCGAATTGAGTGTTGCATGATCAGCGTGATCTCCGTTGACGAAGCGACCACGCTGAACCGGGCATGTTGCCGCGTGGCTGCCGGACCAGCGGAATTTGGCTACCTCGGTAATCCCGGCACCTTGGTAAACGAAGCGTGACGCGCGTCGCGCGGATTCGGATACGCGCCTTCAGGCTTGCTTATGACCGCTCGCGCTATCTCGCGGCAGGCCTCCCAACGAAGCATCTCTCGATGAGCAACATCTCGACCATCGCATTGTCCGGCATGAACGCGGCGACCCGCCGCCTTGACGTCTCCGCGAGCAATGTTGCGAACGTCAGCAGCACTGGCACCCTGCCGGTCGACGGCACCGTACCGTCAGGCGCACCGCAGGCCTATGTGCCGCTGCAGGTCGTGCAAACCGAAACCGCAACCGGCGGCACGCAGACGTCGGTGACATCTGTGACGCCCTCCACTGTCGCGACGTCGGATCGATCCGCGCCGTTCGCCAACCAGGACGGGCTCGTTGCCGCGCCCAATGTCGACCTCGCGCAGGAAATGGTCAGCCAGCTCGTCGCCAAATACAGCTTCGCCGCCAACGCGAAGGTCATGGCGGCCGACGATCGGATGACGAAGACGCTGCTCGACACGATGGCGTGAGCTCGCGCTGAGCCGGCGCCGCCCGTCATGTCCGGGCAACGAAGGCGCCTGGCTGGATATCGGACGCGGGCATGCGTGCACAAGCATGACTTGTATCAAACCGCATGCGATGTCGCGATGATTGTAGCAGCGACGGCGCGGTCCGACACACGCGCGCCATATGCCCGCGCTACGAATCAGGCCGGAATGCCTCATGGGGGATCATATGGCCGACAATGAACTCGAAATCCTGACCAACGCGCGCGGGGTGTTGCTTGAGCTTCGCCGGAATTTCGCCAAGACCATCGCAGCCGGTTACAAGAGCGGCGAGACCGAAACCGCCATCAAGAGCCTCATCGAAGCCCAGCATGCCATCGACGTGATCGACCATGCGGCTGACGAGCTGGAAGACGCCGAAGAGGAGGAGGAAGACGACGAGGAGTGACATCATCAATTGATGACCCGTCACCGTCGGAGTCGCGCCCTCGTCCGCCGCGCTCCGCCGTCGCGCGGCGCGCTATCGGCCCGCGAC
>NZ_JBARGP010000748.1:0-2675 GCF_049798375.1 Bradyrhizobium sp.
CCGCGGCGACATGCGCGAGCGGCTCAAATCCGCACCTGATCTTGCGCGCGCGCTCTCGCGCATCGCCATCGGCCGCGGCGGCCCGCGCGATCTTGCCGCCATCCGGGACGGCATTCTCGCTGCCGACCAGACATTGGCGCGGCTCGCCGCGCTCGAGCAGCCGCCGCAGGAGGTCGAAGCCGTGATAGCGGCGCTCGGCCGTCCGTCGCGCGAGCTGGCGGCCGAATTCGCCCGTGCGCTCGACGAGCAATTGCCGCTGATCAAACGCGACGGCGGCTTCGTGCGGCAGGGCTATGACACCGCGCTGGACGAGACGCGCAATTTGCGCGACGCCTCGCGGCTCGTGGTGGCCTCGATGCAGGCGCGCTATGCCGATCAGACCGGCGTCAAAGGCTTGAAGATCCGGCACAACAACGTGCTCGGCTACTTCGTCGAGGTCACGGCGCAGCACGGCGACAAGCTGATGTCGCCGCCGTTGAACGCGACCTTCATCCATCGCCAGACCCTGGCCGGCCAGGTGCGCTTCACCACATCAGAGCTCGGCGAGATCGAGGCCAAAATTGCCAACGCCGGCGAGCGCGCGCTCAATCTCGAGCTCGAGATCTTCGACCGCCTGTGCGGACAGGCGCTCGCCGCGGGCGAAGACTTACGCGCTGCCGCCCATGGCTTTGCCATGCTCGATGTCGCGACCGCGCTGGCCAAGCTCGCGATCGACGACAACTACGTCAGGCCCGAGGTCGACGGTTCGCTCGGCTTCATGATCGAGGGCGGCCGGCATCCGGTGGTCGAGCAGGCTTTGAAGCGCGACGGCCAGCCATTCATCGCCAATTCCTGCGACTTATCTCCTGCCCCGCAACAAAAGAGCGGCCAGCTCTGGCTGCTGACCGGACCGAACATGGCCGGCAAATCGACCTTCCTGCGCCAGAACGCGCTCATTGCTTTGTTGGCCCAAATTGGCTCCTTCGTGCCGGCATCCCGCGCGCGGATCGGCATCGTCGACCGGCTGTTCTCGCGCGTCGGCGCCGCCGACGACCTGGCGCGCGGACGCTCGACCTTCATGGTCGAGATGGTCGAGACCGCCGCGATCCTCAATCAGGCCGGCGAGCGCGCGCTGGTCATTCTCGACGAGATCGGCCGCGGCACGGCGACCTTCGATGGACTCTCCATCGCCTGGGCCGCGATTGAGCATCTGCATGAGAGTAACCGCTGCCGCACGCTGTTCGCCACGCATTATCACGAGCTGACCGCGCTTTCGGCCAAGCTGCCGCGGATGTTCAACGCCACCGTCCGGGTCAAGGAATGGCACGGCGACGTCGTGTTCCTGCACGAGGTGCTGCCGGGCTCCGCCGACCGCTCCTACGGCATTCAGGTGGCGAAGCTCGCCGGCCTGCCGCCGGCGGTGATCAGCCGCGCCAAATCGGTGCTGGCAAAACTCGAGGCACAGGACCGCGGCCAGAGCGCGCGTGCTTTGGTCGATGATCTGCCGCTGTTCGCGGTGCCGTCGCGCGCGGCGGCAGAGCCCACGATGTCGAAGGAAGCCGAGGAGCTGATATCGGCGGTGAAGGCGCTGCATCCCGACGAGATGACCCCGCGCGAGGCCATGGACGCGCTCTATGCGCTGAAGGCGAAGCTGGGAAAGAATTAGTTATCGTCATTGCGAGGAGCGCAAGCGACGAAGCAATCCAGCAACGGCCTATCGCCGCTTGGCTTCTGGATTGCTTCGCTCCGCTCGCAATGACGGCACTCTCTTCCTCCGCCCCGTCCACCACAGGCCGAGATTCCACAGCACGCAGGTGAGAAGGCCGAGGCTCAGGCCGATGGCCGAGCCGAACTGCGAGACGCCTGCCTGCACCGCCGCGATGCCGAGGCCAAAGCCGATCAGGCCCCAGACGCCGTTGGCGATCACGGCCGCCGTTGCCGGGCCGCCGATGCGTGGATGCAGGATCAGCATCATCGAGGTGAACACGATCGGGAATAGCACGAGGACGCCGCTGATATCGGGCCCGACCCAGCCCGACAGCGTCGTCACGGTGCCGACCAGAGTCGCGACCAAGAGCGCGCGCAGCGGCACGTCGTACCAGCGCCGCGTGATCAGCGGCATCTTGACATGCCTGTAACGCGCCAGCGCCGGCACGCAGATCGCGACCGTGATGGCATTGACGATCAGCCCCTCGGCCAGCGTCCACTGCACCTTCAAGATCAGCGACGCGATGCCGAACCAGACCGCGAGCGCGGTGGCGCAGCTCACCAGCACGCCGCGGCGCTGCGCCAGCAACACATAGACTAGCGAGAGCCAGATGGTCGCGGCATTGATCGGCAGGCTCGCCAGGGCGCCCCGCGCAATGAAGGCCGCGTCATGGTCGAGCGCGACGAACACATAGGCCGGCCCCGACGAGATCGGCAGGGTCGCGATCAGGGCGCCGATCACCGGCCCCGCGCGCTCGGCGATGATGGAGGCCGAGACCACGAAGGCCGCCGCGATCGCCATGCGCAAGGCCAGGATGAGGAGGAAGGTGAAGTCGGGGGACATGTTGATCCATTGTCCCGGGTAAGCAAACTCGTGCGAGCGCTGACTCGAGACTCTAAATCGCAGAAAATTTGGTTCTCAGCTCTCGCGCAGAGCGCCGGTATGCGCCCTCTCCCCGTTCTTACGGGGAGAGGGATGGGGTGAGGGG
>NZ_JBARGP010000749.1:0-7935 GCF_049798375.1 Bradyrhizobium sp.
ATCGAGCCGCTTGCACGGACCGAAGGTGGGCGCATCTGATGTCGGTGGCTTCAACTGGCCACGGGGGCGACGCACCTGGGTGCCGGAGACGATAACGGTCGACGCACGGCCGTTATAGCCGATCGGCATGTGCAGCCAGTTCGGCTGCAGCGCGTTGTCCTTGCCGCGGAACATGGCGCCGACATTGGTGGCGTGCTCCTTCGACGAGTAGAAATCGGTATAGCCGGCGACCTGAAACGGCAGATGCAGCTTCGCCTCTGACATCGGGACCAGCGCCTGCGTGCGCAACTCGTCATTGTCGCGCAGCTCCGGATTGTCATGACGCAGCAGCTCGCTGATCCGCGCGCGGGTGGTCGACCAGACCTTCGGGCCCAGCGCCATGAAGGCATTCAGCGACGGCCCGGCAAACATGGCGGGCTCAGCGACATCGATCCGGGAATCCTGCGCCAGCTCCCAGATATCGAGCACGAAGTCACCGATCGCGACGCCGACACGCGGCTGCGGCGCCGATGACGTCGAGAACACGCCGTAGGGCAGGTTCTGGATCGGGAAATCTGAGGCGGGATCGACCTCGACAAAGGAGCGCAAAGCGGGATCGTTGGGATGCATGTGATATCCGAAACTGGAGCTGACTTATTCGGCGTCGGGCTGACGGCCCGGCTCGGCCGCGGCGAAGGCCTCGACCTTGTGTGCGGCCTCTTCGATCGTGCGGATGCGTGGATAGGGCGTGAGATCAAGGCCGAAACGTCGCGCATTGAACACCTGCGGCACGATGCAGATGTCGGCGAGCGTCGGTTGCGTACCGAAGGCGAACGGGCCAGCGCCAAGCTGTGCCAATCGCGCCTCGATGGCATCGAAGCCGGCTGCGATCCAGTGCTGCGACCAGGCGCTGCGCGCGGCGTCATCGATGCCCATCTCGATCAGGCGATTGAGGACCCGCAGATTGCCGATCGGATGGATGTCAGAACAGACCACCAGGGCCATTTCGCGGGCGATAGCGCGCGCCGCCGCGCCCTTCGGCAACAGCGGCGGCTCGGGATGGGTCTCATCGAGATACTCGATGATGGCTAGCGACTGGGCGAGATGCAGATCGCCCTCGATCCAGTAGGGCACCAGACCGGCCGGATTGATTTTCCTATAAGGCGGCTGGTTCTGCTCGCCCTTGCGCAGATGCACGTAGCGCGCATCGGCACTCAACCCCTTCAAGCCCAGTGCGATGCGGACGCGATAGGCCGCGGTCGATCGGAAGTAACCGTAAAGCACGGCGTTATCGGGCACGGTCATGGCACCTCAGGGCTTGGTCGGATCGAAACGCTTCTCCAGTCCTTTCCAGCAATCGGCATAGTCGCCTTGCAGCGTGCTGGATTCGGCGGCGTGCCTGGTCACGCGCTGCGGGTACCGCGTCTCGAACATAAAGGCCATGGTGCCCGTGAGCTTCACCGGCTTCAGCTCGGTGTTCGACGCATGATCGAACGCCTCGCGATCCGGCCCATGCGGCAGCATGCAATTGTGCAAGCTGATGCCACCTGGCACGAAGCCCTGCGGCTTGGCGTCATAGACGCCGTAGATCAGCCCCATGAACTCCGACATGATATTCATGTGATACCAGGGCGGACGAAAGGTGTTGTCCGCCACCATCCAGCGCTCGGGGAAGATCACGAAATCTATGTTCGCGGTACCGGCGGTCTCCGACGGCGAGGTTAGCACCGTGAAGATCGACGGATCGGGGTGATCGAAGCCGATCGCGCCAACCGGCGAGAAGGTGCGCAGATCGTATTTGTACGGCGCGTAATTGCCGTGCCATGCCACCACGTCGATCGGCGAATGGGCCAGCTCGGTCTTGAACAGCGAACCGCCCCACTTCACGAACAGCTCGGTCGGGGTGTCCCTGTCCTCATAGCTTGCAACCGGGGTCAGGAAGTCACGCGCATTGGCGAGGCAATTGGCGCCGATCGGTCCGCGCTCCGGCAAGGTGAAGGCACCGCCATAGTTCTCGCAGAGATAGCCGCGCGCCGGTCCCGAGGGCAACTCGACCCGGAACTTGACGCCGCGCGGGATCACCACGATCTCGCCAGGCTCGGCGTCGATGCGACCGAACTCGGTGACGAACAGAAGCTTGCCTTGCTGCTGCACGAACATCATCTCGCCGTCGGCATTGTAGAAATGCTCATCGACCATTGACTTGGTGATGACGTAAACATGCGCCGCCATGCCGGCCTGGGTGTTGGCGTCCCCCGCTGTCGTCATGGTCTGCACGCCCTGTAGGAAGGTCACCTCGCCTTGCGGGATCGGCGTCGGATTCCAGCGCAATTGCCCGATCGGCAGATCATGCTCATGGCACGGCGCGCTGCGCCATAATCCGGCATCGGCTTTCGCGAAGCGCCCGGAGTGCTTCACCGATGGACGAATACGATAAAGCCAGGAGCGTTCATTGGTGCCGCGCGGCGCGGTGAAGGGCGAGCCGGAGAGCTGCTCGGCGTAAAGTCCGTAGGCACAGCGCTGCGGCGAGTTGCGGCCCATCGGCAGCGCCCCGGGGAGCGCCTCGGTCTCGAATGAATTGCCGAAACCGGACATGTAGCCCGGCGTCACCTGCCCCGATGCGCGACTGAGTTGATCAGGCGATGTGTTGACGTTCATCATCATTCTCCCTGCAGACGGGCCCACATTTCGCGATCGCGCTCGGCGGTCCAGATCACGGGATCGTCGATCCCTGACGCCTCGTCATAGGCGCGCGACACGTTGAATGGCAGGCAGTGCTCGTAGATCGCAAAGCTGGAGAACTTCGGATCCATCACTTCGCGGGTCGCCGCCATCGACTCCTTTAGGCTGCGACCCTTGGCGACCGAGCTCTCGGCCGCGCCATAGAGTGAATTGACGAAGTCGCGCGTCATCGCGATCGCATCGCGGACGGTCGCCTGGCCCTGCAACGCATCGCCGCGGCCGGGCGCGATCGCCTTCGGATTGAATGCCAGGATCTCGTTGAGCGTCATCGGCCACTCGCGCAAATGCGCATCGCCGCAGTAGCAGGCCGAATGATATTCAATCAGGTCGCCGGAGAACATCACCTCGGCATCCGGGACCCAGGCGACGATGTCGCCGGAGGTATGGCCGGCGCCGAGCTGGATCAGCTGCACCTCGCGCTTGCCGAGATGGATCGTCATCTCGCCTTCGAAAGTCAGCGTCGGCCAGGTCAGGCCGGGAATGCTCTGGGCGTCCTGGAATAGCCGCGGAAAGCGGCCATATTCGGAATCCCAATCCTGCTGGCCGCGCTCGACGATCAGCCGATGCGTCTCCTGCGAGGCGACGATGCCTTGGGCATGATAGGCCGAAGCGCCGAGCACGCGCACGGCATGATAATGCGACAGCACGACATATTTTATCGGCTTGTCGGTGACGGTGCGGACGCGCTCGATCACCTTGTTGGCCATCGCCGGCGTTGCCTGCGCGTCGAACACGATGCAGCCGTCGTCGCCGACGATCACGGCCGAGTTCGGATCGCCCTCCGCGGTGAAGGCATAGAGATCGGGGCCGATCTCGGAGAACGTCACCTTCTTCTCGGCGAGATCGGTGGTGGATGCAAAGCCCTTGGCCATCGGATCATTCCTCTCGTTCGTTCGGCCCAGCTTCGGACCGTCACTGCTGCTGTTGTTGCTGCTGGCCGGCGTCGATCATGCGGCGCCTGGCGAGCGTAATCGCTTCGCGCAACACCGCGATGTCGCCGATATGGTTGGCAAGGATCAGCACCAGCGCCGCATCGAGATCGGCGCTCTCGGTCTCGCTCAAGCCCCGATGCGCCTCGACCACGGCGCGGAACGCGTCGTCGGGTTTTGCAAAATTCGAGCTGGTCGACAGCGCCATCTCAGAGATCCTCAATGGCCGCCGGCGCGCGTCAGCGCGGCCGCGATTGCTTCGCCGGTCGCATGGCGGAAGCGGGCCGCGATATAGCCGTCCGGCCGCAACAGATAGGACGTGCCGGGCTGTGCATCGTAACGCTGCCCGGCAAGCCCCTGCGCATCCACAAAGCCGCCACCGCCAATGCAGCCCTGGCCAATGCAGACGTGGCCGACATCCTCGGGCAGATCGATCGCGCCGCCATTGGCGAACGACAGCAGTGCAAAACGCCGACCCTCTGCGCGAAAAGCATCGGTCAGGAATGTCGCTTCGCCATTGCTGTGCGCTAGCGGCGCATCCGGCATCGAAGTGCCCGGACGCGGCCCAGCGCGCCAGTTATCAGCATCGGCAGTCGACAGCGGCGTGTCGTAGACCGACGGCACCGACAGCCGTCCGCCATTGACCATGCGCTTGCCGAATTCGGTTTCGTTCGCGAGCGCCAGCACAGCCCTGCGCAGCCGCGCCTCCTGATGCGAGTTCGGCGCCATGAAATCGGTCGACCGGGTGGATTCGCGGATGTTCTCGTCGGCTGCAGCGCTGCGCTCGATATGATAGGTCTCGATCAGCCTTTCAGGCGACCAGCCGCGCAGCACGCGATCGAGCTTCCACGCCAGGTTCTCGGCATCCTCGAGGCCGGAATTGGCGCCGCGGGCGCCGAACGGCGACACCTGATGCGCGGAATCGCCGGCAAAGACAACGCGGCCGTGGACGAAGCGATCCATGCGCCGGCACTGGAACTTGTAGAGCGAGATCCACTCGAACTCGAACTGATCGTGGCCAAGCATCCGTGCGATCCGCGGCCGCACATTTTCGGGCTGCCGTTCGATCGCAGGATCGGCATAGCGGTTGAGCTGCAGGTCGATGCGCCAGACGTCGTCGGGCTGCTTGTGCAGCAGCGCCGAGCGGCCGGCATGGAACGGCGGATCAAACCAGAACCAGCGCTCGGTCGGGAACGCCGCCGTCATCTTGACGTCGGCGATCAGGAACTGATCCTCGAACACCTGGCCGGCAAATTCGGCGCCGACCATCTTTCGCAGCGACGAGCGCGCCCCGTCGCAGGCCACCACATAGCTCGCATGGAGCTTATAAGGACCATCAGGCGTCGTGATCGTCAGCGCCACGCCGTCATTGCGCGGCGCGATGCCCGTAACCTTGTTGCACCAGCGCAGCGAGATCGCGGGCAGCTCCTGCACGCGATCGACCAGATAGGCCTCGGCGTAGAACTGTTGCAGATTGATGAAGGCCGGCCGCTTGTGGCCCGGCTCCGGCAGCAAGTTGAACTGATAGAGTTCGGACGGGCCGTGGAAGATGCGGCCGACGCTCCACACCACACCCTTCTCGACCATGCGATCGCCAACGCCGAGCCGGTCCCAATATTCCAGCGCGCGCTTGGAGAAGCAGATCGCGCGCGAGCCTTCGCCGATACGATCGGCATCGTCGAGCAGCACGACGCTCTGCCCGCGCTGTGCCAGGTCGATTGCGAGCGACAGCCCGACCGGGCCGGCGCCGACCACGACGACTGGATGTTCGGCCGGCATACTGCGATCCTGGTCCGGATGGCGGTGATAGCCGAACTGAACTTTGGCGTGGCTTGTCTGTCCCTGGCTTGCGGTCTGCGCCGCTTCGCGCTGCGCCATGGTCGCGGTGACCCTATTGTCCTTGATTGCGTTTGCAGTGTTTCCTCGGTGCGACCCGAAGCGTCTTGCCAAATAGTCGCATCTGCAACTATTCTACACCCGCGAGCCGTGGTGGCGTCAACTCAAAATTCCGGAACCAGACCTTGCCCAGCATTTCAGCGAGCAGGACCAAGCGGGAGCCCAAAGCGGTAGCGTCAGCAGCGGCACGCGACACGGCGGTGCCGCCTGCGCCCGAGCGGCTCGATTTGTTCAAGTTCGCGCCGTTCCGGCTCAATCGTCTGGCGGCCGAAGTCAGCGCTGCGCTCGCCAGCGACTATCGCGAACGCTATGGGCTCGACATTCCGGAATGGCGCGTGCTCGCAACGCTCGGCTTTCGGCACGACGCTTTAAGCGCGCAATACATCGCCCAATGCACCCGCACGCATAAATCGACCATCAGCCGCGCGGTGACGGCGCTTTTGGAGCGCCGATTGCTGGAGCGCGTCGAAAACGCTGAAGACCGCCGCGAATTCCGCCTGCGGCTGAGCCGCAAGGGCAAGGCGCTATATGAGGAGCTGGTTCCGCGCCTGCAGCTGAAAGAACGCGAGATAATGTCCTGCCTGTCGGCGCAGGAGCGCGCGGCGTTCGACCGCCTGATCGGCAAGATCGAGGCGAGCCTGGACTTGATTCAGACCAGCGAAGAGGCGGACGCGAAAGAGGCATATTAGGACCGCGCCGCCATTGCGAGGAGCGAAGCGACGAAGCAAGCCAGACTTCCTTGTCGGCTCTGGATTGCTTCGCTTCGCTCGCAATGACGGAAGAAAGAACCGTAGGGTCGGCAAGCGCAGCGTGCCCACCGCTCAAGGCGTCGGTCGAAATGGTTGGCACGGCGCACGAGACCGATCGATGGCAGTTAACATTGTGCCAGGCGCCTTTGCCCACCCTACAAGCGACGACCGCCGTCAGCGCGCGCGCGCGGCCTTCGAAGTATCGGCGATCTCCTCACCCTCCTCGCGCCAGCGCAAAATCTCCATCGCCAGCACCGGATGGTTGAAACCCTTCAGCTGCAGATCGTCGATCGGCACCGCATCGACGTTAGCCTCGACCATGCCGTAGGCGCGGCGCGACACCACGACCTGCCCGGCCTTGGCCTCGCTGCACAGCCGCGAGGCCAGATTGGTGACGCTGCCGATGGCGGCATATTCCAGCCGGTTCTCGAACCCGACCTGGCCGAGCGTGGCATAGCCCACGGCGATGCCGACGCCAAAGCCCAAGCTGTGGCCGCGATTGAGCCAGCGCTCGGTGAGCGCGCCGATGGCGTCGCGCATCTCGATCGCCATCTTCACCGCGCGCCTGGTGTGGTCCTCGAGCTGAATCGGCGCGTTGAACATGATCATCACGCCGTCGCCGGCATAGCGGTCGAGCGTACCTTCATAGCGGAAGATCAGCTGCCCCAGCGCGGCGTGATATTCACGGAGCACGTTCATCGCCTCTTCCGGCTCCGTGGTCTCGGTGAACGCGGTGAAGCCGCGCAGATCGCAGAACACCACCGTCACCTCGCGGCGATGGCTCTGCAGCAGCGTCTCGTGGCCGTCGGACGAAGCGATGATCTGCGCGACCTGCGGCGCGAGGAAACGTTCGAGGCGGCGGATGCGCTCGATCTCCGCGAGCTGCTTCTCGACCCGCTCCTCCAGCGACTTGTTCCATTCGCGCAGCTGCTCGGTCTGCTCCTGCAGCTTGCCGGCCTGCTGCTGCACCGTCGTGTGCGCGAGCGCCAGCTCGCGGCCCTTCTGGTCGACCTCGGTGAACAGCCGGGCATTGCGCATCGCCAGCACCGCCTGGTTGGCGAAGGTGCGCATCAAGCCGATCAGGTTTGGCGGAAATGCGCCCGCGGCGCGGCGCAACACCACCAATGCGCCGAGCACGCCCTGCTGATCCACCAGCGGCGTGAACAGCACGGCATGGAAGCCGGCCGCGACAGCGACGTTACGCAACGGATGTTCTGATACATCGATCAGCTCGGCGACCGCGACCAGCTCACCGGTGCGCACGGCATCACCGAGCGGCCCAGAGTCAGCATCGAGGACGCGATGTTCGCCTTCGCTGGCCTTGTCGATGCCGTTGGCTTCGACGAGATCGAAGCGACGCGTCACCGCATCATAGGAATAGATCAGAACCGCATCGGCACGGGTAATCTCCAGCGCGCTGCCGGCCACCGTCGGCAGCACGGCGTCGAGATCGAGCGAGGCTGCGACCGCGCGCCCGACCTCCTCCAGCACCTTCAGCTCGTTGATCGACTGCGCCAGATCGCGGGTGCGCTCCTCGACCTTCGCCTCCAGCACCGAATAGGACTGTGCGATCTGGCTGGCCATACTGTTGAACTGATCGGCGAGCTCCTCCAGCTCATCATGGGTGCGTACCTCGATGC
>NZ_JBARGP010000750.1:0-6660 GCF_049798375.1 Bradyrhizobium sp.
AGCATCCGCGCACTCGGTGCACCCTCTCCCCTTGTGGGAGAGGGTGGCGCGAATGAGCGAAGCGAAATTCGTGCCGGGTGAGGGGTCTCTCTCCGCGGATGCAGACCCCTCACCCGTCTCGCCGTCGCATCCGCGCCGGCGATCCACCCTCTCCCACAAGGGAAAGGGGGCGCCGAGCAAGCTCAACCAGATTCAAGCTGGCGATCTCGTTCTTCACCCTATCAAACAGCATGCGCGCTTCATCATTCCCGCGGCACATTGCGCCCGAGTGATGCCTGTCGTTCGCGCTCTCATGATGATGAGGGCGCAGGGAAGGCCGGGTGCCGTTCGCACCCATGGTCCGCGTGCAACAAAAAGCACGCGGCAGAACCACAGGTACGAGCCGGATCATCCGGCCTTCCCTGCGCGATTGGCTTTACGGCTTATACGCGCTCTCCTCGGGGACCGGCGTTCTTGCCCCCGTCGCCCGCGCGCCCGTCGAGCGCAGCAAGCTTGGCATCAGCACCGGGATGCCAGGACCACACGACTTCGCCGTCCGCGTCATGTCGTTCGTCCGCATGTGAATCACACGCTGCGCCATGTCGCGGCCATCGCATTCCCTGTCCAACGTTCGTGACGTCGCGTTCGCCCCTCATCCGGACCGGAACGGGCGCAGCATACGCCTGATTTGCTGATTTTCGGAAGCTATTTATTTTTCGCGAGAGGGCTTGAAGGATTGGTCGACATTGAAACGACCAATGAAATCAGCTTTTTAGAGAGGTCGCCGGGAACGCGGAAGGGCTATCGAGCCTTTCGGACTTGCAGCTCGCAGGGCGGATTGGCGAAGCGCAATCCGTCCTGCTCGCGCGGTTTGTGGAAGGACGCCGGGTTGCGCCTTCGGCGAACCCGCTCTACGGCCTAAGCTCCTCGGCCATCCTGCTTGCCGACCACGCAGCGCCATGCTGCCAGACGTTCGGCCGGGTGCTGCTTCATCCACTCGGCAAGCTGCGGTGCGCCCATCAGGCAGGACTGCATCGATACGTCAGCAAAGTCGGAAGTCGTGACGATCTGCTCGTGGCAATTGACCGGAGCAGACAGGCTGCAGAGTACACCAATAACCTTGATCACGACTACAGCCTCTCGTTACCAGGAGAGGCATGCGCCTTGTCCTGCTGCTCGCCGAGCGTTGAGGCTGGCGGAAAGATGCTGTCATAGATTGCACGGGCCTCTCGAATGAGACGGATGCGCTCGCGCTCGGACTTCGGAATGAATTCAATGATCTCGGCCATGGCTTGCTCCCGGCTTTTGCCGACTCAATCCTGTATTAAATTACGATCATCATGTCATGGACATGTGGGAGTCTGGTCCGCGGTCCGGAAGCCCTATGGCGAGGAGAGCAGGACAAAAGGCTGTGATTGGGATGCCGATATTTCGACGCGGCTGTGAAAGAGCCAGCCTTTAGCCCGCAGGGCGGATTAGTTAGCGAAGCGTAATCCGCCGTCTTCTGCCAGCCCGGAGGCGGCGGGTTACGCCTTCAGCTAACCCGCCGCATGCTCTCTCTTCGGCTCTGGATTGCTTCCGCCGTCGCCTTTCGTGCCATGGCGGACATGTCGCTTCGCTCGCAATGACGGCCCACTAAGACCGTTGTGATGGCCGCACTGATCCAGCCGTTCAGGCCAAGCCCTGAACGTGCGCGTCGTCCTCGGGCTCGGTCTCTTTGCCCTGTCCGAAATAGGCGATGCGCGTTTCCTCGCTGGCCCGCGCAGTGCGGCGGATGTGCAGCAGGTCCTTGCGCGAGACCAAGCCGACCAGGCGCATGGTTCGGGGCTCGACCACTGGCACGCGGCCGATGCCTTCCACGGCCATACGATCGGCCAGCCGCGCGACCGGCTCGTCCGGGAAGCCGACCACCAGTGCCTCGTCGGACAGCCGGTCGGCGAGGGTGTCGTCGCCGCGGCCGGGGGCCTCGGTGCGCCATTGCAGGATGTCGGCGCGGCTCGCCATGCCGATGACGCGCCCGTCGGTGCCGCGGACGGGATAGGATTTGTGACGAGGCTCGCCGTTGGAGAAAAAGTCGATGGCCTCGTTCAGGCGCATGCTTCCCGACAGGGTGTCGACCTTGGTCACCATCACCTCGCTGACGCGCAGCAGCTCGAACGGATCGACGCTGTATTCGCGGGTGATGTGCTGGCCGCGGCGGGCGATCTTTTCGGTCAGGATCGAGCGCTTCAGCATCAGCACGGTGACCGCATAGGCCGCGCCGGTGGCGATCAGGAGCGGCAGCATCATGCTGAAATTGCCGGTCAGCTCGATCGCGAACAGCACGCCGGTGAGCGGCGAGCGCATCGTGCCGCCCATCATCGCGGCCATGCCGAGCAGCGCCCAGGCGCCGGTATCGCCCGGCAGATATTGGCCCTCCAGCCAGCCGAGGCAGCCGCCGAAGATCAAGAGTGGGGCCAGCACGCCGCCGGAGGTGCCGGACGCCAGTGCCGCGATCCAAATCAGCGATTTGACGACGAGAATGAGTGCGACGTCGCGGAGCCCCATGTGGTTGCCGAGCAGATCGGCGATGATGTCGTAGCCGACACCGAGCGCGCGGGGCTCGATCAGGCCGCCGAGCCCGACGATGAGGCCGCCGATCGCGGGCCACCACATCCAGTGGATCGGCAATTCGCCGAACAGATCTTCGGCCTTGTACAGCATCCCCGTCAGAAGGCCCGATAGCAGGCCGCCCATGATGCCGGCGCCGATGCAACTTGCGAGCACCAGCGGCGAGAACGGCAGTGTACCCGAAAAGGGAAAGAGCACACCGGAGCCGAGAATGAGGGGCCGCAGCGCGGCCGCCAGCACGCAGGCGGTGATCACCGGAATCAGGCTGCGCGGCTTCCATTCGAACAACAACAGCTCGACGGCGAGCAGCACGGATGCGATCGGCGTGCCGAAAATGGCGGTCATGCCGGACACGGCGCCCGCGACCAGCAGTGTCTTGCGCTCGGCCGCGCTCAGGCTGAAGCATTGCGCGAACAGCGAGCCGATCGCGCCGCCGGTCATGATGATCGGGCCTTCAGCGCCGAACGGGCCACCCGATCCGATCGAGATCGCCGAGGACAGCGGTTTCAGAATTGCGACCTTCGGCGACATCCGGCTTTGGCCGATCAGGATCGCTTCGATGGCCTCGGGAATGCCGTGGCCGCGGATCTTTTCGGAACCGAACCGGGCCGTCAGCCCGATCAGGAGTCCGCCGACCGCAGGCGCCAGCACCATCCAGATTCCCGGTTTCATGGTACCTAGCTGCACGGTCTCGAAGCTGAAGCGCTGCAGCCAGAACAGATTGGTGGCGAGCGCGATGGCGTGCAGCAGCAGCCAGGCCGAGGCAATGCCGCCTGCACCGACGAACAGCGCCATCGCGACCAGAACGAGGACGCGGCGGTCGGTGCTGAAATCTCCCAATCGCGCATGGGCGACGGCGGACGGCAGGGAACTCACGGATCTTCTCCAGGTTTCGGGCTTGGCGCGGTGCGGCAAAATGCTGCTGCGCAAATACATCGCGGTACGATATATTGCAAGGCAGCAAAGGATGGCAGATAGGATGGCTGCCATCCGCTCGGCGCAACGAGCCCCTTTCCTCAGCGGGCGTTTGATTAAAAACAGCTTGAGCCTGACGACACGGAGAGCGCATGACCCCGCGACGCGCCAAGGCGCTTCCATTACCTGCCGTCGACACCGCGAGAGTGTTCCGCGACGCCGACTATGCGGCCCTGGCACAATTTCGCTACGAGCTGCGCAAGTTTCTCGCCTTCAGCGAGCGCGCCGCGCGGGAGGAGGGGCTGACCTCGCAGCAGCACCAGGCGCTGCTCGCCATCAAGGGGTTTTCGCTGGACCACCCGCTTTCGGTGGGTGACCTGGCGAAATATCTGCTGATCCAGAATCACTCGGCGGTCGAACTGGTCGACCGCATGAGCAAGCTCGGTCTCTTGGTGCGCGCGACCGATCCGGGTGACGGCCGCCGTATCCTGGTCCGGCTGTCGGCGGAAGGCGATCGTCGCCTGAAGCGGCTCTCGAAGGCGCATCTGGACGAACTGGGCGCCGCCGGCACCGCGCTGGCCGAGCGACTGGCGCATTTCCGCGAGCAGCAGGAGTAACGTTACGACGTCAGAGGCTTAGGGGATCGTCTTTATCGTCGTGGTTGCACATCAAGCTCACGGCACCTTCGCGATGACGCATTGATGGTCTTCCAGCGTCTCGCCATTGCCGGCGCCGCCGGCGCTGCCGACGAGGAGATACAAGCCACTGCTGCCGTCCGGCAGCACGGCGCCGGCCAGCACGATGGTCTCATTTGCCATGGTCTGTCCCGGTTGCAGGTGCGCGGCCGCAAGCGAGAACAAGTTCTGGCTCTTCAGGTCGTCCGCGCTCAACATTCGAACATCGTAGTCCTGGGCCAGGATCATTGCATGAGTCCAGCCTGCGCCCGGCTGCGGTTGCAGCATGCGCAGCGTCTCACGCGCCTCCACGCGAATGCAATCGATGTGGATGTGGAGCTGATTCTGGCTGCGCGTGAACTGCGAGTTGATCGCGAGCGCGATCTTGTCATCCGGCAGGTTCGTGCCGGCCTGCGCGCTGGTGAAATGCCGTGCGTCCCAGGCGGCCTTCCAATAATTCGGCGCCTGTTCGGACAGGATTGTGGGATCCTCGATGCCGGTGACGCGGTCGGTCGGGATCAGCAGGAATTGCGTCGCTCCGTTGCGATCTTTGAGGACGGCGAAGCGCTCCGCCAGGTCGACCAACACACAAGGCTTGGGATCGCCGTGGTTGGACTGATCCGGGACGCAGCCATCGTGGATGATCTTCCACAGGGCGTCGGGATCGGCGGGCCATGCTGGTCTCGTCAGCAGCCCAATGAGAGCCAGTGGCAGAGCGAAGCCGAGTGGCAGAGCGAAGCCGATCCGGTTGAGAGCCATCGCATCGATCCCCCAGGACACGCGATCTCCATCCATCCACAGCCGATCGGCGGCGCAGATGTGGCCCGATGTTAACAACTCGCGGTTGCAATTTAAAGGGTGTAGGTGGGCAAAGGCGCAGGGCGCCGTGCCCACCTACAAACTCACTCCTTGACGACGCGCACCGCGCCCTTGGCGGCGCTGCTCGCGAAGGCCGCATAGGCCTTCAGCGCGGTGGAGACCTTGCGGGTCCGATTGCCGGGCTTCCAGGCGTTCGCGCCCTTGGCTTCCATCGCCGCGCGGCGATGCGCCAGGGTCTCGTCGTCGACAGCAAGGTGGATGGTGCGGTTGGGGATGTCGATCTCGATGCGGTCGCCATTCTGCACCAGGCCGATCAGGCCGCCCTCGGCGGCTTCCGGCGAGCAGTGGCCGATCGACAGGCCCGAGGTGCCACCGGAGAAACGGCCGTCGGTGATCAGCGCGCAGGCTTTGCCGAGCCCCTTCGACTTCAGATAGCTGGTCGGATACAGCATCTCCTGCATGCCGGGGCCGCCGCGCGGGCCTTCATAGATGATGACGACGATGTCGCCTTCCTTGATCTTGTTGGTCAGGATCGCTTCGACGGCGGCATCCTGGCTTTCGAACACGCGGGCGGGTCCGGTGAATTTCAGGATGCTGGCATCGACGCCGGCGGTCTTCACGATGCAGCCGTCGAGCGCGATGTTGCCGTAGAGCACACCGAGACCGCCGTCCTTGGAGTAGGCGTGTGCGAGGTCGCGGACCGTGCCTTTTTCGCGGTCGAGATCGAGATCTTGATAGCGGCGGTTCTGGCTGAATGCGATTTGGGTCGGCACGCCGCCGGGCGCCGCCATGTAGAAGTCCTTCACGCTCTCGCTCGACGTGCGCTTGATGTCCCAGCGCTCCAGCGCGGCATTGAGCGAGGCCGAATGCACGCTCGGCAACTCCGTGTGCAGCAGATTGGCACGCGCGAGCTCGCCGAGGATCGCCATCACGCCACCGGCGCGATGCACGTCCTCCATGTGGACGTCGGCCACTGCCGGCGCGACCTTGCACAGGCAGGGCACCTTGCGCGACAGGCGATCGATGTCAGGCATGGAGAACGGGATCTCGCCCTCATGCGCGGCGGCCAAGAGATGCAGCACGGTGTTGGTCGAGCCGCCCATCGCGATGTCCATGCTCATCGCGTTCTCGAACGCCTTGAAGTTGGCGATCTTGCGCGGCAGCACGCTGTCGTCGTCCTGCTCGTAGTAGCGGCGGGCGAGATCGACGACCAGGTGACCGGCTTCCACGAACAGGCCCTTGCGGTCGGCATGCGTCGCCAGCACCGAGCCGTTGCCGGGCAGAGAGAGACCCAGGGCCTCGGTCAGGCAGTTCATCGAGTTCGCCGTGAACATGCCGGAGCAGGAGCCGCAGGTCGGGCAGGCCGAGCGCTCCATCGCCTCGACCTCTTCGTCCGACACCTTGTCGTCGGCGGCGCTCACCATGGCATCGATCAAATCGACCTTGCGCAGCTTGCCGTTGATGTCGATCTTGCCCGCTTCCATGGGGGCGCCGGAGATGAACACGCTGGGGATGTTGAGCCGCATCGCCGCCATCAGCATGCCGGGCGTGATCTTGTCGCAGTTGGAGATGCAGACAATGGCGTCGGCGCAATGCGCGTTGACCATATATTCGACGCTGTCGGCGATGACCTCGCGCGAGGGCAGGGAATAGAGCATCCCGT
>NZ_JBARGP010000751.1:0-11294 GCF_049798375.1 Bradyrhizobium sp.
ACGGTCGCGTCGCTTTCGGCCCGGTGACACCAGCCGATGTGCCTTCATTGCTTGACGCCATTGTCTGCAACGGCCCGCATGCGCTGCGGCTCGGCCCGACCGAAGAGATTCCGTGGCTGAAGCGGCAGACGCGGCTGACCTTCGCACGTTGCGGTGTGGTCGATCCGCTGTCGCTGGAAGACTACCGCGCCCATGGTGGCTACAGGGGCCTGCAGCGCGCGCTGACCTTGACGCCGGATGCCGTGATCGCCGAGGTCACAGCGTCGGGGCTGCGCGGCCGCGGCGGCGCCGGCTTTCCGACCGCCATCAAGTGGAAGACGGTGGCGCAGGCCAAGGCCGACCGTAAATTCGTGGTCTGCAATGCCGACGAAGGCGACAGCGGCACCTTCGCCGACCGCATGCTGATGGAGGGCGATCCATTCGTCCTTATCGAGGGCATGACCATCGCCGGCATCGGCGTAGGTGCGACCAAGGGCTACATCTACTGCCGCTCCGAATATCCGCACGCGATCGCGACCCTGACCAAGGCCATCGCGATCGCCAGACACGCAGGTCTGCTCGGCGACAAGGTCGCCTTCGATCTCGAAGTACGCGCCGGCGCCGGCGCCTATGTCTGCGGCGAGGAAACCTCGCTGCTGGAAAGCCTGGAAGGCCGCCGCGGCCTAGTCCGCGCCAAGCCGCCGCTGCCCGCGCATCATGGCCTGTTCGGCAAGCCGACCGTGGTCAACAACGTGCTGTCGCTCGCGGCGATTCCCTTCATCCTGGACAACGGCGCCAAGGCCTATGCCGATTGCGGCATGGGGCGCTCGCGCGGCACCATGCCGATCCAGCTCGCCGGCAACGTCAAGTTTGGTGGCCTGTTCGAAACCGCGTTCGGCATCACGCTCGGCGAGCTGGTCGATGAGATCGGCGGCGGCACCCTCACCGGCCGTCCCGTGCGCGCGGTGCAGGTCGGCGGTCCGCTCGGGGCCTACTTCCCGCGCGCGCTGTTCGACACGCCGTTCGACTACGAGGCGTTTGCGGCGAAGGATGGCCTGATCGGCCATGGCGGCATCGTGATCTTCGACGACACCGTCGACATGGCCAAGCAGGCGCGCTTCGCGATGGAGTTCTGCGGCATCGAATCCTGCGGCAAGTGCACGCCCTGCCGGATCGGCGCGACCCGCGGCGTGGAGACCATCGACAAAATCCGACGTGGCGAGCAGGTCGCGACCAACCTCGCGCTGGTCGAGGACCTCTGCGCCACCATGAAACTCGGCTCGCTCTGCGCGCTCGGCGGCTTCACGCCCTACCCCGTGCTGTCGGCGCTCAAGCATTTCCGTGAAGATTTCGGACCTCAACAACCGCGCCTGCAGGCCGCGGAGTAAGGACATCGCCATGTCGCTGATTCATGAAACCGATTACGGCACGCCTCGCTCCAAATCCGAGGCGATGGTGACGCTGACCATCGACGGCCAGAGCGTCACCGTGCCCGAGGGCACCTCGATCATGCGCGCGGCGATGGAAGCCGGCACGCAGATCCCGAAACTCTGCGCCACCGACATGGTCGATGCCTTCGGCTCCTGCCGGCTCTGCCTGATCGAAATCGAGGGCCGCAACGGCACGCCGGCCTCCTGCACCACGCCGGCGATGAACGGCCTCGTGGTCCACACCCAGACCGAGCGGCTGAAGCAGCTCCGCAAGGGCGTGATGGAGCTGTACATCTCCGACCATCCGCTCGACTGCCTGACCTGCGCTGCCAATGGCGATTGCGAGCTGCAGGACATGGCCGGCGCGGTGGGCCTGCGCGAGGTGCGCTACGGCTACCAGGGCGAGAACCATGTGTTCGCGGAGGCCAAGGGTGACGTCAACCCGGCCTGGATGCCGAAGGACGAGTCCAATCCGTATTTCACCTATGATCCGTCCAAGTGCATCGTCTGCTCGCGCTGCGTCCGTGCGTGCGAAGAGGTCCAGGGTACATTCGCGCTGACCATCTCCGGCCGCGGCTTCGACAGCCGCGTCTCGCCCGGCATGAGCGAAAGCTTCTTGGGCTCCGAATGCGTCTCCTGCGGCGCCTGCGTGGAGGCCTGCCCGACCGCAACGTTGACCGAGAAGTCGGTCATCGAGATCGGTCAACCCGAGCATTCCGTCGTCACCACCTGCGCCTATTGCGGCGTCGGTTGCGCCTTCAAGGTGGAGATGCGCGACGAGGAAGTCGTGCGCATGGTGCCGTACAAGGACGGCAAGGCCAATCGTGGCCATTCCTGCGTCAAGGGCCGCTTCGCCTGGGGCTATACGACCCACAAGGAGCGCATCCTCAAGCCGATGATCCGCGAGACAATCGACCAGCCCTGGCGCGAGGTGTCGTGGGACGAGGCCTATGGCTTCGCCACGACCAAGCTGCGCGGCATCCAGCAGAAATACGGCCGCGATGCCATCGGCGGCATCACCTCCTCCCGCTGCACCAATGAGGAAACCTATCTGGTGCAGAAGCTGATCCGCGCCGGCTTCGGCAACAACAATGTCGACACCTGTGCCCGCGTCTGCCACTCGCCGACCGGCTACGGGCTCTCCACCACCTTCGGTACCTCTGCCGGCACCCAGGACTTCGACTCGATCGAAGACACCGACGTCGTGATGGTGATCGGCGCCAATCCGTCCGATGCGCATCCCGTGTTCGCCTCGCGCATGAAGAAGCGGCTGCGTCAGGGCGCCCGCCTCATCGTGGTCGATCCGCGTCGCACCGAACTGGTCAAGACCGCGCATGTCGAGGCCGACCATCATCTACCGCTGATGCCCGGCACCAACGTCGCGGTGCTGACCGCGATGGCCCATGTCATCGTCACCGAAGGCCTGGTCAAGGAGGCGTATGTCCGCGAGCGCTGCGACTGGAGCGAGTTCCAGGATTGGGCCGCCTTCGTCGCGGATCAGCGGCACAGCCCTGAGGCGGTGGCAGCCGTCACCAAGGTGGACCCGGCCGAACTGCGCGCAGCCGCCCGCCTCTACGCCACCGGGGGCAATGCCGCGATCTATTATGGCCTTGGCGTCACCGAGCACAGCCAGGGCTCGACCACGGTGATCGCGATCGCCAACCTCGCGATGGCGACCGGCAATGTCGGTCGCAGTGGCGTCGGCGTGAATCCGATGCGCGGCCAGAACAACGTGCAGGGTTCCTGCGACATGGGCTCGTTCCCGCACGAGCTCACCGGCTACCGGCACATCGCGATCGACGCGGTGCGCGAGCAGTTCGAGGCGATGTGGAACGTCAAGCTCAATCCCGAGCCCGGCCTGCGCATCACCAACATGTTCGATTCCGCGGTCGAGGGCAGCTTCAAGGGCCTCTACGTGCAGGGCGAGGACATCCTGCAGTCCGATCCCAACACGACCCACGTCGTGGCAGCCCTATCGACGATGGAGTGCGTAATCGTGCAGGACCTGTTCCTGAACGAGACCGCGAACTACGCCCATGTCTTCCTGCCCGGCTCGACCTTCCTGGAGAAGGACGGCACCTTCACCAATGCCGAGCGTCGCATTCAGCTGGTGCGCAAGGTGATGACGCCGCGCAACGGCTACGCCGACTGGGAGGTCACGATCGGCCTCGGCAAGGCGATGGGCTATGAGATGAGCTACAGCCATCCCTCCGAGATCATGGACGAGATCGCCGCGCTGACCCCGACCTTCTCGGGCGTTTCCTTTGCCAAGCTCGAGGAGCTGGGCTCGGTGCAGTGGCCCTGCAACGAAAAGGCGCCGGAAGGCACGCCGGTCATGCATATCGACAGCTTCGTGCGGGGCAAGGGCAAGTTCGTGGTGACCGAGTATATCGCGACCGACGAAAAGACCGGTCCGCGCTTCCCGCTGCTGCTCACCACCGGGCGCATCCTCAGCCAGTACAATGTCGGCGCCCAAACCAGACGCACCGAAAACGTCGCCTGGCATGCAGAGGACCGGCTGGAGGTCCATCCGCACGATGCCGAGGTGCGAGGCATTCGCGATGGCGACTGGGTGCGGCTGGCGAGCCGCGCCGGCGAGACCACGCTGCGGGCGCTGATCACCGAGCGGGTCGCGCCGGGCGTCGTCTACACCACCTTCCATCACCCGGACACGCAGGCGAACGTGATCACGACCGACTATTCCGACTGGGCAACCAATTGTCCGGAATACAAGGTCACGGCGGTGCAGATCTCGCCGTCCAACGGACCGTCGGAGTGGCAGAAGGCCTATGACGAGCAGGCGCGGCATTCGCGCCGGATCGCGCCGGTAGTAGAAGCCGCGGAGTAAAGGGGTGCGCCGGATTTGGAGTTCCAGCCGGGCGTTCGCCCCCTGTCTGGGAACTTCAAACCCAAAGCCGCATTCCAATAGGGGTTGAAGCGGAGCACAAAATGAAGGACGCGGTGCGCATCGCCGAGCGTCTGGTCTGGCGCGACGGGACCTCCAGCGAAGGTCCCCGCCGCGTGCCGGAGGAGACCGCGCTTGCGCTGACTTATAATGGCGGCACCTATGCCGTCATGATGGGGACGCCGCAGGATCTTGCGGATTTCGCTGTCGGCTTCAGCCTCAGCGAAGGCATCATCACGACCTTCGATGACATCATCACGCTCGACGTCATCGATCTCGACGACGGCATCGAGCTCCGGATGTGGCTCGCGCCTGAAATCGCCGAGCGCATCAGCGCCCGCCGGCGCCAGATCGCCGGCCCCACCGGCTGCGGCCTGTGCGGCATCGATTCGATCGCCGAAGCAATCCGCCCCAGCGCGATCGTGCCAAAGGGCCGGAGCTTCACCGCGCGCCAGATCATGGCGGCGCTCTCTGGGGTCGAGCCGCTGCAGGCCATCAACCGCGAGACCCGCGCCGTCCACGCCGCGGCCTTCTGGACGCCTGCCCGCGGCATTGTCGCGCTGCGCGAGGATGTCGGGCGGCACAATGCGCTGGACAAGCTCGCCGGCCATCTCGCGCAGTCGCGCACCGATGCCAGCGAAGGCCTGGTCGTGCTGACCAGCCGCGTCTCGGTCGAGATGGTGCAGAAGGCCGCCTCGATCGGCGCGCCGGTCATCGTTGCCGTCTCTGCGCCGACCGCTCTTGCCATCCGCACCGCTGAGCGCGCCGGCATCACGCTGGTTGCGATCGCCCGCGGTGACGGTTTTGAAGTGTTCACCCACCCCGATCGCATTGCCGCAAGCGCCGAACAGCGCACGCACGCCACATACACGGATACGATGCATGTCGCATAACAACACTGATCGCCTGGTCTATATGGCCAACCAGATCGGACAATTCTTCGAGACCCAGGGCCATGATCGCGCGGTGCCGGGCATCGCCGATCACATCAAGAAGTACTGGGACCCGCGCATGCTCAAATCGATCTTTGCGCATCTGGACGCCGGCGGGCCCGGCCTGATGCCGAACGCGCTGGAAGCGCTGACCAGGCTGAAGCAGGCGGCGCGGGCAAAGGCCTGATCTCGCGCCGTAGCGAGATCGGTCTCGCTGACCAAATCTGCATGGGGGGCTTGCTCGCCATCAGGCGCGCTGCTCTCGACACCGGCGCTGTCTGGTCGCAAAACATCGCTTGCGACCAGCGCGGTTCCGTTCGGTCACGCCAGGACTCGTCCCATCGCATGACCGACGCCAATCCCGCCGCCGCTGTCGCTGCGCCGCCCGCCAAGCGATCTTTCGCCGCGCTCCGCCATCGCGGCTTCCAGGCGCAGTTCACGACCTATGTGCTCGCCATGATGGCGGACAATATCGAGCACGTGATCAGTTATTGGGTGGTGTTCCAGAAATTCCATTCACCGGCGCTCGGCGGCTTCGCCATCGTCTCGCACTGGCTGCCCTTCCTGCTGTTCTCGGTGGCCTCGGGCGCACTGGCGGACCGGTTCGATCCGCGCCGCGTGATCCAGGCCGGCATGGGCCTGTTCATCCTGGCGTCGCTGAGCTGGAGCTATTTCTTCGTCACCGGGTCGCTGCAGATGTGGCAAGCCATGGTGATCCTGGTGATCCATGGCTGTGCCGGCGTGCTGTGGCAGACGCCCAACCAGATGCTGCTGTACGACGTGGTCGGCCCGGCCGATCTCGAAAGCGCCGTGCGGCTCAATGCGATGGCCCGCTATCTCGGTGTCCTGGTCGGCCCCGCCGTGGGTGGCGCGATCCTGATCGGGTTCGGACCGGCCCACGGCATCATGTTGAACACGGTATTTTACCTGCCGCTGGTGCTGTGGCTGGTCAAGGCGCCCTACGGCCCGCGCTTCCGGAAGGGCACGCGGCCGCCGCGCCGCGCGGTGGGTGGGCTTGCCGACATCCTGCACACCGCGCGCGATATCAGGCCGCATAGCGTCATCGTCTCGATGACGCTGCTGGCGGGCGCCGCGTCCTTCTTTGTCGGCAGCGCCTACAGCTCGCAGATGCCGAGCTTCGCGACCGATCTCGGCCACGGCGATCCCGGAATCTCCTACAGCATGCTGCTCGCGGCCGACGCCGCCGGCGGCCTGCTCGCCGGCCTCATCCTGGAAGGGCGCGGATTGTTGCCGCCGCGGCCACGCACCGCCATCATCCTGGCGCTGTCCTGGTGCGTGGCGCTGATCGTCTTCTCCCTCTCGCAGAACTACGCGCTGGCGCTGGCCTTCCTGTTCGCCGCGGGGTTTCTCGAGCTGTCGTTCAATGCGATGGCGCAGAGCCTGGTCCAGCTCAACGCGCCCATCGACATGCGCGGCCGCGTGATCGGCCTGTTCAACATGGCGAGCCTCGGCCTGCGCGCTTTCAGCGGCATCTCGGTCGGCCTCGTGGGCAGCGCCATCGGCATCCACTGGTCGCTCGCGCTGTCGGCGGCGGCAGCCATGATGATCGCCGCCGGATTGCTGGCGGCCGTCTAGCCCTCCACCACGGCCGTAAAGACCCGCCGCACCTCGGCCTGGGTCTCGCGCACCCGCGCCTCCAGCGCGGAAAAATGCGGCGCATCGCCGGCGCGCGCCAGCACCCGCAACAGGTCGTCGCCGGCGCTGTCCGGCTTGAACTTGTCGCTGACGCACAGCCGCAGGATCTGCGTCAGATCGTGATAGAGCCGCGCGGCCTGGCACAGCGTGTCGGCGTCAGAGCGCGGCAGCAGCCCGAGCTGCTCGGCCTTGCAGAGCACCTGCAGGGTGGAGACGTCGAGAATGTCGGGCTTCGTGGCGGCGTGCACAAGCTGCAGATATTGCGCGACGAAGTCGATATCGACCATGCCGCCGGCGGCGTATTTCAGGTCCCAGGGATCGCCCTCGCCCTTTTCCTGCGCGATCGCCCGCCGCATTTCGGCAACGTCGCGCGCGGTCAGCGATGCGTCGCGCGGCCGCGTCAGCGCCTCGCGGATGATCGCCTCGATCCGGCTCCGGAACGCAGCCGATGCCGAGATCACCCGCGCCCGGGTCAGCGCCATGTGCTCCCAGGTCCAGGCCTCGCGCTCCTGGTAGTTCGCGAAAGAGTCGATATGCGAGGCCAGCGGGCCGGCGCGACCCGACGGGCGCAGCCGCATGTCGATATCGTAGAGCACGCCGTAATTGGTGCGCGAGGTGAAGGCAGAGATCAGGCGCTGGGTGAAGCGGGCAAAATAATGCGCGCCATGCAGCGAGCGCGGGCCATCGGAATCCGGCGCGTCTGCATCGAAATCATAGAGCAGGATCAAATCGAGATCGGAGGACGCGGTCATCTCGCGTGCGCCCAGCCGTCCCATCGCGATGATCGCGGTCTCCTGCGCCTTGATGCGGCCGTGCTGCTCGGCGAAGCGCTCGGTGACGAGGCCGTGCACGGTATTGACGATGCCTTCGGCGACATCGGCGAACGCCGTGCCGGCCTGCTGTGCCGACACGGTGCCGGAGAGAATGCGGGTGCCGATCAGGAACAGGCTCTCCTGGCCGAACAGGCGCAGGCGATCGAGGAATTCCTCATAGGCGCCGGCATCCTCGAGCGTCGCGGCGAGCCGCTCGGACAATTCGCGCCGGTCCGGCATCGCGCCGAAGAAGCGCGGGTCGATCAGCCCGTCCATCAGTTGCGGCTGCCGCGCCAGCATGTCGCCGAGCCGGGGCGCAGCTCCCAGCACCAGCGCCACCAGCGCCACCAAATCGCGGTTCTGACCGAGCAAGGTGATCAGCCGCCCGCCGCGCTGCAGCGCCTGCAGGAAACCGTCGAAGGCCACGACCGCGCGGTCCGGCTCGTCGGCGTGCGCAAGGCCGTCGATCAGCGCCGGCACGAACTCGGCGAAGGCGGTCCGCGTGGTCTCGGTGCGGAACAGGCGATATTCGCCGGCCATCCATTGCTGCAGGGTTCTGGCGACGACGAGCGGATCCTTGAAGCCGAGCGCGGCGAGGCGCTGAACCAGATGCGCGTCCCCTGCTCCGGCCGCGTAGTTCACCGGTGGCAGGCTCGCAGTGCCCGTCGGATCGCCTTCGAACAGTTTTGCGTAATGGCCCTGCACGATGTTGAGCTGAAACAGCAGGTCCAGCGCGAACGCCTCGCGGTTCTCATAGCCGAAGAACTGCGCGAAGCGATCGACCGCCTCCGGCTCCTGCGGCAGGCTGTGGGTCTGCTCGTCGGCGATCATCTGCAGCCGGTGCTCGACCCGCCGCAGAAACTGATAGGCCGCGCTGAGCTCGTCGCGCGCGTCATAGGTGATCCAGTTGCTCACGGCGAGCACGTCGAGCGCGACCAGCGTCTGCGGCACCCGCAATTCGGCATGACGGCCGCCGGCGATCAATTGCTGGGTCTGGGCGAAGAACTCGATCTCGCGGATGCCGCCGCGTCCGACCTTGACGTTATGGCCCTCGACCGAGATCTCGCTCTGGCCGCGATAGACCTGCATCTGGCGCTTCATGTCGTGCACGTCGGCCAGCGCCTGGAAGTCGAGATGCTTGCGCCAGACGAAGGGCGAGAGCTCCGCGAGCAGCGCCTCGCCCACTCTGGCATCGCCGGCGCAGACCCGCGCCTTGATCATCGCTGCGCGCTCCCAGGTGCGTCCCTCGCGCTCGTAGTAATGCAGCGCTGCGTCGGTCGACATCGCGACCTGCGTCGAGGCTGGATCGGGCCGCAGCCGCAGATCGACCCGGAACACGTAACCGTCGGCGGTGCGCTGCTGCAACAGCCGCGCTAGGCCCTGGGTGACGCGCACGAAGAACGGCTGCGGCTCGATGTCGGGGATCAGGTTGGTGGCCTCGGGATCGAAGAACACGATCAGGTCGATGTCGCTGGAATAGTTCAGCTCGCCCGCGCCCATCTTGCCCATCGCCAGCACGAACAGGCCGCAGCCCTGCTCGGGGTGTTCGGCATCCTCAGGTGCGAGCCGGCCGCGAACCGCCTCCTGGCGCAACAGATAGCGCAGCGCCGTTTGCACGGAGGTGACCGCGATATCGGTCAGCGCTGTCGTGACCTGCATCACCGGCCAGACGCCGCCGATGTCGCAGAGCGCGGTCACCAAGGCTGCTTCCGACTTCATCCGGCGCAACAGCCGCATTACGTCGGCTTCGCTGCCTGCGGCAAACACCTCGCGCGAGGTCGCCTCGATCAGGCCGGCCAGATGCGACTCGGGGTCGCAGCGCAGCAGCCGGACGAGCCTGACGGCGTCGGCGCGGATCAGGTCGAACAGATAGGGCGAGAACTCGGCGATGCCGAGCAGGATGCTGCGGGCCTTGCCGTCGAGCAGGTTCCCGATCGCGGTTGCGTGGGCCGGCTCGAGCTCGGCCAGCCAGTCCTGCAGACGCTGCTCGGCCTTCTCGGGCGACCGCAGATGCGGGCCGGCCACGAAACGCGCCGCCAAGGATAGTCCGTCGTTTCCCGGCGCGGATGCGATCATGCCGCCTTCTGTGGCACATCCTGTGTTTGAGCCGCAAGCCTCGCGCCGGCATCGGCGCTGGCCGGCAGCAGCAAGGTCGCCGTGAGCCCCGGATGCGCATCGCCGAGCCTGAGCTCGCCGCCATGCAAGGTCGCCACCGCGGAGGCGAGGCTCAAGCCGAGGCCCGAGCCCGGCATGGTGCGGCTCGCCTCCAGCCGCACGAAGCGCTCGATCGCGTGCTTACGGTCGGCCTCGGGTATGCCGGGACCGTGGTCGGTGACACTGAGCACCACCTGCTCGCCGTCACGCCGCGCCTCGATCAGGATCTCGCGGGCGGTCGCCGCAGCCTCGGTGCCGAGCGGCACCGCGACCGGCTTGCCATATTTAATCGCGTTCTCGACCAGATTGGCGAGCGCCTGGCTGATCAGCTCGCGATTGCCGTGCAGCGGCGTCGACGCAGTCTTGACCTGCAACGTCATGCCGTCGTCTTCGGCGAGCGGCTCGTAGAGCTCATGGATGCCGAACGCGACCTCCGCAGCGTCGAAATCGGCCATGCCGCCGCGGGCCTGGCCGGATTCGGCACGCGCGATCATCAAGAGCGCATTGAAGGTGCGGATCAGGCCGTCGGATTCCTCGATGGTGCGCTCCAGCGCCGAGCGGTACTCGGCCTCGGAGCGCGACTTGGCGAGCGCCTCCTCGGCGCGGTTGCGCAGCCGCGTCAGCGGCGTCTTGAGGTCATGCGCGATGTTGTCGGAGACCTCCTTGAGGCCCGTCATCAGCGCCTCGATCCGCTCCAGCATGGCGTTGAGGTTTTCCGCCAGCCGATCGAGCTCGTCGCCGCTGCGCCCGACCGGCAGCCGGCCCGAGAGGTCGCCAGCCATGATGCGCTGGGTGGTGCCGGTCATGGCGTCGATCCGGTGCAGCACCCGCCGCGCCACGAAGATGCCACCGGCGATGCCGAGCACCACCACCACCAGCATCGACCACTGCGCGGCCTCCGCGATGACGCGGAACATGCGCCTGCGCTCCTCGAGGTCGCGCCCGATCAGCAGCCGGAAACCGCTGGAGAGCTGGGTGACATAGACCAGTGCGCGGTGGTTCTCGTCGCGGGGATCGTCGAGCCGGCGGTAGAACGTCTCCGACCAGCCGGCGCTGCCCATCACGCCCGGCGCCAGCGAGCCGACGTTGCCGGCGATCGCCTGCCCCGTCGGCGTGGTGACGAGATAGAGATTGGCGCCCGGACGCAGCGCCCGGTTCTCGATGGTGAAGACCAGGCCGCGCAGGCCGCGGCGGGTGTAGATGTCGGTGACCTCGCTTATCTCGGCCGACACCGTGGTCGAGATCTGCTCGGTGATGAGACGGCGGGTATTCCAGGCGAAATAGGCCAGCAGCGAGGCCGCGAACAGCGCGAACAGCAGGAGATAGACCAGCGTCAGCCGAAACGCCGTGGTGCGGATCAGCTTGGCAAAGCCCGTCAACGCAAGCCGTCCCGGATCATGTACCCGGCGCCGCGGATGGTATGCAG
>NZ_JBARGP010000752.1:0-8863 GCF_049798375.1 Bradyrhizobium sp.
GCGCGGCCGTGGACTTCCGAATGCGCCGACGCTGGCATCCGCCGCAACCAGTCCGGCAGTGTGGCGCGCGCCAGCACCGGCCGCGTGAGATGCGGCTCCAGCGCGGGATCGCAGCGGAAGATCATGCCCATGGTGAGGTCCTCGATGACGACAAACAAGAAGCCGATAGTAGCCGGCATTGCGAGCGAAGCGAAGCAATCCAGCATCGAAAAGGAAGTCTGGATTGCTTCGTCGCCTTCGGCTCCTCGCAATGACCGAGTGAACAAAAAAGGCCGGGATTGCTCCCGGCCTTTCGTTTATTCCGACTGTCATCCCCCGCGCAGCCGGGGGATCCAGTAAACGCAACCGTCAGTGTCGAACCGAGAGGCCGCGGCGTACTGGATCGTCCGCTTTCGCGGACGATGACAGTGAGGGTGTGGTTACACCACCCGACTTACTTCGCGTCGGCGCGCTTCGGGGGCGATGCCGGCCACGACTTGATCAGCGTGTCGTAGTCGATGGTCTCGCCCTTCGGCTTCTCGTTCGCGAGCTTGCGCTGCGGAGCGATGTTGCCGTCCTTCGCCGACTTGTTGTACCAGTACTCGGCGGTTTCCTTCTTGTTCAGCTTCGGACCGCAATCGCCCTGCACCTTGGACTTCTCCAGGCGTTCGAGCACCGAGTCCTGGGCCGCGGCGAGCGAGTCCATCGCCTGCTGCGGGGTCTTTGCACCCGACGCCGCATCACCGATGTTCTGCCACCAGAGTTGCGCCAGCTTCGGATAGTCAGGCACGTTGTTGCCGGTCGGGGTCCACTGCACGCGCGCGGGCGAGCGGTAGAACTCGATCAGGCCGCCGAGCTTCGGCGCACGCTCGGTGAACGACTTGTCCCAGATGTCGGACTCGCGGATGAAGGTGAGACCGACATGGCTCTTCTTCAAGCTGACCGTCTTGGAGACGATAAACTGCTGATAGAGCCAGGCCGCCTTGCGGCGATCGACCGGGGTCGACTTCAGAAGCGTCAGCGAGCCGACGTCCTGATAGCCGAGCTTCATGCCGTCCTTCCAATACGCGCCATGCGGCGACGGGGCCATACGCCACTTCGGCGTGCCGTCGGCATTCATGACCGGGAGACCGGGCTTCACCATGTCGGCGGTGAAGGCGGTGTACCAGAAGATCTGCTGGGCGATGTTGCCCTGCGACGGCACCGGGCCCGACTCGGAGAAGGTCATGCCTTGCGCCTGCGGCGGGGCATACTTCTTCAGCCAGTCGAGATATTTGACGATCGAATAGACCGCCGCCGGGCCGTTGACGTCGCCGCCGCGCTCGACCGAGGAGCCGACGGGACGGCAGCCCTCCATGCGGATGCCCCACTCGTCGACCGGCAAGCCGTTCGGAAGCCCCTTGTCGCCGTTGCCGGCCATCGACAGCCAGGCGTCGGTGAAGCGCCAGCCGAGCGAGGGGTCCTTCTTGCCGTAGTCCATGTGACCATAGACCTTGACGCCGTTGATCTCCTTCACGTCGTTGGTGAAGAAGTCAGCGATGTCCTCATAGGCCGACCAGTTCACCGGCACGCCGAGGTCGTAGCCGTACTTGGCCTTGAACTTGGCCTTGTAGTCCGGATTGGTGAACCAGTCGTAGCGGAACCAATAGAGATTGGCGAACTGCTGGTCGGGCAACTGGTAGAGATGGCCGTTCGGCGCAGTCGTGAACGACTTGCCGATGAAGTCATTGACGTCGAGCATCGGGTCGGTGACGTCCTTGGCTTCGCCCTTCATCCACTCCGTCAGGTCGACGGCCTGGCCGTAGCGGAAGTGGGTGCCGATGAAGTCGGAGTCGTTGATCCAGCCGTCATAGACGTTCTTGCCCGACTGCATCTGGGTCTGGATCTTCTCGACGACGTCACCTTCCTGGATGATGTCGTGCTTGACCTTGATGCCCGTGATCTCCTCGAACGCCTTGGCCAGCGTCTTGGATTCGTATTCGTGCACGGTCAGCGTTTCGGAGACGACGTTGATCTCCATGCCCTTGTAGGGCTGAGCGGCCTTGATGAACCACTCCATCTCCTTCATCTGGTCGTCCTTCGACAGCGTCGAAGGCTGGAATTCGCTGTCGATCCACTTCTTCGCAGCGGCTTCGTCAGCTTGGGCGGGCGCGGTGATCGCAGCAGATGCCGCCATCAGCGCGAACGCGCTCGTCATCATCAAGACCCTTGCGCTCGTCGAGCGGGCATTGCCTTCCGGCAGAAGTCGCATGTGTTCCTCCTTGCAGCGACAGGACGTTTCAGGCCCGGGTTGCTCCCGGATCTGCTCTGTTTCGCGCGCGTCAGACGGTGCGGAAGATCGCAACGGCCGACGCGAGCGAAATCACGGATGCGAGCCACAGGCTCGAAATCTCAAATCCATCTTCCCCAATGGGCAAAGTGGCAATGGTATCGGAGCCGACCAGGCCGATCCACGCGAGGTGGATGACGGCGGCCAGAATCAGCGAAATAAACAGGCGATCGCCGCGCGTGGTCGGAATCCGCAGAATGCCGACCCGCTCGGCCTCGGGATAGACGGCCGCGAGCCAGGTCATGACCGCGAGCGTGCAGGCCAGCGCGACGAAGAAGATCGCGGTCGGTAAGGTCCAGGCCATCCATGCGATGTTGTCCATGGCTCAGTGCCTCCACGCGAGAAACATTGCAGATAAGGTGGGCCGTGTCGCGCCGACGGCGGTCAGCCCCCTCTCCCATGGGGAGAGGGCTGCGGTGAGGGGGTACGGTCTTTCGATGGAGCGGAGCCCCCTCACCCGGCTGCTGACGCAGCCGACCTCTCCCCGCTGGGGAGAGGTGACGCCGAGTGCGGAGTGGTGGCTCAGCCTCATCGTGAACATCATCACACCCGACCCAGCGCGAAGCCGCGCGCGATGTAGTTGCGGACGAACCAGATCACCAGCGCGCCGGGGATGATGGTAAGGACACCCGCAGCCGCCAGAAGCCCCCAATCCATGCCGGCCGCCGATACCGTGCGGGTCATGATGGCGGAGATCGGCTTGGCCTCGGTCGCCGTCAGCGTACGTGCCAGCAGCAATTCGACCCAAGAGAACATGAAGCAGAAGAAGGCTGCGACGCCGATGCCGCTGGCGATCAGCGGCACCAGTATCTTGATGAAGAAGCGCGGAAACGAGTAGCCGTCGAGGAAGGCGGTCTCGTCGATCTCGCGCGGCACCGACGAGACGAAACCTTCGAGGATCCAGACCGCCAGGGGTACATTGAAGATGCAATGCGCCAGCGCCACCGCCCAGGGTGTGTCGAACAGGCCGATCGCCGAATACAGGTTGAAGAACGGCAGTGCGTAGACCGCGGCCGGCGCCATGCGGTTCGACAGCAGCCAGAAGAACAGATGCTTGTCGCCGAGGAACCGGTAGCGCGCGAACGCGTAAGCCGCCGGCAGCGCCACTGAGATCGAGATCACGGTGTTGATGATGACGTATTTGAGCGAATTGATGTAGCCGGAATACCAGCTCTCGTCGGTGAAGATGATCTTGTAGTTCGCAATGGTCGGCTGATGCGGCCACAGCGTCATGCTCGAGACGATCTCGGTGTTGGTCTTGAAGCTCATGTTGACGAGCCAGTAGATCGGCAACAGCAGGAAGACCAGGAACAGCGACATGATGAGCCGGCGGCCCGGGATCGAATGCATCACGCGCCTCCTTGAACGGGCCGACGCTCGGCGCCGGCGTTGGTCATGACCGTGTAGAACAGCCAGCAGACGATCAGGATGATCAGATTGTAGACCAGCGACAGCGCAGCCGCCTTGCCGAGGTCGAACTGGCCGAGCGCGATCTTCACCAACTCGATCGAGATGAAGGTGGTGGAGTTGCCGGGGCCACCGCCGGTGACGACGAACGGCTCGGTATAAATCATGAAGCTGTCCATGAAGCGCAGCAGCACCGCAATCAGGAGTACCCGATGCATCTTCGGCAACTGGATCGCGGTGAATACCGCCCAGCGCGAGGCGCCGTCGATCTGGGCGGCCTGATAATAGGCGTCCGGGATCGACTTCAGGCCGGCGTAGCACAGCAGCGCCACGAGGCTGGTCCAGTGCCAGACGTCCATCAGGATGACCGTGAACCAGGCGTCGAACTCGTTGGAGACGTAATTGTAGTCGATGCCGGCATTGTTGAGCACATAGCCGAACAGCCCGATGTCGGGACGGCCGAAGATCTGCCAGATGGTGCCGACCACGTTCCATGGAATCAGCAGCGGCAGCGCCAGCGTGACCAGGCAGAAAGCGACCCGCCAGCCGTCGCGCGGCATCGCCAGCGCAACCACGATGCCGAGCGGCACCTCGATCGCAAGGATCACGCCTGAGAAGAACAGATTGCGCCACAGCGAGGCGAAGAAACGGCTGCCGAGATCGCTGGAGGGATCGAGCAGCTCCTTGAACCAGCCGACGCCGTTCCAGAAGAACTGGTTGTTGCCGAAGGTGTCCTGCATCGAATAGTTCACGACCGTCATCAGCGGCAGGATGGCGGAGAACGCCACCACCAGGAACACCGGCAGCACCAGGAACCAGGCCTTGTTGTTGATGGTCTTGTCCATCACTTAGGCTCCCTCGACCAGACGGCTGTCGGCATAGACGTGCACATGCGACGGCTGGAATTTCAGACCGACCTGCGTGCCTGACGGCGCGAAGCCGGCGGGGACGCGCGCCGCGAACTTGACGTCGCCGACCTTGACCCGCGCAAAGCGGACACGGCCGAGATCATCGATCCGCTCGATATTGGCCGACAGCAGATCCGGTGCGGGCTCAGTGATATCGACGAATTCGGGACGCACGCCGATCTCGATCTTCGCATTGGGCGGCAGCGCCTGATAGCCACGCGTCAGCGCAATGGTGCGACCATCGATCCGCGCCTCACGCCCGCTCACCTCGGCCGCGATGATGTTCATGCCGGGCGAGCCGATGAAATAGCCGACGAAGGTGTGCGCCGGCTTGTCGAACAGCTCGGCCGGCGTGCCGCTCTGCACCACGCGTCCGTCGTGCATCACGACCACGGTGTCTGCAAAGGTCAGCGCCTCGGTCTGGTCGTGGGTGACGTAGATCATCGTCAGGTCGAGCTCGCGATGCAGCGCCTTCAGCTTTGAGCGCAGCTGCCATTTCAGCTCGGGATCGATCACCGTCAGCGGCTCATCGAACAGCACGGCGGCGACGTCGGAGCGCACCAGGCCGCGTCCAAGCGAGATCTTCTGCTTGGCGTCGGCCGTGAGCCGGGTCGCCTTGCGATTGAGGTCCGGCGTCAGATCAAGCAACCGCGCGATCTCGGCAACGCGCTTGTCGATCTCAGCTTTGGGGACCCCACGGTTCTTGAGCGGGAAGGCAAGGTTCTGGCCGACCGTCATTGTGTCATAGATCACCGGAAACTGGAATACCTGCGCGATGTTGCGCTCGCGGGTCGACGCCTGGGTGATGTCGGTGCCGTCGAACAGGATCTGGCCACGCGTCGGCGTCAGGATCCCGGAAATCAGATTGAGCAGCGTGGTCTTGCCGCAACCGGACGGGCCGAGCAGCGCATAGGCGCCGCCTTGCCGCCAGGTCATCGTCACCGGCTTCAGCGCGAAGCTTTCGATGTCGGCATCGTTGCCGTTGTAGGACTGGGCGAGATCGACGAGGTCAATACGGGCCATGCGACATCCCCCTCACGCGGCTGCCGGCGCCGCGACCAGACGGTCGTCGGCATCGAAAACGAAGACGTCGGTGGGATCGAGCGTGGCGTCGAGCACCGCACCCGGCTCGTATTCATGCACGCCGTGTAGCACCGCGACCCAGTTTGCTCCGTCGCGCGTCAGATGTACGAAGCTTTCGGAGCCCGTGATCTCGGTCACCGTGACAGTCGCCGGGAACGCGTGACCGCCCTGAAGGCTGCCGCTTTGCGCCAGGCCGAGCTGGTGCGGGCGGAAGCCGACGCCATAACTGCCATCGGCAAGCGCGGCGAACAAACCGTCCGCGGGCGCGGTGACGCCGCCGGCATAATGCACCTGATTGTCCCGCTTCTCGATCGCGACCGTGTTCATCGGCGGATCGGAGAACACCTGCGCCACACGCAGCGTGTCGGGCCGCCGGTACACTTTCGGCGTCTCGCCGATCTGCAGCGCCTGGCCTTCCCACATGCAGACGGTGCTGCCGCCGAGCAGCAAGGCTTCCGACGGCTCGGTGGTGGCATAGACGAAGATCGCGCCCGAGGCCTCGAAGATGCGCGGCAGCTCCGTGCGCAGCTCTTCGCGGAGCTTGTAGTCGAGGTTGGCCAAGGGCTCGTCGAGCAGCACGAGGTCGGCGCCCTTGACCAGCGCGCGCGCGATCGCGGTGCGCTGCTGCTGGCCGCCGGAGAGCTGCAGCGGCGTACGCTTCAAATATGGCTCCAGCCGCAACAGCCTCGCGGCCTCCGTGACACGCTTCTCGATCTCCTCGCGTGACTTGCCCTGCACGCGCAGCGGCGAGGCGATGTTCTCATAGACCGTGAGCGAGGGATAATTGATGAACTGCTGATAGACCATCGCGACCGAGCGCTTGCGCACGTCGAAGCCGGTGACGTCCTTGTCGTCGACCAGCACCCGGCCCGTGGTCGGCTTGTCGAGGCCAGCGAGCAGCCGCATGATCGAAGTCTTGCCGGACAAGGTCGGCCCGAGCAGCACGCTAAGCGTGCCGCGCTGCAGGGTCAGCGACACGTCACGGATGGTCGGCACGCCGTCGACGACACGGGTGACATGCTCGAGCGTCACGCTCATGCGCGTCCTCCCGCCTCACGCGTTGCGATCACGGCCGCAGCGCCATTGGCGACGATCCAGCCGTCAAGCACGGCGATCTCCGCCGGAGACAACCGCAAACCAAGCTTGGATCGACGCCACACAATGTCCTCAGCAGTCAACGCCCACTCTTCCGCTATCAGGTACCGGACCTCGCGCTCCGTCAAGGTGGCACCGAAGGATTGGCCGAGATCGGCCGGCGATGCCGCATTGCCGAGCATTTTGGCAGCGCGCGTTCCGTAGGCATGAGCGAGCCGGTTGGCATGCGCATCGCTGAGGAACGGATAGGTGCGTCGCAGGCTCGCGGTCAGCGCCGGCAGCGCCGAGACGGCCATGTCGCCGCCGGGCAGCGGCGCCTTGCCGGTCCACCCTTCTTTCGCCTTGCCGCCGTTCAGGTAGGGCGCAAGACGCTCCAGCGCCTCTTCCGACAATCGCCGGTAGGTCGTGATCTTGCCGCCATAGATCGACAGCAGCGGCAACCCGCCGGGCGTATCGAGCTCGAACACGTAGTCGCGCGTCGCGGCCTTGGCCTCGGAGGCGCCGTCGTCATAGAGCGGCCGCACGCCGGAATAGGTCCAGACCACGTCCTCCGGCAGCACCGGCTTGTTGAGATATTCACCGACCGCGGCGCAGAGATAGCTGATCTCTTCCGGCGTCGCCTTCACCTTGGCCGGATCGCCGTGATAGTCGCGATCGGTGGTGCCAATCAGCGTGAAGTCGCCCTGATAGGGAATCGCGAACACGATGCGGCCGTCGGCGTTCTGGAAGATGTAGGCGCGGTCGTGATCGTAGAGTTTCGGCACCACGATGTGCGAGCCCTGCACCAGCCGCACCTTCGCCTTCGCATTGACGCCGGCGCCCGACGCCAGCACCTCTTCCACCCACGGCCCGCCGGCATTGACGAGTGCCTTGGCGCGGATGGTTTCGCGCGCACCGCTCGGCGTGTGCTCGACGGTGACCTGCCAGACGCCATCGACCTGACGGATGTCGGTTGCACGGCTGCGGGTGCGGATCTCGGCGCCACGGTCGGCGGCGTCGCGCGCGGTCAGCACCACGAGCCGCGCATCGTCAACCGAGCAATCGGAATATTCGAAACCCTTGGTGTAGCGTCCGGGCGCGAGCGGCTTGCCGACCACATCCGTCGCCAGATTCACCGAGCGGGTCGGCGGCAGCAGCTTGCGACCGCCGAGATGGTCGTACAGGAACAGGCCGAGGCGCAACATCCAGGCAGGTCGCAGCCCCGCATGATGCGGCAAAACGAAACGCAGCGGACGAATGATGTGGGGCGCGATCTGCCAGAGGATCTCGCGCTCGATCAGCGCCTCGCGCACCAATCGAAATTCGTAATATTCGAGATAGCGCAGGCCGCCATGCACGAGCTTGGTCGACCAGGACGATGTCCCGCTGGCCAAGTCATTCATTTCGCAGAGGAAAACAGAACTTCCGCGCCCGGCCGCATCGCGCGCGATGCCGCAGCCATTGACGCCGCCTCCGACGATCGCGAGGTCGTAGATCCGCTCCAACAGACGCATCCCCCAGCACCGCCAGTTTCGTACCGGCGATTTCACTTTCGTTTTTGACGTTAAACACAACCGGAACCGAAAGCAAACTGGAAATCCACAGCTTTGCCCTGGTTTTGGGGCACGCTTTGCCTGATTTCAGGTAGGGGTTTCTAGTGCTTAGGCGCGGCGGAATATGGCGGCCGAAGTCGGCTCGGATGCATCCGAGCCGTCGTCGAGCTCAGCGGCCGGCATTGCCGCAATCACGTCGATGCCGCGGTTGTGGCAGAGACCAGCCAGGCCATCGGGCAGCGCGCGATCGGTGACGAAGGTCTGGATCTGGCTGAGATGGGCGATTCGCACCGGCGCGCTGCGATGAAGCTTGGTGGAATCGGCAACCAGCATGACGCTGCGCGCGTTGGCGATGATCGCCTGCGCCACCTGCACCTCGCGATAGTCGAAGTCGAGCAGCGCGCCCTCCTCGTCGATCGCCGATGCGCCGATGATGGCATAGTCGACCTTGAACTGGCCAATCAGCTGCGTCGCGGTCGAGCCGACCACGCCGCCGTCCGAATGGCGCACGGAGCCGCCAGCCACGATCA
>NZ_JBARGP010000753.1:0-6547 GCF_049798375.1 Bradyrhizobium sp.
GCGGGGAGGCAACGGTGACGAACTCGGAAGTCTCCAGCGACCGACCGAACAAATCGGCATCCGAAAATGACCCACTGAACAAAAAGCCATCTGACAGCGAGCCACCGGGCAAACCAGCATCGACACTCAACTTTAGGGGTTTCCTCCGGGCGCGATTGCAGCTGATCGGCGGAGCACTCGCTTCGATTGCTGCTATCGGCGCGATCGCGGGTGGTCTCGTCGGCTACTGGACTGCGTGGAAGACGCTTAGCACCGACGTTTTTCCGGACAAGCAAAAAACGCAGAGGGAAGCTACGGCCCGGCCCGACATTACTCCCCGCTTGTCACTCGTCGTACTGCCGTTCGCAAACGTCAACAACGATCCGGAGCAGGACTATTTCGCTGATGGCATTACGACCGATCTGACAACCGACCTCGCGCAAATGCCGGGCGCGTTCGTTATCGGACGCGGAACGGCGTTCACGTACAAGAACAAGCAGCTTGATCTCAAGATGCTCGGCAAGGATCTTGGAATTCGCTGGGCCGTAGAGGGCGCGGTGCAGCGGGCCGGAGATCAGGTTCGCATGAATGTGTCGCTTGTCGACCTGTCAACTGGCCGCGATGTCTGGTCGGATCGTTTTGACGGCGATCGTACGAATCTTGCAGCGTTGCAGGAGCAGGTAACGGCGCGACTCGCCCGCTCTCTTAACGTCCAGCTCGTCGAGGCCGAGAGTCGACGGAGTCAAATGGATCATTCCGCGAACGCGGATGCGGTGGATTTCAGCATGCGCGGCTGGGCGAAAATCTATGAGCCCGGGGGCAAGCTAACGAACGCGCAGGCAAAGAACTTGTTCGACAGCGCGCTGCGACTCGATCCGGACAACATTGACGCAATGCTCGGGAAAGCGTGGTGCATGGCCCTTGCCGTGCTCAACGGATGGTCTGCGTCCGTTACCGAAGACAAAACGATCGCGACCAGCCTAATTGACCAAGTTCTTGCCAAACGCCCGTGGAGCGCAGATGCGCACATAGCGAAGGGAAATATCTTGATCTACGGAAATCCAGAGCGAGCGCTGCCTGAATACGATGCAGCCTTGGAAATCGATCCTAACTCGCCGGTCGCGTACGCCACAAAAGGCATCGCACTTGTCACGGTAGGACGCGCGCGTGAAGCGTTCGCCCCAGTTCAGATTGCTTTGCGCATTAGCCCCAAAGATACGCTTGCTGGCACTTGGCATTTCTACCTCTGCCATACTCACGTGCATTTGCACCAATATAACGAAGCGGTCGAGGAATGCCGGCGCTCGATTAATCTGAACAAACTGAACTGGTTGCCCTATGCGGATCTGGTTTCAGCTTATGGAGCAACGGGTCAATTGGAAGCGGCCCAGCAAACGTTGATCGAATTGAATGGCATCCGACCGGACTTCTCGGTGCATTGGTTCCGTCAAATTGGTTACGCACGTTCCAGCAATCCGCAGTTTCGTCGTGAGTACGACGACATCATCGATGGACTTAGAAAGGGCGGCGTTCGCGAACAATGAGTCACAAGTATCTTCGGTAAGCTTGCTTACGCCAGGACAAGAGATGCGAAGGTCTCCTTCTGGCCCATCTCGGACCTTCCGACCGGCGCGGGAGATGTCCGCTATTGGGGTCCACTCGGAAGCAAGCCGTTTTGAACGTGAAGGGGCGCTAATGACCCGGAGCCACCATACCGACGTTGAAGCATCTTTCCTTTATGGCGGAAGCGCCCGATATTCGGAGGATGATCGAGCTTCGTTCGCCCCTCCAGATTGATCCCGATCCGAAAGGCGGCTGGCAACTTATCCTTTGGGCGGGAGCCGCCTTCGATTACACCACGCCATTCCGCGCTTTGCTCGGCGATATAGCGGAAGCGCTTGGGCAAAACCGTGAAAATGATCTGTGGCTGCCGCCATATGAAGTCGGAGAGGACTTCGTCGAAGGCACGCTCCGGTTTGGAAGCACGCTCCTTCGGATCTACTATGAACACTCACTCAGCTATCTTGCCTTAACGAGCGATAGCGAAGGTGCCTTGCGGGAGGCGGCTGACCGCATTCGGAGAAGCGCCCAAGTCGCCTGAACTCCAGCGAGGAGGGCATAGACCTGCGGTCGCACAGCCTTCGGGGCAAAGGCATCTCGCCTTGTGGCTCGCTGCTGACTTCCGGGCCGGCCCCGAAAATGTCCGCTCACCCTGTCTGACGGGAAGTCATCGATTCTGGAGCGAAACGTCAGACATCGATCGGCAACGAGGTCTCCATCGCACGGCGCGCCCTGCTCACCGCACCGGCGCCGCCTCTGCCGCAGCTTCCTGCCGCACCGCTGCCTCGAACTGGCTGGCAGAGGGCGCGAACATCAGCCGCGTTTCCTCCTGGAAGGCCGAGAACAGGCCGGTTACGACCGGGGCGCCGTCGATCTCGACCAGGACCGGCGAGCCCGAATAGCCGAAATTGGCGAGGCATCGGACCATCAGGAGCCGGCTGTCGCGGGTGCGCTCGGCCTGGCAATTGCGCTGCATGGTCGGGGAATAGCGCCGCTCCTCGCCATAGCCGATCTCGGAGATCGCGCCGGCCTCGGTCGCAGCCTTCAACTGCTCCGGCGCCAGCGCCCTCACCGCGACCGGCCGCGCCGGAATCGGCTCCCGCAACACGATCAGCGCCCAATCCGCCGGCGAGCGGTCGAGCGTCCATCTCTCCCGCAACGTCGGGACGAATTCCTTGGCGATGACGAAGCGCTCCGCCGCGGCGGAAGACGCCGGCGTTCCCTTGTCCATGCCGGCCAGGAAGTGGACGCTGCTCGGGGTGATCGGCGCGGTGCCGTTGAACAGGCAATGCGCGGCCGTCAGCACCAGGCGGGGCGCGACCAGGGTGCCCGTGCACTGACCGCCCGTGGAAAAATGCGCAACCGCCACGACGCCGATCGCCGAGGCCGGCCAGGTCGTGGCGTCCGCGACCTCACCGAGATGACGGTCGAGTCCAAGCAGGTCATCCGCGCCCGGATTGACGACGGTGGCAATTGCAGATTCAGGCTTCGGCTTCCATTGCGCGACGATCGCCTGCGCCTGCGCCCGCTGGGCCTCCGTCAGCGGCAGCCGCTGCACCGTGCGGCCCGCCGCGCGGACGCCACCCTGCCCCGCCATCACGATCCAGGCGTAGCCCTGCACGACATCCCGCACCAGGCCACGGCCGTCCAGCAGCATCAAACCCAGCATGTATTGCGACGAGGCGAAGCCCTGCGCGGCGGCGCGGCTGAACCAGCGCGCGGCCTCCTCTTCGTTGGGCCGAACGCCCTCGCCGTTGACATATGCGAGGCCGAGAAAATGCTGCGCCACGCCGAGCCCCTGATCCGCAGCCTTGCGATACCAGACGATCGCCTCCGCCGGATTGCGCTGAAAGCCCCAGCCATACGCATGCATGAAGCCGACGTCGAACTGCGCCCGCGCATCGCCCTTCTCGGCCAAAGGCGCGAGACGCTTGAGCGCGGCGGCGTACTCGCCCCGGTGCGCAGCCGCGACAGCCTCGTCGAGTTCGCCCGCCGCGGCCGGCACGGCAAGCCCCAGTGAAACGACGACCAGCAAGGCGAGGAAGGCGAAAACTCTGTTGATCATGTGCGTCCATTTGCGATCGGTCACACATCATGCGATCGGCTGACGACGCGATCAAGACGGCGGCAGCGCGCGTCACCGCCCGGCGTGTCGAAAGGCCGGCTGCGCACAAAATAGCGGCTCGCGCAAGCCGGTATTTGCGCTTCCATAGCCGCCGAAATCATGCGGAAATCGCCTGCAAGGATACGTTGCATTCAGGCAACGGTTCCCCGAAAAGCCCAGCCCGACGTGCTCGATGCTCTTGCACGGTTGTCTGTGATCCTAACAATCGACCGCGTTGGCATGATTGGCTGCGTATCTGGCTCGGACGGATCACGGGAGGCTTGGATCATGAATGCACGATTTGCCGCGGTGGCGCTGACAAGCGGCCTGTCGGTCGTCCTCGTGAGCCAGCTGTTCCCCTTGCCGACCTTGGGAAGCCTGGTGGAGGTCGATAACCGAAGTCGCATCCAGGTCGCAGACGGCAGCGCATCTTCGACCGACCGTGCCGTGAATACTGTCCAAACACGGCAGGTCGATCCGTCACCGTCAGCGGATCAAGCACCGCAGGCCCACGACGTGCCGCAGGCAGAGCAGCCGCCGCGGGCAGAACAAGCGCCATGGGCAGAACAAGAGGTGCTGGCAGAACAAGCGCCTCAGCCCGACAACGCGCGGCTTGCAGACAACGCAACGCAGGCCGACGAGGCGCAGAAGGCCACGGACGCAGCGGCGGTCGAGCTGCCGCGCATGGCGGATGTGCCGCAAGCAAACCAAACCGCGGCGCCGATCGACGCGCCGCGCGCGCCCGAAGCACCCCAGTCGACCGACGCGTCGCCTGCGGCGGCATCGCCGCCAGTTGCAATGGCAGAGATCGTGGAGACGCCGGGCGCCGCGATGTCGCTCCCGGACGCCGTCAGCGACAGCGCCTTGAATCGCACCGATGCGCCCATCGTGTCTGCGCAGGTCGCCTCGGCTGCCGACACCACCGATGCGGCTGTCGCGGACAAGCCGCGGGCTTCCGATACGCGCCAATCGCGCGTGACGCTTGCATCGGCCGATCCGACCGAGAACCTGCCCGCTGAGACCGCCAAGCCGGATGCGCCCAGCGCGCAGGAGCACGCGCCCGACACGGCGACGCGCGTCGACTTCTTTGCCGATGACGAGTGCATCGCCGTCAACGCCTGCATCGATCGCTATCTCTGGTCGCTCTATCAGCGTGCGCCGAAAGAAGACAAGATGAGGGTCAGCGAGCAGCGCGCCGTGACCATCAAGCGCAAACGCAAGATGGTCACCGTCATGCGCACCTTCACCCGGCTGGTCGACGAGAATTTTGCCTGGAAGGACGAGGCTGCCTCCAGCAAGGCCGGCATGACGATGGAAGACTACGTGATCGGCGGCATGGACCGCGCCTTCAAGGTGAAGCTGTTCCACGTGCTGTACGCGGCCGAGGAAGCCGGCCTGTCGCCGGGCATCACCAGCGCGTTCCGGGACGACTATCGCCAGTCGATCGCGAGCGGCCTGAAGGCGGCGAACAACCGGTCTTATCATGGCGGCAGCCTGCGCGGCGGCTACGGCCATGGGCAGGCCGCCGACATCGTCAGCACCAAAGGCGGCACGCGCGCGGAACGCTGGGCATCGACCGAGATGCTGTGGAAATGGGTCGACGTCCATGGCAAGGACTTTGGGATTGGACGTCCCTATCTCGGCTATGATCCGCCGCATGTCGGTGCGATCGACGGTCAGGAGTACATCTCCAAGCGCGGCGGCCGTGACACCACCCGCGAAGCCCGCGCCGAGGCAAAGCCGCGCAAACAGGTCGCCGCACGGCACGAGCGCGCCTCGGCCAAACGCGCAAAGGTCGCGTCTGCGAAGGGCGGCAAGGTCCGGTCGGCGCGCAATACGCATGCGCGGGCGACTTAGGGCATGATGTGTGTGGTTGAATCGAAACAACAGGCAAGGCCTCGGTTCACCTCTCCCCAACGGGGAGAGGTCGATCGCGTAGCGATCGGGTGAGGGGGCACTGCTCTCTCGATAAAGCGTAAACCCCTCGCCTGGATTGCATCTGGCGATGAAATCCGACCTCTCCCGATGGGAGAGGTGGATCTCCGGGAAGCATTAGACCGCCATCATTTCATTGAGCGAGGTTGCCGGCTCCGAGGTTGCATCAGCGCACATAAGCAAATGGCCGGGGCAATGCCCCGGCCATCGTGTTTCACGCAATCGCGCGAGCGATCAGTAGCGGTAGTGGTCCGACTTGAACGGGCCTTCCTGCTTGACGCCGATATAGTCGGCCTGGTCCTTGCGCAGCTTGGTCAGGTTAACGCCGATCTTGGCGAGATGCAGCATCGCCACCTTCTCGTCGAGCGACTTCGGCAGCACATAGACTTCCTTCTTGTACTTGCCGTCCTTGTTGTTGGCAAACAGCTCGATCTGCGCCAGCGTCTGGTTGGTGAACGACGCCGACATCACGAAGGACGGATGGCCCATCGCGTTGCCTAGGTTCACGAGGCGGCCTTCCGACAGCAGGATCATGCGCTTGCCGTCGGGGAAGGTGATCTCGTCGACCTGCGGCTTGATGTTGTCCCACTTCATGTTCTTCAGGGTCGCGACCTGAATCTCGTTGTCGAAGTGGCCGATGTTGCAGACGATGGCGCGATCCTTCATCGCGCGCATGTGCTCGATAGTGATGATGTCCTTGTTGCCGGTGGCGGTGACGAAGATGTCGGCGCGCGGCGCGGCATCTTCCATGGTCACCACCTCATAGCCTTCCATCGCCGCCTGCAGCGCGCAGATCGGATCGATTTCGGAGACCATGACGCGGCAGCCGGCCTGGCGCAGCGAGGCGGCCGAGCCCTTGCCGACGTCGCCGAAGCCGGCGACCATCGCGATCTTGCCCGACATCATGACGTCGGTGCCGCGGCGGATGCCGTCGACCAGCGATTCACGGCAGCCATAGAGGTTGTCGAA
>NZ_JBARGP010000754.1:0-2681 GCF_049798375.1 Bradyrhizobium sp.
AGAATGAAATGGCCGCCGCACCATGCGGTCGCGAGCAGCATCTCCTCGATCTGGGTCGGAAACAGATTGACGCCGCGCAGGATGATCATGTCGTCGGAGCGGCCGGTAACCTTCTCCATCCGCCGCATGCCGGGGCGGGCGGTGCCCGGCAACAATCGGGTCAGGTCGCGGGTGCGATAGCGCACCACCGGGAAGGCTTCCTTGGTCAGCGAGGTGAAGACCAGCTCGCCGATCGCGCCATCGGGCAGCACCGCGCCGGTGTCGGGATCGATCACCTCCGGATAGAAATGATCCTCCCAAATGTGCAGGCCGTCCTTGGTCTCCAGGCATTCCTGCGCGACGCCGGGGCCGATCACCTCTGATAGGCCATAGATGTCGGTCGCGTCCATGTCGAAGGCGTCCTCGATCTCGGCGCGCATCGCGTTGGTCCAGGGCTCGGCGCCGAAGATGCCGAGCTTGAGCGAACTCTGTCGGGGATCAAGCTTCTGCCGCTTGAACTCGTCGAGGATCGCCAGCATGTAGCTCGGCGTCACCGTAATGATCTCGGGCCGGAAATCGTTGATCAGCTGCACCTGCCGCTCGGTCATGCCGCCGGAAACCGGCACAACGGTGCAGCCGAGCTCTTCCGCGCCGTAATGCACGCCGAGCCCGCCGGTGAACAGGCCGTAGCCGTAGGCGTTGTGGATGATCATGCCGCTGCGGCCGCCGGCGGCGCGGATCGAGCGCGCCATCACCTGCGACCAGATTGCGATGTCGGCCTTGGTGTAGCCGACCACGATCGGCTTGCCGGTGGTGCCCGAGGAGGCATGGATGCGTACCAGCTGCTCGCGCGGCACGGCGAACATGTTGAAGGGATAATTGTCGCGCAGGTCGGTTTTCGAGGTGAACGGGAATTTGGCGAGATCACTGAGCTCGCGGAAGTCGGCGGGATGCACGCCCTGCGCATCGAAGGCCCGCTTGTAGTGTGCGACGTTGTCATAGGCATGCTTGAGTGACCATGCCAGCCGCTTGGTCTGCAGCGCCATGATCTCGTCGCGCGAGGCACGCTCGACATCGTCCAGCTCTGGCCGGTAGAGGTCAGACCTGGATTTCGGCTTGGTCAAAGCCATGGCGCGTCTCCTCCTGCGGTTCGCTTACTTTGTCGGATCATCGATCTGTCCCGTCGCCACCAACGTGCCGCCGATGCTGCGCGAATGGCCGCGAAACTCGGCGATCACGCTGTCGCCGGCGCTGACGCGCACGTCGTAGATGCCGGAGCGGCCGCTGCGCGATATCTCGCGCGCCTCGGCGACCAGGCGATCGCCAAGCTTACCGGGGCGGATGAAGGTGATGTTGCCCTGCGCTGCCACGGTGCGCTCATTGTGCGAGTTGCAGGCAAACGCGAAGGCGGAATCGGCCAGCGTGAAGATGAAGCCGCCATGGGCGATGCCATGGCCGTTCACCATGTGCGGCTGGATCGTCATCGCAAGCGTGGCGTGGCCCGGACCGATCGCCGTGATCTCCATGCCGAGCCCCTGGCTGGCGCGATCCTCTCGCCACATGGCGTCGGCGCAGGCCCGCGCCAGCGCATCGGGCGTCCATGTCGCCTTGGCCGTCACCGCCATACCTCCCGCCGCCGGGATGTCTTCGGGTCTGAAGCCACGGCGTTGTCTCCCCGATGATGCTGCTTGTTGGAACAAGCATCTTGACTTAGTTAAGCACGTATCGTGACCACAATTCTGCGCGCGTCAAGCGGCACCCGGTTGACGCCGCAGCCCTCGTCAGCTCAAGGATTCCTGAGTGCCAGATCCCGCCAATATTGCCGTTCTTGCAGGTCTCATCATCGGTCTCATCTACGGCGTGGTCGGCCTTCTCAGCGGCTTCTGCATGATGAGCTCGCTGCGCGGCTGGTGGGCCGAGGGCGACAGCAGGCTGGTCCGCAGCTATGCGCTGGCGATGGGCACCGCCATTGTTGCAACGCAATTGCTTGCGGCGCAGGGGACGGTCGATCTCGGCAAGTCGATCTACCTGCAGCCCAGCTTCTCGGTGCCGGTGATGTTCCTGGGCGGGGCACTGTTCGGCTACGGCCAGGTGCTGTCGAACGGCTGCGGCTCGCGGGCGCTGGTGCTGCTCGGCCGCGGCAATCTGCGCTCCTTCGTCGTCGTCATCGTGCTCGGCATCGTCGCTGAAATGACGTTGAAGGGCCTGATCGCGCCGCTGCGCATCGCGCTGGTTCAGATGTCGCAGACCAGCGCCACGGCGACCTCGCTGCCGGCGCTGTTGTCGAGCGGCGGGCTGCACGGCACGGCCGCACGGCTGTTGCCGACTATCCTGGTCGGTGGCGCGCTGGTCGCATTCGCCTTCGCGCATCGACCGTTCCGCCGCGCGCCCGTCCAGATCGTAGCGGGTTTCGTGATGGGGCTTCTGATCGCGGCCGGCTGGTATGCAACCGGTTATCTCGGCAATGACGATTTCAATCCCGTCGCGGTGACGTCGCTGACCTTCATCGCACCGATCGCCGACACCCTGCAATATGCGATGCTGTCGACCGGGCTGACGCTTAATTTCGGCATCGCCACGGTGGCCGGCGTGTTCGCGGGCAGCCTGGTGACGGCGCTCGCCAGCGGCCGTTTCAAGCTCGAGGGCTTCACCTCGCCGCGTCATATGCTGCGCTCGGCGTCCGGTGCGGCGCTGATGGGCGC
>NZ_JBARGP010000755.1:0-4649 GCF_049798375.1 Bradyrhizobium sp.
TCGGCTGGCTGGCGCAGCGGCGGAATTTTCTGGCTGGCGATCGCCTGACCTACGCCGACCTTGCCGCCGCCGCGCATCTGTCGGCGATCGATTATCTGGGCGACGTGCCATGGATCGAGGACGACGCAGCAAAGGCGTGGTACGCGCGGGTGAAATCCCGCCCGTCGTTCCGCCCGCTGCTGAGCGACTGGCTGCCGGGCGTGCCGGCGTCGCGGACCTATGTGGACCTCGACTTCTGAGCGACGCGATCGAGCTTGCCGATCTGAAGATTAGGCTGGTCGACCAGGCCCGCGCGCTCGGCTTCGACCAACTCGGCGTGGCGCGGCCCGAAGCCACCGCGGAGCGCGCGCAATATTTCCTCGACTTCATCGCGGCTGGCTCCCATGGCGACATGGACTGGCTGGCACGCGAGCCGACGCGGCGAACCGATCCGCGCACACTGTGGTCCGAGGTGCGCTCGGTGATCATGCTGGGTGTGAATTACGGCCCCGACGAGGACCCGCTGACGGTCCTGCAGGCCCGCTCGCACGGTGCGATCTCGGTCTATGCGCGCGGCGACGACTATCACGAGGTGATCAAGAAACAGCTCAAGGCGCTGGCGCGCTGGCTGGTGGCGACAGCGCCCTGTGACGTCAAGGTGTTCATCGACACCGCGGCGGTGATGGAGAAGCCGTTGAGCCAGGCGGCCGGAATCGGCTGGCAGGGCAAGCACACCAATCTGGTATCGCGCAGCTTCGGCTCGTGGCTGTTTCTCGGCGCGATCTACACCACGCTGGATCTGCCCTGCGACGCGGGCGAGATCGATCATTGCGGCTCCTGCCGCGCTTGCCTCGACAGCTGCCCGACGGCGGCCTTCCCAGCACCTTACCAGCTCGATGCGCGGCGCTGCATCTCGTATCTGACCATCGAGAACAAAGGGCCGATACCCCACGAGTTTCGCAAGGCGATCGGCAACCGCATCTATGGCTGCGACGATTGCCTGGCCGCCTGCCCCTGGAACAAGTTCGCGCAACAGGGTCGCGAAGCCAAGCTCGCCGCCCGCGACGCCCTGCGCGCGCCATCGCTTGCCGAGTTGGCGGAGCTGGACGACCCGGCATTCCGCGCGCTGTTCACCAAATCGCCGGTCAAGCGCGTCGGCCGCGACCGCTTCATCCGCAATGTGCTGATCGCGATCGGCAACTCCGGTGACGCAACGCTCGCAGCAAGCGCGGAGCGGCTCTCAGGTGATTCGAGCCCGCTGGTGCGCGGGGCCGCAGTCTGGGCGCTGGCGCAATTGCTGCCGCGAGAGGCGGTCGAAACGCTCGCGACGGCGGCACTGGCTGACGAGACCGATCCTGATGTGCGCGAGGAATGGCTTGCCGCAACATCGCCTCGCCTCAGTCCGCCAGATGCCGCGCCATCTCCGGCCGCGCCTTCAGCTCCGCCCCCTGCCGCGCGATGATCTTGAGGACGCGCTCGGGCGCGAAATTCATCGCGACGAAAGCCGGCGCGGTGTTGGCGACCTCCCGGTAGTCCACGATCAGGCCGTCGCGCAGCGTCATGATGGCGACGCCCTCGAACATGGCGCGCGCGCCGTTCGCTTCGGGCAAGCTCGAGCGATAGCTGAAGGTGTAGCGGGCATAGAGCGTTCTGCCGTCACTGACGGGGTCATGCATGTCCCAGCGAAAATCACTGGCCGTGCGATAGAAATGATCGTCGATCATGGCGGTGATCGCCGCCCGCCCCTTGAATGCGCCATAGAAGACGTCGTGATAGACGCCGTCCTCGGTGAACAGCGCGGCAAAGCCCGCACCGTCGCGACGCTCGACGCCGGCGCAGAATGTGCGCAACAGGCGCGTGATCTCCATGGCAACCTCCCTCGATCGTTGGCAGGCAATTCAGCCGATTTCGGCCACCGCGGCAAGGATGCGGGCGATGTCCTGCGGACGCGACAGGCGGTGATCGCCATCCTGGATCATGGTCAGCACCACGTCGTCGGCCGGCAGTCGGTGCGCCAGCGCGAAAGCGTGCTGCCAGGGCACGTCGGGATCCTGCGCGCCCTGCAGGATGCGCACCGGACAGCCGACATTGATGGCGCTGCCGAGCAGCAGATGGTTGCGCCCTTCCTCGATCAATGCCCTGGTGATCGGATAGGGCTCGCCATATTCAGATGGTCTGAGCCAGACGCCGGTCTCCTCGATCTGCTTGCGGATCTCAGCCGAAAAGCCCTTCCACATCAGCTCCTCGGTGAAATCGGGCGCGGGCGCGATCAGCACCAGCCCGGCCAAGGTCGCGGCGCGCGGCTGCCTTGCCAGCTCGCGCGCCAGCAGCAGCGCCATCCAGCCGCCCATCGAAGAGCCGACCACCACCTGGGGGCCATGACAGAATTGCGAAAACACCGCGACGGCGTCCGCGAGCCAGCGCCCGATGGTGCCGTCGACAAAGCGGCCGCCTGATTCGCCATGGCCGGAATAGTCGAACCGGACGCAGGCCCGCCCCCGCTCGGCCGCCCAGGCATCCAGCGCCACCGCCTTGGTGCCCTGCATGTCCGAATTGAACCCGCCGAGCCAGAACAGGCCGGGGCCCTGCTCGGCCCCCTTCCCCCGGCGGGCGCGGACCGCGATCCGCCGCGCCGCTGCGCCCTCGCCGACGTCGATAAAGGCCGGCCCTGCAACGGAATCTTCGGAAGCGGTCATGGATCATTAGCCCTGTCTGCGGTGTTGTGTGTACCAAAGCGTCTGGTGAGCCGCTTACCGTCCGTCAACCCGGCGCGTACTTGTGGAACTGCCCTGCTTGCGAAAGCGCATCCTGCACTCTATGTGGCCTGCGGAACTGGATTGCCTGAGCTGGGCGCGCATTCCCTGATACAGCCCGTTTACGGGTTGAGCCGGAAAAATGACGAACCACGCATGTGCTACCTTGCCTGCAGCGGCATCTTCCATCACACTAGTGCCCTTCTTTAACAACCTTGGAGACCTACCCATTCGCCGCCCCAACAGAGCCCCGCCCGCTGCCGCCAAAGACGGGCCGCGCACCAACGACGAGATCCGCAATGCGCAGATCCAGCTGATCGACCAGAACGGCCAGAACCACGGCACCGTGGAAACGATGATGGCGATCAAGTTGGCCGTCGAGGCAGGCATGGATCTGGTCGAGATTCAGCCGAATGCCGCGCCTCCCGTCTGCAAGATCATGGATTACGGGAAGTATAAATATTCGGCGCAGAAGAAGGCCGCCGAGGCCCGCAAGAAGCAGAAGGTCGTCGAGATCAAGGAGATCAAGCTCCGCCCGATGATCGACGATCATGATTATGACGTGAAGATGCGGGCCATGCAGCGCTTCTTCGAGGAAGGCGACAAGGTCAAGATCACGCTGCGCTATCGGGGTCGCGAAATGGCGCACCAGGAGATCGGCACCAAGCTCCTGGACAAGGTCAAGACCGACGTGGCGGCTTACGCAAAGGTCGAGCAGGACGCCAGGTTCGAGGGCCGCCAGGTCGTCATGGTGCTGGCGCCACGCTGAGCTCGTCCGATTGAGGACGCGAGGACAGCCCGCCAAGCACTTGGCGGGCTTTTTCGTGCGGGTAGTCCACCGACCCGAATTTGCGGTTCGGCGTTGCCAATTCGCCCCGTCTCTGCCATAAGCGCAGCCTTCGTCGCCCGGCTGATTAAGGGCTGCCGTGGCGATGACTTCGTGCGGGGATTTTCTGATCGCAGAAAAACCTGAGCACTTCCAACGCTCTAACGAGCATTTTTGCTTGATGGCGCCGCCTTCGCGGGCGGCTTGCTATCGGCTTTGAGGAGAGCCAAATGCCCAAGCTGAAGACCAAATCCGGCGCTAAAAAGCGCTTCAAGGTGACTGCCACCGGCAAGGTGATGCACGCCCAGCGCGGCAAGCGCCACGGCATGATCAAGCGGACGAAGAAGCAGATCCGACAGCTCCGCGGCACCCGCGTGCTGTTCAAGACCGACGGCGACAACGTCAAGAAGTACTTCTTGCCGAACGCCTGACCGTACCAGCTGCATCTCGCTTGAGCCGCGTCAGAAGCGGCGAACCGTCATCTTTCGAATAAAGGATTTCCGTCATGGCTCGCGTCAAACGCGGTGTGACCGCCCACGCCAAGCACAAGAAAGTCTACAAGGCCGCCAAGGGTTTTCGTGGTCGCCGCAAAAACACCATCCGCGCCGCCAAGGCCGCGGTCGACAAGGCCGGCCAATATGCGTTCCGTGATCGCAAGCGCAAGAAGCGCACCTTCCGCGCGCTCTGGATCCAGCGCCTGAACGCCGCCGTGCGTCCCTTCGAGCTGACCTACAGCCGCTTTATCGACGGCCTGTCGAAGTCGGGCATCACCGTCGACCGCAAGGTGCTGTCGGATCTCGCGATCACCGAGCCGGCTGCGTTCCAGGCGATCGTCGAGAAGGCCAAGGCCGCCCTCGCCGCCTGATCTGTCCCGATAGAACGGACAAGCGCGCTGAAGCGGCCGATCGGATCGGCCGCTTTTTTGCGTTTGTGAGCCCGGCATCAGCCGGGTGTTTTAGCCTTGACCCTCGCGGCCCTCGCGGCCACAACCACCCGCAATTTCGCGGAGAAATCGCTGTGTCCGACCTCGCTACGCTCGAAACCTCCATCCTCGACCAGATCAGCGCTGCCGCCGATGAAGCCGCGTTAGA
>NZ_JBARGP010000756.1:0-5242 GCF_049798375.1 Bradyrhizobium sp.
AGCCGCCGGAGGGCTGGTGCACCATGATGCGCGAGTTCGGCAGCGAGAAGCGCATGTCCTTGTGGCCCGCGCAGAGCAGCAGCGAGCCCATCGAGGCCGCCTGCCCCGTGCACAGTGTCGACACCGGGGGACGGATGAACTGCATGGTGTCGTAGATCGCGAGACCCGATGTCACCACGCCGCCCGGCGAGTTGATGTACATCGAGATTTCCTTCTTCGGATTTTCCGCTTCAAGGAACAGAAGCTGCGCGACGGTCAAGGTCGACATGCCGTCCTCGACCGGACCGGTTACGAAAATGATGCGCTCTTTCAGAAGGCGCGAGAAAATGTCGTAGGCGCGCTCACCGCGGTTGGTCTGCTCGACCACCATGGGGACCAGGTTCATGTAGGTTTCGACGGGATCGCGCATGGATTCACCCAGGAGTTGGACTAGCCATGTCGGGCTAGCCGTTGGAGACGACGGCCCTACCGGAGAAATCGACGTGCGCTCATGCGAAAAACAAGAGCGAAGCGGCGGCGGTGGACGGGCATCCCGTGATGCAGAACTTCAAGACCGAGCCCACAGATATGGAGCATTTTCCCGGTGACAAGACCGAGGCTCTTCGCCGTGGACCGGCAACGGTTCAAGCCGATTCGCGGCCGGCCGCCTAGCGGCCGTGCCGTCTCGTACCAGCGGTTTCGCCGGTCAACCTTAACTGCCGCCTACCGCAGGGAGTGCGCGGTCTCAAGCCGCCTTGTCCGCTTCGTCTTCCTTGAACAGCTCCTCCTTCGAGACCTTCTTCTCGGTCACGTTGGCGAGCTCGAGGATGAAGTCCACGACCTTGTCCTCATAAATCGGCGCACGAAGCTGAGCCAGCGCCTGGGCATTGCTGCGATAAAAATCCCAGACTTCCTTCTCGCGGCCCGGCATCGAGCGCGCACGCTCGATCACCGCGCGGCTGACCTCGTCATCGGTCACGGTGATCTTGTTCTTCTCGCCGATCTCGGAGAGTACGAGGCCGAGGCGAACGCGACGATCCGCGATGCCGCGATATTCCTCGCGCGCCTTGTCCTCGGTGGTGTTCTCATCGGCAAAGGTCTTGCCGCTCGACTCCATCTCGGCCTTGATCGAGTTCCACATCAGGTTGAACTCTTCGTCGACCAGCGATGGCGGCGCGTCGAATTTGTGGGTCTCGTCGAGCTTGTCGAGCAGCGCGCGCTTCACGCGCTGGCGCGTCGCGCTGTTGAACTCGCCACTGAGCCGGTCGCGCATCACCTGCTTCAGCTTGTCGAGCGATTCGAGGCCGAGCGTCTTGGCGAACTCGTCGTCAACAGCGGTGTCCTGCGGCGCTTCGATCGCGGTCGCGGTGGTCTCGAATTCCGCGTCCTTGCCGGCGAGCTTGTCGTTCAGATAGTTCTTCGGGAACGTGACCTTCAGCGTGCGAGTCTCGCCGGCGCCGATGCCGGTCAGCTGATCCTCGAAGCCCGGAATGAAGGTGTTAGAGCCGATCACGACCTGGATGGCCTCGCCGGTGCCGCCGTCGAAGGCCGCGCCGTCGATGGTGCCCTTGAAGTTCACGGTGACACGGTCGCCATTCTCGGCCTTGGCGCCTTCCGCCTTCGCCGTGTAGGCGCGATTGCCGTCGGCCACGCGCTTGATCGCCTCGTCAACGTCGGCATCGCTGACCTCGGCGACCGGCTTCTCCACCGCGAAGCTCTTGAAATCGGCCAGCGCGATCGCCGGCACGACCTCGATCGCGACCGTATAGGTCAGATCCGACTCGCCGGAGAGGATCTTCTCGACCTCCTTCTCCTCGGTCGGCATCGTCACCTTCGGCTCGGTGGCGAGCCGGAAGCCGCGTTCGGTGAAGATCTGGGTGTTGGTGTCGCGGATGGTCTGGTCGATGGTCTCGGCCATCACCGACTTGCCATAGATTTTCTTGAGGTGTGCCACCGGAACCTTGCCCGGACGGAAGCCGTTCAACCGGACCTTGTCCTTCAGATCGACCAGCTTGGCATCCGCCTTGGCGTCGAGATCGGCAGCGGGGACGCTGATCTGGAACTCGTGCTTCAGTCCCTCGGACAAGGTTTCTGTGACCTGCATGGCGTCAATCTTCTTCCGCTGCGGCTCCGGCTGCTTGCGGCCGGGGCACCTTTTGAATTGTGATTCGACGCGCGGCAGAGAAGCCTTGCGCCGGTTGAGGGCGGCAGACCCGCTTCCCGGTGAGGAGAGCGGATCTGCCCGAAAATCTCGAGGCAAACGCTTGAGAGCGCCTGGTGCGGGCGGAGGGACTCGAACCCCCACAACTTTCGTCACTGGAACCTAAATCCAGCGCGTCTACCAGTTCCGCCACGCCCGCGTGAACTGCAGCGTAAGCCCGGCCGCGATGCCGCGGGCGGCGCGGCTTATAACATGCGCTCGTCGGTCCGCAGCAAAAAAATGGCGCCTCGGTCGCGCGAATGCAGGCCGGGGTCGGCCAAGCGACCTGCTAAAGATAGGTGTTCGAACATGGTCCACATCCCCCTCAGCCAGCAATGTTTCCCCATGACCGATAGCAGCTTTCGCCCGCACCGGCGGGCCATCCTGACGGGACTTGGCGCGAGCGGCGTCGCCACCCTGCTCCCGGCCTCTGTCCAGGCCGCCGAATCGTCACCGCTGGCGCTGACGGCTAAGACTAGCATCATCGCGCTGCGGCCCGGTCAACCGGCCAGCCCGGCCTGGATTATGGGGGCGTCGCCCGCGCCGGTCCGTGTCAGGCGAGGCGCAAGGCTGGACACGGCGCTGGCGAACGAGCTGCCGGCACCAGTGGCATTCAGCTGGCGCGGCTTGGGGCGGATTCCGGACATGGAACCGCTGGCAACGCTCGCTACTGGCGCACGCGCTAGGTTCGCGATGCCGGTGTCGTGGGCCGGCACCGGCTTGTGCGACATCGGGTTGCTCGCGGATGGCGCAGCGGCACCTGCCCGTCCCTTGCCTCTTGTCGTCGACGAAAGCGAGCCAGTAAACGTCGACCTCGACGAGGTTTTCCTGGTCGAGGACTGGCGCGTGACAGCTGTGGGAACTGCGCTGCCTCCGGGCATCGACCCAAAGGACGCGGCGACCATCTTCACCGTCAACGGCACAGATCGCGCCGACCTGACCGTCCGCAGCCAACAGCGGATCAGACTCCGCATCATCAACGGCTGTCAGCGCACGGTGATTGCGATCAAAATCGCCGACGTCGATGTCCGGGTCATGGCGATCGACGGCCAGCCGGCGGAGCCGTTCCCAGCCCGCAACGGCGCCGTGGTGCTGCCGCCGGGCGGCCGCACCGACGTCTTCATCGACGCCCCGCCGACGCCGGGAGCGACCAAAGCCATCCTGCTGCACGACGGCACCGCCGCCCGGTCGGTCGGGAGTCTTATCATCGCCAGCGAACCGCCGGCCCGTCCCGCTCCCTTGCCGCCGGCGCCGCCCCTGCCGTCCAACGGCTTGCCTGACCGGCTGGACCTCAAGAGCGCCGTCCGGATCGAGCTGCCGCTCGACGGCGCCGACTGGGTATCTCCCCGGACATTCTTGACATCGAGCCCGCCGGCCTTCCAGGCCAAGCCTGGCCGCACCGTGGTGCTGGCACTGACCAACCGGGCCGCCATCGCGACGGTCTTCCATCTGCAAGGCCATTGCTTCCGTCTGCTCGACCGGCTCGACGATGGCTGGAAGCCTTATTGGCTTGATACCCTGGCGCTCGAGCCCGGCCAGACCCAGCGTGTCGCCTTTACAGGTGATACCGCAGGCCGGTTCCTGATCGAGAGCATGGCGACCGACTGGGCAGCCCCGCGGCGCGTCCGATGGTATGAATTGAGATGAGGAAACCTGCCCAGGGACTTAAAAAAAGACCGGGGATCAACAGACCTGGGATCAACAATAAGGACAAGAACAATGGTCAAATCCGTTGCCACCATCACCGGCGTCGCTGCCCGTGCCGTCGTCATCCCGATGAAACGTCCGCTGCGCAACGCCTTTGGCGTCATCGATTCGGGTCCACTGGTGTTGATCGACGTCACCACCGATCAGGGCGTGACTGGCCATTCCTACCTGTTCGCCTACGCCAGGCTCGCCATGAAACCGCTGGTTCTGCTGATCGAGGAGATCGGGCGCGATCTCACCGGCAAGCCGTTGGCGCCGGTCGACCTGATGGCCGCAATGGACGCGAAATTCCGCCTGCTCGGCTGGCAGGGCCTGGTCGGCATGGCTGTGTCCGGCCTCGACTTGGCGTTCTGGGATGCGCTGGGGCAGATCGCCGGCAAGCCGGTGGTGGAGCTGCTCGGCGGCAGTGCCAGGCCGATGCGCTGTTATGACAGCTATGGCGTGGTCGATTCGGTGAAGGACGAGCGGGCCTTGCGCCATTCGGTCCACGAGCAGGGCTTTCGCGGCATCAAGATCAAGGGCGGCCATGGCGACCTCGCCACTGACGAGGCGATGGTGAAGGGGGTGCGCGCTTTGCTCGGCCCCGACATCGCGCTGATGCTCGACTTCAACCAGTCGCTTGCGCCAGCGGAAGCCGATCGACGTATTGCACGACTTGCACCCTATGACCTCACCTGGATCGAGGAGCCGGTGCCGCAGGAAAACCTGTCCGGACACGCCCAGGTGCGCGAGCGCTCGGAAATTCCGATCCAGGCCGGTGAGAACTGGTGGTTTCCCCGCGGCTTCGCCGAGGCGATCGCGGCACAGGCGACCGACTTCATCATGCCCGATCTGATGAAGGTCGGCGGCATCACCGGCTGGCTCAATGTCTCAGGCCAAGCGGACGCCGCCTCGATCCCGATGTCCAGCCACATTCTCCCCGAAGCCAGTGCCCATGTGCTGCCGGTGACACCCACCGCGCACTGGCTGGAGGTGCTGGATTTCGCCGGCGCCATTTTGGCCGATCCGATCCAGATCACCGACGGCACGCTCACCGCGCGCGGCCCTGGCCTCGGCATTGCCTGGAACGAGACGGCAGTGGCGAAATATCAGGTGCAGTAACCGCTCTGGGCCCGGCTGAGCGACCGACCCCGAGGCTCCAGATAAGGTCCCGCGATCGCTTCGCTCACGCCGGCGAGGATAGTTGAGCAAGATCGGTCAGGCGCTCCGTCATCGAGCGCGTCGGATGCACGCATCAGTACTCGATGCCGAATTCGTCATAGATGCGTCGGAATACCGCCGGCAGCGTCTCGCTGAGGTCTTCGGCGATCAGGCCCGGCCCGGCCTCGCTGCCGGCTTCGCCATGCATCCACACAC
>NZ_JBARGP010000757.1:0-6396 GCF_049798375.1 Bradyrhizobium sp.
GACAGCTTGTTGCCGGTGATCAGCCGGTCGGTCTCGGTGCGCGTCACCGTGGTGTCGCTCTGCACGTCGGAGACGATCAGGTTCAGCTTGGCGCCGCCGAGCGACTTGATGCCGCCGGCCTCGTTGACCATGTCGACTGCGAGCTTGGCGGCTGCGACGCAGCCCGTGCCGATCTGCGCCATGCTGCCGGTGGTCGGGTAGAGCGCGCCGATGTTGATGGCTTCAGCGGCCCAGCCGCGCAGCGGCACCGCACCGAAGGCGCCAGCGGCGATGGCTCCGCCGGCATTGAGGAGGAATCTGCGGCGGCTCGGCCGCCCCGGTTTCGAAAGCTCAGGTCCGGTTGGTCCCGTGCCGCGCGTTTTGCGCGGACCAGCCTTGCGCAGAACGGAATCCTGACGGTCCTTGGTCATGCCGCTTTCCCCCGGGGTGCGATCCGCCGCCGGCTCGTCACCGTGCGTTCGTCCGCTTGTTGATTGGGGTGGATGCTAGCGTCGTCGGATGACGCTTACAATATGCGGCGCAACACAAAGCCTGAGATAAAACAATGCGTCTGCCGCGATGGAGGTGAGCGGCCAGCGCGTCAAGGTTGTGTGGTGAGCTTTGAACCTGCGACCGCATGACCTCGCAAGCCGGGGAGGGCTTGCGAGTCGCATACGTGTGCAAGGCTGATTATTCGGCGCTGCTGACCAGCTTGATGCGCGGCTCGGCGGCCTCCATCAGGCCGCGATAGGCGGCGAGATAGTCGAGTGCCATCCGCCGTGCAGTGAAGCGCTCCTCGAACACCTCGCGGACCCGCGCGCGGCTGAGTTGCGGCAGCTGGCCGACAGCGGCAACCGCGCTGAGCTCGTCCTCCACGACGAAGCCGGTAACGCCGGGTTCGATCACCTCCGGCACCGAGCCGCGATTGTAGGCGATCACGGGCGTACCGCAGGCCATCGCTTCGATCATGACCAGGCCGAACGGCTCCGGCCAGTCGATCGGCAGCAACAGGCCGATGGCGCCGGAGAGGAATTCCGGCTTTTCGTGATCGCCGATCTCGCCGATATATTCGACCAGCGGATTGCCGTTGATCAGCGGATAGATGAGCTGATCATAATAGTCCTGGTCGGCGCGGTCGACCTTGGCAGCGATCTTGAGCGGGATGCCGCAACGCATCGCGATCTTGATTGCACGGTCGACGCCCTTTTCCGGCGCGATGCGGCCGAGCACCGCGAGATAGCTCGGGGTTGCCGGCCGCGGCATCAGCAGCTTCTCGGGCAGGCCGTGATGAACGGTGCGAACCCAGTTGGCATTCGGAACCGGGCGCCGCTGGGCATCCGAGATCGAAACAACCGGCATGTCAGAGAACACGGAGAACACCGGCTGATGCTCCGGCAGATCAAGTCTGCCATGCAAAGTTGTGAGGAATGGCGTCGGCTGCCGGGAGAACAACGACCACGGATAGTAGTCCAGATGGAAGTGCAGGAAATCGAACTCTTCGTTGTCGCATTTCTGTCGCACGTTCTCCAACATCACCATGTGCAGAGCGTTTGGATCGCGTACCGAACCGTCAAGACGCAGGGCTTTCGGCCAGGTTGCGCACAGTTTTGCTGACGTCTGCGAATCGCCGCTTGCAAAGAGCGTAACGTCGTGGCCGAGCGCCACGAGCTCTTCGGTTATCCAATGTACCACTCGCTCAGTCCCGCCGTAGAGCTTCGGTGGCACAGCCTCCGTCAATGGAGCAACCTGCGCGATGCGCATCTCACTGTCTCCTGTCTGTCATGGATGGAAGCCCCCGCGGCAGCGGCATTGCCCGATGCTGGAACGTTCTCGCATTTGCGAAGTTCCCTCAACAATTGTTGTTTCTTTGACATCTGGTTTTGGAAACGAGGGTCTCATTGATGCCATTTGGCGCTTCCATGCCGTGGTCGATGGTGGGTAACGGTGGCGCTTCGATGATGGCGTGATGGGAACCGATCAAAAGAGTTCGTCGTTCAATCGGACGAATGCATGCCGGCAACAACAGTTCTCCCACTTGATGGACGCCACATGGATCAGCTTTCAGGCTACGCCCAGCGGCCTTTTCCTTTCGTTCTGCGCTATCTGCGCCAGCGTCCGGTCTCGCATCTCATCATCTTTTCGGCCGTCGTCGGAGCCGTTGCCTGTTCGGTAGGCACGCAATACGGCGTCAAGTTTCTGGTCGATACGCTGTCGGCCGGACCGGGCAGCACGACCATCTGGTCGGCATTTGGACTGCTCATGGCGCTGATCGCGGCGGACAATCTTCTTTGGCGCATCGCAAGCTGGACCGCCAGTGTCACCTTTGTCGGCGTGACCGGCGATCTGCGTCGCGACATCTTCCGTCATCTTACCGGCCATGCGCCGAGTTATTTCGGCGATCGCTTGCCCGGCATGCTGTCGAGCCGGATCACCGCGACCTCGAACGCGGTCTTCACGGTCGAGAACATGTTTGTCTGGAATGTCTTTCCGCCATGTTTCGCGACCGTGTCCGCCATATGCCTGATCGGGACAGTCAGCATGCCGATGGCGTTCGGCCTGATCCTGATAGCTGGCTCGATGGTCATTGCGATGTTTCGTCTCGCCGCGGCCGGCAAGCCGCTGCATGACGATTTCGCCGACAAGGCGGCGGTCGTCGACGGTGAGATGGTCGATGTGATCTCCAACATGCCGCTGGTCCGCGCCTTCTGCGGACTCAGCCACGAGCATGCCCGCTTTGACGCAACTGTGAATCGGGAACTGGTGGCACGCAGCCGCAGCCTCCGTTATCTGGAGAAGCTCCGGATCCTACACGCCTCCGTCACCATCGTGCTTACGATCGCGCTGATGGCATGGGCGATCTCGTTGTGGCAGAAGGGCGGTGCGACCACTGGCGACGTGGTGCTGGTATGCACGCTTGGCCTGACCATCCTCAATGCGACACGCGACCTGGCCGTGGCCCTGGTCGACGTGACCCAGCATGTGGCGCGGCTGAGCGAGGCGATCGCGACGCTGTTGCAGCCGCACGAACTGCGCGATCATCCCGAGGCCGAACCCCTGGTCAAGAGCGGCGCTGCGATTGCCTTCAACAACATCAGCTTCCGCTACCCGGGCGGTCAGAAGATCTTCGAGCGCTTCTCGCTGCGCCTGCACCCCGGGCAGCGCGTCGGCCTGGTCGGCCAGTCTGGCGGCGGCAAGTCGAGCCTGTTCACCCTGCTGCAGCGCTTCTACGACGTGCAGTCCGGCAACATCACGATCGATGGTCAGGATATCGCCAAGGTCACGCAGCAGAGCCTGCGCGAATCCATTTCGGTGGTCCCGCAGGATATCTCGCTTTTCCATCGCTCGATTCGGGAGAACATTCGCTACGGCAGGCCGAGCGCGACCGACGACGAGGTGTTGCGGGCGGCGATCGCTGCGCGCTGCGATTTCGTCGAGAGCTTGCCGGAGGGGCTCGACACCATGGTCGGCGACCGCGGCGTCAAGCTGTCCGGTGGCCAGCGCCAGCGCATCGCCATCGCGCGGGCTTTCTTGAAAGACGCGCCAATCCTGCTGCTCGACGAGGCCACCGCGGCGCTCGACAGCGAATCCGAAGAGGCGATCCGCGAGGCACTCAGTCGGCTGATGCGTGGCCGCACCGTGATCGCGATTGCGCACCGTCTTGCGACCTTGCGCAACTTCGACCGCGTGGTAGTGCTGAGGGGCGGAAAGATCATCGAGGACGGTCCGCCGGACCGCCTGATGCAGGACCAGGGCCCGTATCGCGAACTCGTCACCCAGGAAATGAGCCGGCTGGCGAAGTTTGCAGCGTGAGCCGCACCGCGTGCGGGGAGTTCGAAGTCCCCGGCAGTTCGCCGCACGCGCTTGTCGTAGCGACAAATCAAAATCGCGGGCGTATCGTCCTCTACAGTTTTCCCAGTGCTTCGAAGTTCGCGTAGCGGTGAATTCGTAAGGCGTGCGGACGGCGGAAGCGGGCACTGGTTCGTTGCGTCGCCCCGAAACGCAATCAGACAATGCACGAGGTGCACATGGCGGCCGAACTCGCAACTCAGATCGCATTGGCGCCGCGGCCGGACGAGCCGGTCGCCGAGCAGCCGTTCTACATTCAGACGACGGGTCCCGCGGCCCGGCCGCGACGTTCGCTCAAGCACGATGATACGTTCATCGTGCTCGACGGCCATGGCGATATCGGCGCCTCGGCCGGCGGCCCGGACGGCCTGTTCAATACCGACACGCGCTATCTTGCTCGCCTTGAATTGATGCTGGGCGAGGTTCAGCCGCTGCTGCTCGGGTCGAGCCTGCGCGACGACAATTCCGGGTTGACGATCGATCTCACCAATCCCGACATCTACCAGGATGGACGTCTGGTGCTGCCCAAGGACATGCTGCACATCGTGCGCACGATCTTCCTTTGGCAGGGCACCGCCTATCAGCGGATCGGGCTGCAGAACCATGGCGAGCATCGTGCCAGCTTTGATTTGAAGCTGATGTTCGACAATGACTTTGCCGATTTGTTCGAAGTGCGGGGCTCGGCCCGTCCGCGACGCGGCGTCGGCGGGAGCAAGCTCGTGGGACCCGCTGACGTGGTGCTCGAATATCGCGGGCTCGACAGCGTCACGCGCACCACGGCGCTCAATTTCGATCCGCGGCCGACCCGCTTGGCCGTCAACCTCGCGACCTATCATCTGGACCTGGCGCCGCACGAGACCGCGTCGTTGTTTGTCGCGGTTTCCTGCAACGCGCCGGAGGGGTATAAGCCCGGCCGGTTCTTCCGCAGCCTGCTCGCGCATCGCCGCGAGATGCGCAAGTTCGCGAGGGGTGCCGCCAACATCGAGACCTCCAACGACATCTTCAACGAGGTGCTGTGCCAGGCCATGGCCGACCTCAACATCCTGCTGACCGAGACGCCGCAGGGACGCTACCCTTATGCGGGCATTCCCTGGTACTCGACTACGTTCGGCCGCGACGGCCTGATCACGGCGATGCAGATGCTGTGGGTCGATCCGCGCATCGCGCGTGGCGTGCTGCGCCGGCTCGCCTTTTATCAGGCCAGGCAGACCGATCCGCTTGCCGATGCCGAGCCCGGCAAGATCCTGCACGAGATGCGCGGCGGCGAGATGGCGACGCTGCGCGAGGTACCGTTCGCCTGCTACTACGGCAGCGTCGATTCGACGGCGCTGTTCGTGTTGCTCGCAGGCCTGTATTTTGAGCGCACTGGCGACATCGAGACGCTGAAGCAATTATGGCCTGCCATCGAGGCGGGCCTGAAATGGATTGACGGTCCCGGCGATCCCGATCGGGACGGCTTCGTCGAATATCAGCGCGCCTCCGAGCAGGGATTGGCCAACCAGGGCTGGAAGGATTCCTACGACGCGATCTTCCACGCCGACGGCCAGCTCGCCGAGGGCTATATCGCGCTGGCCGAGGTGCAGGGCTACGTGTTCGCGGGCAAGCGACTGGCGGCGCGCTCTGCCCGTGCGCTCGGCAAGCCCGACATTGCCAAGCGGCTCGATACCGAGGCCGAACGGCTGGCTCATCAGTTCGAAGAGGCTTTCTGGTGCGAGGATCTCGGTACCTACGCGCTGGCGCTCGACGGGAAGAAGCAGCCGTGCAAGGTGCGCAGTTCGAATGCCGGACAGCTCCTGTTCAGCGGCATGGTGCGCGAGGACCGTGCGCACAAGGTCGCGGCCGATCTGCTGCGCCCGCATTTCTTCACCGGCTGGGGCATCCGCACCATCGCCAGTGGCGAGGCGCGCTACAATCCCATGTCCTATCACGACGGATCGATCTGGCCGCACGACAACGCGCTGATCACCCTCGGGCTCGCGCGTTACGGACTGAAGCGTTCGGTCGGGCAGGTGTTCAAGGGCCTGTTCGATGCCGCAACCTACATGGACCTGCGGCGACTGCCGGAGCTGTTCTGTGGCTTCCGGCGCGAGAAGCACCGCGGCCCGACGCTTTATCCGGTAGCCTGCGCGCCGCAGGCTTGGGCCAGCGCGACGCCGTTTACCTTGCTCGAGGCCGCATTGGGACTTGAGTTCGACGCCGTCAAAGGCGAGATCCGGTTGACAAATCCGCATCTCCCGGAATTCCTCGACGAGGTGATCCTGCGCGACCTGCAGCTGGGCACATCGACCGTTGATCTCAAGGTGCGGCGACACGGCGACGATGTTTCGCTGGAGGTGCTGCGCCGGCGCGGACAGATTCAGGTCTCGATCATCCTGGCACATTGATTCCTATCGTTGCGTGAGGAGACTGCATGGGCGTCAAACGCCGATTGATCTTGTCGTTGCCGCTGCTCGCATTGATGGTGGCTCCGCAACTGCGTGCCGACGAGGCGCAGCAGGCGCCGCCGCCTGCCGCGAAGGCAACGCCAGCGCCGGCTGCGAAACAGGCCCCCGCACCTGCTGCGAAGGAGCC
>NZ_JBARGP010000758.1:0-5863 GCF_049798375.1 Bradyrhizobium sp.
CCCACCCAACTGTACCAGCGAAATCAATCACTTAAGAAAAGCGCTCGCCTGCTAGATGAACCGCAGGAGAGCCGTTGCCTCATCGAGGGCGGTAGCCGCGAGCGGCTTGAACTCGTCTTTGATTGCAAGATCTGAAATGGCCGCGTTAACGAACTCCGGCTTCAGGCGCGCGATGGTAGCAAGCGAGCGTGCAACGTCGTCCTTGTACAGTTTCAGTGCTCGGACCAGGGCATCGCGGTCATGCCTTGCTGCGGCGGCGATATCAAAAATGTCGCGTGGCTTGATGCTCGCGCCGCGATAGTGGACTTTCTTCGTGATGATCTCGGCGACGGTTTCGAGATCAACCTGTTCGCCCTGGACCGTTTGCCGCGTCACTGAGGGCGTCGTCATGACCGCCCCGACGATGAAATCGATCTCCCCGATGCCGTCGAAGGCCAGTTTGAGGAAGCGAGCTCCGTCGCCCGCGTACTCCGAAGGCGAAATTTCGAACTCGAAATCGTGCAGCTTTGGATCGAGAAAGGGGAGCAGCTGCGGGTCCGGAAAATATCGATATCGTGGCTTTCACGATGGTCGATCTGCAGCATCATGGCCGTACCGCCGCCGAGCGGCCAGGAATCGATGATGATCTGCTCGGAATTGACCTGACGGATCAGCGCGCAGGCAATGCGAAAGAGACGTGCCCAATCCGCGCCGCCCGCACTCATGACGCCAGCGGATAGGTTTCGCCTGAATAGGCTGCGAACGCCCTGGCTGCGACCGCGAGTTGGGCATCACTGATGCCGAACGCCCTGGCAAATTCCTTCTGCAGTTCCGGCGCGACTTCGCCGAAGAACGCCGACATCTGTCCTGAGGCAGCCTGCGCAGCCGCCGGATGCATCAGGCAATAAGCAAGCTCCTGCGCGTCCAGCTTCCTGCGGTGTGGCGCATTGACGGTTGTCAGAACCGAGGTTGGAAACTTGCTCATTCTCTTCAATGATAACTGGCGGCCAATGGCTTGTAGTAAGTTGCCGTACCCGATTGTACAGCATCGCCCTGGAGCATTGAGGAATCAACTACCGCGCTCGACAATAGGCGCGACAAGCTGTGCTTCAGGACCCGTTCGGCGAAGCCGAGCGCGACAAAGATGTTCGCAGGCTGTTCCAAGGCGAGGTCGAGGAGCGCGGGCGCGATTACGCGCCCTGTCAGGCCGCGATCTGTCCTGGCGCAGCGCAGTTTGCCTCGGCGGCGCACGCCGCTGCCTCGGTTGCGTGCGTCGCACGGCCTGCGAGCCGCGACCGGCTTATATCGGAGGCGATGGCGTGAAGCTCTGCCGAGACCGCACGGTCGATCCCGGCCTGCAGGGCCGATGGCAATGCGCCGATCCAGCGTAAAGTCGTCGTCATGGTCTGCTCTTTCTCAGGCGTTGCGCGGGCGGGCTAGCAGGCCACGCAGGGATTGGATGGAAGGGTGGCGGCTGTCGGAAGCGTCGCCATATCGGACGGGTCATGCGCGAGCGCAGTCGGGTCGCCCCATGCCACGATGCCGCGGTTCGCTGCGATCAGGTCGTGCTGGAGCGCGGGCCGGCTTTCGATCGACGACGCCAGCCGGAGCAGCATGCGCTTGAGGGCGGCGGCATCGACGCCGTCGGCCCGCATCAGGCCCTGGGTCAGGCTGTCATCGAGCAGCTCGTCGATGGTCGGTTCGCTGAAGCAGATGCCCATCACTCGTCTCCGTCTCTCGTCGCCTTGACCGCAGGCGTACCGGGTGTTACTAGTCAGTAACTAGAGGTGTTACAGGTCAGTAACATCTGGGTCAAGCCAAAATATCGCGCTCCCGAATTCGTGCATCCCAGGAGACCTCCATGGACGCCGCAATCACAGCCAAACCGCGCGACCGCATTGTCGCCACCGCGCGCGGCCTGTTCCGCAAGCACGGGCTGCGCGGCATCGGGGTCGACGCCATCGCCGAGGCGGCCGACACCAACAAGATGACGCTGTATCGGCACTTCCGCTCCAAGGACGATCTGGTCGTCGCCTGCCTGCGGCAGGTGGCCGAGGAGGCCAACGGGCTCTGGGACCGTCTCGCCGCCGCTCACCCCGGTGATGCGATGGCGCAGTTGCGCACCTGGTTGCGGCAGGGCGGCGGCTGCGGCGGCCCCGACGGCCGCGGCTGCTCGATCACGAACGCCGCGATCGAGCTGACCGAGCAGGAGCATCCGGCCAGGCAGGTCATCGCCGGCTTCAAGCGCGGGCAGCGCGACCGCCTGGCGCAACTGTGCCGCGACGCCGGCATCAAAGCCGCCGACACCCTCGCCGACACGCTGATCCTGATGCTGGAGGGCGCGCGCGTCAGCCGCCAGACCATGGGGCCGGATGGGCTTGCGTCGAAATTCGTCGTCTCCGCCGAGTCCGTGATTGCCGCGTTCGCCAACACCCAGGCCAAGCCAGCCGGCGCCAAGGCCAAAGCCCGCGCCTGAGGCTATCAGCGATGTCGCAGCGCCTCGATCGCAGCTGGACCGTGCTTACCAGCATCGACAATCCCGAGCACGACCGCTGCGTCGACGTCTTCGCCCGCCCGGACGGTTCGTTCGGCTTCGAGGAATTCCGGCGCGATGTCGAGGACCGGGGAGCCTGGACGCCGGTGCAGTACTACGCCGGCGCGGAATATCCGACCGCCGCCGAAGCGCTGGCCGTCGCCGAGCGCAATGTGGCGTGGCTGAGGTTGGTGCTCGCGGAGAAGCGGTGCGGTGTCTGAGACGGGGCGGAGTAACGCGGTGACAGTGCTGGCGTGCACCCCAGTGCACAAACCCTGCTGACGCTGTTCAATTTCCATTAGACAGGGCGAAAGCGACGAGCAGGCCCACGACGACAAGGACGCCGGTCACCTTGTGGTCCTGGTCCACCGCTTCCGGGATCATGGTATTCACGACCATCGTCAGCAGCGCGCCGGCGGCGACCGCATTGACGCTCGCAAGCAGTTGCGGCGCGGCCCCTTGCAGTAATGCGGCGCCCGCAAGCGAGCTGGCGCCGGACAGCACCGCGATCACGGCCCAAAGCCCGAACACGTAAGCGGGGCTTCGTCCGGCGTGTCGCATTCCGATGGCGCTGGACAGCCCTTCGGGGAAGTTCGACAAAAAGATCGCCGCGAACATCGCGACGCTGAGACCTTTGCCACTGATGACGGTCAGCCCGAGAACGATGCTCTCCGGGATGCCGTCGAGCAACGATCCGATCGCGATGGCGAGACCCGAACCCTGCGATGCGCTCTGCTGGCCGGGCCCGGATTGCTTGCGGTGGTGACCACCGCGCGCAGACACGACCCAGTCCGCGACCGCATAGGCGACGGAGCCCGCAAGCGCGCCCGCGACGATCGGCAGCAACCCGCCTTCCTCGAAACCGTCCTCCAGCAGATCGTAGGCGACGGCCGAAATCAGAATGCCGCAGCCGAACGACATGATCGACGCCGTGGACCAGCGGGGCATGCGCACCAGGTACGCGATGGCTGCGCCCATCACGAGCGAGGAGGCGCCGAGCAAACCCCAAAGACCTGCAGATAACCAGGCCGGCACTCGTTGTCTCCTTTCGGGCCGTCGACCGTCAGGTCAGCCGCTCAATGCAAAAGCCGCGTTGTCTTAGTTCGAGACGGCGCCTGGTCGCAGCCCACCGCCAATCGAAGGATACCGAGCGGCCGAGCGGCCGTTAGCAGTTGGCGCGCAGCGCTCCCGAGTAGCTCAACGGATGACGATCGAAACAATGGAGGCCCGTGCTCGCGTCAGCACAGGTTCAACTCCCGCCGACTGCTCGTCAACGCCGGCCTCGGCTGCTCAGTTCCTGCCCATGTAGTCGCATCGTGCCGGCGTTCCTGCTCAGAACGCCTGCAGCAGTGGAACTTGTTCGGGCGCGCTCGTCTTTGTTCTGTCGCCGCGCCATTTAGCCCGGCCGCTGTCCCGCCATACCACCAAGGAACGAGAGTCGAAGTGTCCCGCAGAACTGTCTCGGTGCTGGTCGTTTGCGCCGCTATCCTGGTGGTGCTGTGGCTGGCCGCCGACGTGCTGCTCGTCGTTTTCGCAGGCATTCTCTTTGCGGTGTTCGTCAGGGGCGGCGGTGATGTGATCGCAGCCCGCGCCCACGTCGCGAGGGGGATCGGGCTTGCCATTTTCGGCATCTCGTTCGTCGCCGCAGCGGCGGCATTCCTGGCGTTCGCCGGAGCCGCATTCGCCGACCAGCTCCAGAAGCTGCTGGACAGCCTCCCGCAGGCCATCCAGGCCGTCCGCAGCTATGTCGAGGCGCACGGCTGGATGCGCCGCGCTCTCGACATGTTCGATCCCGGCGATTTCATGCCATCAGGTCGGCTGGCCACCTCGGCTTTCTCGACCACGTTTGGCCTGATCGGCAACGTGGTCGTCATCGCCTTCGTGGGTCTCTACGGGGCAATCAGCCCCGGCATCTATGCGAGGGGGCTGACCGCACTGCTGGCGCCGAGCCTGCGTCCGGCGGCAACCGACATGCTGGGCGAGGCGGCAAGTGCGCTGCGAGGCTGGCTGATGGCGCAGCTCGTGTCGATGACGGCGGTCGGCGTCCTGACCGGCCTTGGACTATGGGCGCTCGGCGTGCCATTGGCGCTGATCCTCGCGGTGCTGGCCGCGCTACTGACCTTCATTCCTAATATCGGCCCGATCCTCGCAGCCACCCCTGCGGTCCTGCTTGGTCTCTCGGACGGACTTTCGACGGCGCTCTGGATTGCGGGCCTCTATGTTGCCGTTCAGACCATCGAGAGCTACGTCATTACACCAGGGATGCAGAAGGAGACGGTATCGCTGCCTCCCGCCCTCACGATCTCCATGCAATTGCTGTTTGGAGTCCTGTTCGGCATCCTGGGCCTGGCCCTCGCCACACCGCTTGCGGCCGTCCTGCTTCGCGTCTTGAGAAAATTCTACGTAGCCGGCTATCTCGATCGTGAAGCCGCAGCAGGAAGCACTGATGGTGGCCATCAGCCGCCTGAGCGCCTTGCAGGAAGCGCTGATCGTCCGAGCGCAACGTGGGGTGCCTGAGTTCAGTGCTTGCGGAGAAGCAACATTTGCTGGGGTTACTGGTACGGCCAGTTTCGCGCGCGTAACGCTTCCGGTTCAAATTTCGCTGACAACGTACGAACCGTATCAATATCGCAATCGTACTGAACCATTTCCCTATTCGTGCAGTCAGATGGCAGGTCGTGACGGTGTGCATGTCTCCTTTAACGACGGTCTCGATCGCAGGGTGACGACACCCTACAAGGCGACCGAATATGTGTTCCGCGAGCTGGACCGCCAGCTCCAACGCATCCCCGCCGCAACCGCGTCAATCGACGCCGAGGCGACGCCCGCCACGCACTGACGTCGCGCGTGGCTCACTCCACCGTCGCGACGTGCTTGCCGATCCAGTCGATCAGGATGTCGGCGATCTCCAGGCTGTTATCGTCCTGCATCAGCATATGCGTGTTGCCCTTGATGCCGACCTCCGGCAGCACCAGCATCTCGGCCTTGGCGCCGGCTGCGTTGGCCGCATCGATGAAGGCGCGGCAGTTTTTCAGGCGCGGCGCCCAGCGCGGAAACGCGTCCACGTCCTCGGCCCACATACAGGATCGGCATCCAACACAGGGCCTCATATCGGCTGTCGGCTCGGAGCAGGCACCCGTCATGCGTGACGACCGTCGCTAGCCTCTGATCGCGCTTCTTGCCGAGCGACTTGGCACATCGCCGAGCGACCCGATCATCGGCATCCGCGCGCCCGAGCCGGCGCGCGGCGGCAGCGGACGGCCGCCGCCCGACGTCTGCGTCGATCCGTCAATAGTGATTTGGGCACACCCACTGCCCGTATCTGTCGTGATAGCAGCCATTGTTGTAGTA
>NZ_JBARGP010000759.1:0-2101 GCF_049798375.1 Bradyrhizobium sp.
TCCTGTTGCTTGACGAGCCGACGGCATCGCTCGATGCGGCCAACCGCGCCGTCGTGGTCGACCTGATCGACGCCAAGAAGCGCGCGGGCGTGGCGATGCTGGCGATCGTGCATGATGACGAGATCCGCCACGCCATCGCAGATCGCATCGTCGACGTGACGACGTTTGCGGCCGCGGCATGAAGGAAAGATGAGACATGAGGTCAAGCAATTCCGAGATCGTGATCGGCAACGCTCGGGTCGTGCTGGCCGATCGGGTCATCGAGCAAGGCTGGGTGGCCGTTGCGCAGGGCAAGATCGCCGAAATCGGCGAGGGCACAGCGCCCGCGCACAGCGACGACGCGGCCGGCGATCTCATCATGCCGGGCCTCGTCGAACTGCACACAGATGCGCTTGAAGCGCATTTCGTGCCGCGGCCCAAGGTATACTGGGATCCGATCGCCGCCGTGATCTCCTACGATGCGCAGCTCGCAACGTCGGGCATCACGACAGTGCTGGACTCTCTGCGTGTCTGGACCGAAGAGGGCGCCAGCGGCGTCGACGGCGCCGCCGGCATGCTGGCCGACGCGATCGGGAATGCGCGCGACGACGGCCTGCTGCGTGCCGATCACTTCCTGCATCTGCGCTGCGAGGTGCCAATGCCGACGGTCGTCGAAGAAGCCAGGGCGATCGCGGGCCGTCCCGACGTGCGACTGATGTCACTGATGGACCATACGCCGGGACAGCGCCAGTTTCGCGACGAAGGCAAGCTGCGCGACTACTATCGCGGCAAGGGCGGCGGCAAGACTGACGCCGAGCTCGACGTGCTGTTTGCGCGACGAGCTGCTTACCAGCAAGAATATGCGGCGCCGAACCTGCGGGAGATCGTTGCCCTGGCACAGCGGCATAATGTTCCGCTCGCAAGCCACGACGATACGACGGACGAGAACGTCGCCGACGCGGTCCGGGACGGCATCGCCGTGGCTGAGTTTCCGACCACGATGGAAGCCGCGCGCGGGTTGCACCGCGCCGGCATCAGCGTTCTGATGGGTGCGCCGAACGTGGTGCGTGGCGGCTCGCACTCCGGCAACATCGCGGCGATCGATCTTGCGCAAGAAGGGATGCTCGACATTCTCTCGTCGGACTACATCCCGTCGAGCCTGCTGATGGGGGCGATGCAATTGCCAAGGCGCGTGCCCGCGATCGATCTGGCTGCGGCGATCCGCACCGTCACCAAGACACCGGCCGAGGCCGTGGGTCTGCCCGACCGTGGCGAGGTCGCTGTGGGCAGGCGGGCCGATCTGATCCGCGTTCAGGTTGCAGGCGATATTCCCGTGGTGCGCAGCGTCTGGCGCCAGGGACGGCGGGTGGCATGAGCGTGACAGCCACTCAGACCGATCAATTGATCAAGCTTGGCCCAGGCCGGCTCGTGCTGGTGGTCGGTCCGAGCGGCGCAGGCAAGGATACGCTGATCAATCTGGCGCGGGCCGAATGCGCCGGCGATCCCGACATCGTGTTTCCACGCCGCGTCGTGACGCGGAGTGCGTCGGCCTTCGAAGACAATGAAGAGATGAGTGCTGCGGCGTTTCGCCAGGCATTGGACGATGGCCGTTTTGCGCTCCACTGGGAGGCGCATGGTCATCGTTATGCCTTGCCGCGCGCGATCGACGACGATATTGGCGCCGGACGCGCCGTCGTCGTCAACGTGTCGCGCGGTGTGATCGATGCCCTCAGGTGGCGCTATGCCAATGTCATCGTGGTCGCGATCACGGCTCCCCCGGAGATTCTCGCCGCGCGGCTTGCTGCGCGCGGGCGAAGCAGCGACGCCGATCTCGACAAGCGATTGTATCGCGCGGTCGATGGGGCTGCGCTGGTGCCCGATGTCGCGATCGCCAATGTCGGTGACGCCCGGGAGCATGCTGCGGTTCTGACGCAAATCATCAAAGGTGAGCGCGGCCCGGCCAGGGCGCGAATGCTGAGTGGGAAGGGAGCGCAGAATGTCGATCGTCAGCACGATTGATCAGCTCGAGGCCATCTATGGTGAGACCGGCCTGTCGTCGACAGCCAAGGTTGCCGATCATGTCACGCCGCACTACCGGGTGATGATCGAGAAGTCGCCGTTC
>NZ_JBARGP010000760.1:0-11122 GCF_049798375.1 Bradyrhizobium sp.
GAATCCCGATCCAGAAGGCGCCGACGATCGCAGCCATCGCCAGTGAATAGGCGATCGGCATACCGATCAAAAAGCACACCAGCATCGTCACAAGCAGGATGAAAATATCCATGGATCTGTCTCTGCCGGCTTCAATCGAACGACGCGGCGTCGCTGTGGGAAATGGGATCGGGCGGCACGCCGAGGAACAGTCGCTCGATGACGAAGAGAAGCAGGCAGAACCCGCCGACCGGGATCGGCAGGTAGGTCACGCCGACCGACAGGAATGGAAAGTCCGCAATCGTGTTATCCCAGGTCACCACGACCAGCCGTTCGCCCCAGATCACCATGAAGATCGCGATCAGCGCCATCAGGAGCTGAACGAGCACGTCAAGTCTCTTTCGCCAGGGCTCGGGCAGCTGGTTGGCAAAATAGGACAGGCTCATGTGCAGGTTGAGGCGATAGCCGGCCGCGGCACCGATGAAGGTGAGCAGGATGGTGAGTAGCACCGCGAGCGGCTCGGGCCACGACGCGGCGCTGTTCAGCACGTAGCGGGTGAACACCGCATAGGGGATCACCGCCGAGATCGCCACCAGCGCGGTGCAGCCGACCAGAACGCAGGCAAGATAGAGCGTATCCATTACGCGGCGGAACAACGCAGCCATGGTCGGAATCTCCCGTTGCAAGATCAGCGCTGGCGTCAAGCTCTGGCATTCGCGAAGCGAATGTCAGAGCCGCCGCACCAGGCGCTTACGCGATCTCCTGGATGCGCTTGATCATCTCCTGATATTTCGGGCCGTATTTGTCCCAGACCGGCTTCACTGCGGCCTGGAACGGTGCCTTGTCCGGAATCGGTATGATCTCACAGCCGGCGGCCTTGGCCTTCTCCATGGCTTCGCTCTCATATTTCTTCCAGAGCTCGCGCTCCTCCATCTGCGCCTCGCGGGCGAACTTCTTGATCAGGGTCTGATCATCGGCCGAAAGCGATGTCCATGCCCGCTTCGAGAACGCCAGCACCTCGGGGATGACGAGATGCTCGGTCAGCGAATAGTACTTCGCCGCCGTGTAGTGATTGCTGAACACATAGCTCGGCGGGTTGTTCTCGGCGCCGTCGATCACGCCGGTCTGCAGCGCGCTGAACACCTGGTCATAGCCCATCGCGATGCCGTTGCCGCCGAGCGCGTTCATCATGTCGATGAAGATCGGGTTGCCGATCACGCGGATCTTCAGTCCCTTGATGTCAGCGACCGTCCTGATCGGATGCTTGGTGTTGTAGATGCTGCGGGCGCCGGAATTCATCCAGCACAGCGCGACCAGCCCGGCATTCGGGTGGGCGGTGATGCGGTCGAGCAAATCCTGTCCGACCGGGCCGTCCATCATCTTCTCGGAATGCGCGATGCTCTTGAACAGGAATGGCATGTTGACGACGTTGATCTCGTCGACAATGGGGCCGAGCGCGCCAGCGCTGACGCGCAGCATCTGGATGGCTCCGATCTGGGTCTGCTCGATGGTCTCCTTCTCGCCACCGAGCTGCGCGGAGGGATACATCTGGAGCGAGAGCCGGCCATTGGTGGCGGCAGCGAGCTTCTTGCCGAGGCTCTCGGTGGCCGCAACGGTCGGGTAACCCGCCGGCTGCACGTCGGAGGCCTTGAAAACGGCTTTTGATTGCGCTGATGCGGGCGCGAACGGCAGGGTTGTCGCGGAAGCTAGTCCAACGCTCAGCTTGATGAAGTCGCGTCGTTTCATGGTGTCCTCCCCGGACTATGGTGACTTAGTTGTTTTGCAGTCAGCTTGGTCGAAAGAAATCAGGGTTGATGGTCTGAATGGCGGAGATGTCGTCGAGCAGTCGTTCGAGATGGCTTGCCATCGCAAGCCGCGCGCGGTCCGGATCGTGTGCCTCGATCGCGGCGAGGATCGGTTCGTGCTCGCCGATCACTTCGGTCATGCGACCGACCTGGGGCAGCGTCAGCCGGCGGAAGCGGTCGACATGAACCTTCACCTGCAGGATCAGCGTCCAGATTCCAGGATAGCCGGCGACATCGGCGATGACGGCATGAAATGCCTCGTCCGCCTGATGAAACGCCTCGCGGTCTGTCGCGTCGGCAGCCTCGCGCTGCCGCTCCAGGGTCGCATGTAAAGTGAGAAGCTGACTCGCCGTCGCACGCTCGGCCGCCATCCGCGTCGTCGTTTCCTCGAGCGCCTTGCGGATGATGATGGCTTCAGGCAGGGCGCCCATCGGGATGCGCGAGACGAAGATGCCGGACTGTGGAAAGATCTCGACCAAGCCTTCGTCGGCCAGCTTCAGGATCGCTTCGCGCACCGGTGTTCGGCTGACGCCGTAATCGAGCGCGATCTGATTTTCCGAGATCGTCTCGCCAGGACGGCGTGCGAGCGAAACCAGCTCGGCCCTCAGTTCGGCATAGATGCGCGCCGACGCAGTCGCGCCACGCGGCCGGCCATTGCGCCCCGTGCGGGCGATCGCCGGTGCTGGCGTCTGGGCCAGTTTCCTTGGGACGCGGGCAGTCATCTGCGTTTCCTCGATTGATATATTAGTATATGAAACTCACTTGGCAACGGAAAATACCGTCCCTACGCATAATTTGCGGCTCCGTTCTGCGGATGCCAGAACAGCTGCATCGACGCAGGGAGGTTCGCTTCGTGACTGACTATCGCAAGCTTTTCGATCTCACGGGAAAGACCGCCGTCGTGCTCGGCGCAGCCTCGGGCATCGGCAGATCCTCGGCGCAGGCGCTGGCTGCGCTTGGCGCGCGCGTGCTGTGCGCGGATCGTACGGTCGAGGGTGCGGAAGCGACAGCCACCGCCATTCGCGCTGACGGCGGAGCGGCGGAATCGACTGCATGCGATGCGGCGAGCAGGGCCGATGTCGCTGATCTCGCGGGCAAGGCTTCCAAGCTATTCCCACGGCTCGATATCGCAGTGACGACACCCGGCCTCAACATCCGCAAAACCGTGCTCGATTACACCGAAGAGGATATCGACCGCGTGCTCGATCTGAACGTCAAGGGCACGGTGTGGTTCTTCCAAGCCTTTGGCCGCATCATGACGCAGCAACGCGGCGGCAGCCTGATCGCGTGCTCCTCGATGCGCGCGGTGACGATCGAGCCAGGGCTTGCCGTTTATGGTGCGACCAAGGCGGCAATCGGCCTGCTGGTGAAGGGTTTTGCCTCGGAGGTGGGGACCTTCGGCGTGCGGGTGAACGCGATCGCGCCCAGCATCGTCGAAACCGCGCTGACCGCGCCGTTAAAGCAGCGGCCGGAGATCTACAATCTCTATGCCGCGCATACCGTGTTCAACCGCTGGAGCAGCGCCGATGAGGTCGCGACCGCGGTGTGCTATCTCGCCTCCGATGCCGCAAGCTATGTCAGCGGCAGCACCCTGTTCGTTGACGGCGGCTGGACTGCGGTCGACGGTCCGCCGACCGGCCTGACCAAGCTTGGCGGCTGAGTTCCGCCCGTTACGCTGCCCGATTTTGCCCGTGCAATGCGCGTTGAATGCACTCGGCTGCGACCGCTTTTGGTGTTACCAATTTCATCATGAACCAGCAGACCCGGCTTCAGATCCGCCACTCCACTTGTCCGCATGATTGCCCGTCGGCCTGTGCGCTCGACGTCGAGGTGCTCGATCGCACGACCATCGGCCGCGTGCGCGGGTCGAAAAAGCAGACCTATACCGCCGGCGTGGTCTGCGCCAAGGTCGCCCGTTACGCCGAGCGCATCCATCACCCGGAGCGGCTGACGCATCCGATGCGCCGCACCGGGCCGAAGGGCTCCGGCCAGTTCGAGCGGATCACTTGGGACGAGGCGCTGGACGAGATCGCGCGGCGCTTCGACGCCGTCGAGCGCGAGTTCGGGCCTGAGTCGGTGTGGCCTTATTACTACGCCGGCACCATGGGCCTGGTGATGCGCGACGGTATCAATCGCCTGACCCATGTGAAGAAATATTCCCGCTTCTACTCGACCATCTGCGCCAATATCGCGCGGATCGGCTTTGCGATCGGCACCGGCAAGATCGCCGGCGTCGATCCGCGCGAGATGGGCGTCTCCGACCTGGTGGTGATCTGGGGCACCAATCCCGTCAACACCCAGGTCAATGTCATGACCCATGCCGCGCGCGCTCGGAAGGAGCGCGGCGCCAAGATCGCGGCTGTCGACATCTACGACAACGAGACCATGAAGCAGGCCGACATCCGGATCATCCTGCGTCCCGGCACCGATGGCGCCTTCGCCTGCGGCGTCATGCATGTGCTGTTTCGCGACGGCTATGCCGATCGCGACTACATGGACCGCTACACCGATTGTCCGGCGGAACTCGAGGCGCATCTAAAGACCCGCACGCCCGAATGGGCCTCCGCGATCTGCGGCGTGCCGCTCAAGGAGATCGAGGCCTTCGCGCGCGCCGTTGGCGAGACCAAGCGCACTTTCATCCGGCTCGGCTATGGCTTTACCCGCAGCCGCAACGGCGCCACGCAGATGCATGCTGCTTCGTGCATTTCGGCCGTCACGGGGGCCTGGCAATATGAAGGCGGCGGGGCCTTCTTCAACAACGCCGCGCTGTGGGGATTCGACGAAGCCATCATCGAGGGCCACGATGAGATCGACAAGAGCGTCAGGATTCTCGACCAATCCAAGATCGGCCGCATCCTGACCGGCGATTCCGAAGCCTTGTGCGGCGGGGGTCCGGTCAAGGCGATGCTGATCCAAAACACCAATCCGATGACGGTGGCGCCGGAGCAGGCGCTGGTGCGCCAGGGCTTTGCGCGCGAGGATCTATTTGTCGCGGTGCATGAGCAGTTCATGACTGAGACGGCGCAAATGGCCGACATCGTGCTGCCGGCGACCATGTTCATGGAGCATGATGACGTCTATTACGGCGGCGGCCATCAGCACATCTCGGTCGGCCCGAAGCTGATCGACCCGCCGGGCGAGTGCCGCTCCAACCACGAGGTGCTGCAGGGGCTGGCGCGCCGGCTGCACGCGGTCCATCCCGGCTTCGAGATGACGCCGCGCGAGCTGATCGACGCGACCTTGAAGCGGAGCGGCCACGGCGACATCGCGGGTCTCGAGGCCGACATCTGGCGTGACCTGCAGCCGGACTTCCGCACCTCGCATTATCTCGACGGTTTCGCCCACAAGGACGGCAAGTTTCACTTCAAGGCCGACTGGGCGAATCCGCCATTCGGCCGCCCGATGGGCGACATCGCCAGCATGCCCTCGCTGCCCGATCATTGGGCTGTGATCGAGGACGTCGACCAGCGCCATCCGTTCCGGCTCGCGACCAGCCCGTCGCGCTCGTTCCTCAACACCACTTTCAACGAGACGCCGTCCTCGCAGGCACGCGAGGGCGCGCCGTCGGTGATGGTGCATCCGCTCGATGCCGCCGCGCTCGATATCGCCGACGGCGATGCGGTGACGCTTGGCAACGACCGCGGTGAGACATCGTTGACCGCCCGCCTGTTCGAGGGCGTGCGGCGCGGCGTTCTGATCGCCGAATCGGTGCACCCCAACCGCAGCCATATCGGCGGCCGCGGCATCAATATGCTGACCGGCGCGGAAACCGTTGCGCCGATCGGCGGGGCCGCGTTCCACGACAACAAGGTGTGGCTGCGGAAGGCTGTGACCGCCTGAATGTCACGACAGGCGTATTTTTCAAAACGAAAAGAATCCGAATAGTTCCAGTGGCTTGCATGCCAATCTGGGCGTGGTTCCTATAGCGCCGCGCTGTCCGTCCATGATTCGCCTCAGTTTCGTATTTTTTTCTTGAGCAACGCTCATTCTTGCGCTAAGTATTTTGAGCGTTGCTCAAAATGAAAGGTGCGGTTATGACGGCTCAAGCTCCGCGGATGGCGAATCTTTTTCCGGCGATGCGGTCACGCTCGTGAACGGTTTCGTCCGAATCGTGTCTCACTTGGTAATGGCGCCGGTCGAGCGGGTCGCTGCCGCCTGTGACGTCGCGGGCCTCGTGGCCGCCCGGCGTGCAGCCTGGCCGGCTGGCTCGCGCCTGTATCGCGCGGCTGGCCGGGACGGGCATCGCGTCCGCCGTCGCGGTCTGTTCGGTAGTCTTCATTACCTGAGTGAGCTGACCTGACGTCGCGTCAATTCTTGTGTCGGGTGCAATGAAGTGATCACCATGTCCCAAGATGCCGCACGCATCGATCGGTCGTCGGGTAATTGGATAAGCTTTTTGTCCATCATGACGGCGACATCCTCGCCGCCGTCAGGCAGCGGTCTCGTTGCGTCTGCGCCTCCGTATCGTCATTTGCATTCTCGATAGTCGGTCCTCACTTCGGCACGCGCGGCATTCACGGACCAGCCGCAGCACAGCAGGAAAGACCCATGATCAATCAGTTGCTGTCGTCCCGCCGCTTCGCGCCGCTGTTCTGGGCGCAGTTCTGCTCGGCGCTGAATGACAATGTGCTCAAGAACGCGCTGGTCATCATGCTGCTCTACGGATCGGTGGCGATCCACGGAGACGCGCTGGTCACCGTCGCGGGCGCCGTGTTCATCTTCCCGTTCTTCATCCTGTCCGGGCTCGGCGGCGAAATGGCCGACAAATACGTCAAAGGTGTCGTCGCCCGCCGCTTGAAATTCGCCGAGATCTTCGCCGCAATCTTCGCGGCGCTGGGCTTCTTCATGCATTCCGTTCCACTGTTGTTCGTCGCGCTGGCAATTTTCGGCATCGTCGCGGCGCTGTTCGGGCCGGTGAAATACGCGATGCTGCCCGACCAACTCACGGTCGGCGAACTCGCTACCGGCAACGCGCTGGTCGAGGGCGCGACCTTCATGGCGATCCTGATCGGCACCATCGCCGGTGGTCAGCTGGTCTCTGAAACCACGCATATGGGCTTTGTATCTATGGCGGTGGTCGGACTTGCGCTGCTGTCCTGGGGCTCGGCGTCGCGCATCCCGCACACCGCACCGTCCGCGCCTGAGCTTCCCATCACGCGCAATCCTTGGACCTCGACCACGCATTTGTTGAAAGCGCTCTACGCCGAGCCGCGGCTGTGGGACGGCATGATCATCGTCTCCTGGTTCTGGCTTGCCGGCGCGGTGGTGCTGTCGCTGCTGCCTGCGCTGGTCAAGGGCGTGGTCGGCGGCACCGAAGGCGTCGTCACGCTGTGTCTTGCGGTCTTTGCCATCGGCATTGCGATCGGCTCGCTGTTTGCCGCCCAGCTCAGCCATGTCAGACCCAATCTCGCGCTGGTGCCGATCGGCGCCATCGTGATGGGCGTGGTCGGGCTCGATCTTGCCTGGGCGATCGGCACCACCGCGACCGGAACCGGCATCACGCCGGGCGCCTTTGTCAGCTCCTGGGTGGGCCTGCATCTGTTGATCGACTTCGCCTTGTTCGCCTTCGGCGGCGGCCTGTTCGTGGTGCCGTCCTTCGCAGCGGTCCAGGCGTGGTCGGAGCCATCCGAGCGCGCCCGTGTCATTGCCGCCGGCAACATCCTGCAGGCTGCCTTCATGGTGGTCGGATCGCTGGTGGTCGCCGGTCTGCAGGCGGCCGGCTTGTCGGTAGCCTGGATCTTCTTCGGCCTGGCGCTCGCGAGCTTCGGTTCGGTCTGGTTCGTGCTCAATAAATGGGGCCGGGAAGGCGTGCGCGATTTCGGTTCGATGCTATTCCGGGCGCTGTTCCGCACCGAGGTGCGCGGGCTGGAGAACCTGCCGCCGGCCGGCACCCGCATGCTGATCGCGCCCAACCATGTCAGCCTGATCGATGGCCCGCTGCTGCATGCCGTGCTGCCGATCGACGCGACCTTCGCGGTTGACACCGGCATCTCGAAAGCATGGTGGGCCAAGATCTTCCTGAAGATGGTCCGCCACATCACCATCGATCCGACCAAGCCGCTCGGCGCGCGCGACCTGATCAAGCTGGTCGCCGCGAGCGAGCCGGTGGTGATCTTCCCCGAGGGGCGCATCACCGTCTCCGGCTCGTTGATGAAGGTCTATGATGGCACCGCGATGATCGCCGACAAGGCAGACGCCGTCGTCGTGCCCGTGCGCATCGAGGGCGCGCAGCGCTCGCATCTCAGCTACCTCAAGAACGGCGAGATCAAGCGCTCCTGGTTCCCCAAGGTGACGGTCACGATCCTACCGCCGGTGAAGCTCGACGTTGACGCATCGCTGAAGGGCAAGACCCGCCGCAACGCCGCAGGCGCGGCGTTGCAGGACGTCATGATCGAGGCCCTGGTCAAGAACGCGATGCTCGACCAGACCTTGTTCGAAGCGCTGGCGCACGCTTATCGCGACCGCGACACCGGCAAGGTGCTGATCGAGGACCCGCTCGGCACGAAGCTCACCTATCGCAAGCTGCTGCTCGGCGCGCAGGTGCTCAGCCGCAAGCTGGAGGAGGGCACTGCCGCCGGTGAGAACATCGGCGTGCTGCTGCCGAACTCAGCCGGCGTCGCCGTGGTGTTCATGGCGCTGCAGTCGATCGGTCGCGTGCCGGCGATGCTGAATTTCTCGGCGGGCCCCGTCAACGTGCTGGCGGCAATGAAGGCGGCGCAGGTGACGACCGTGCTGACCTCGCAAGCCTTCATCGAGAAGGGCAAGCTCGACAGGCTGATGGCCGCGATCGAAGGCCAGGCGCGGGTGGTCTATCTCGAAGACGTCAGGGCGACTGTTACGTCCGTGGACAAGATCAAGGGCCTGCTCGACGGCATCGCGCCGCGCGTGCCGCGCACCGCCAACGACCCGGCCGTGATCCTGTTTACCTCTGGCTCCGAAGGCACGCCCAAGGGCGTCGTGCTCTCCCATCGCAACATTCTGGCCAATGCCGCGCAGGCGCTCGCACGTGTCGACGCCAATGCCAATGACAAGGTGTTCAACGTGCTGCCGGTGTTCCACTCATTTGGCCTCACCGGCGGCTTGATGATGCCCATGTTGGCGGGTATTCCGATCTACATGTATCCGTCGCCGCTGCATTACCGGATCGTGCCAGAGCTGATCTACCAGACCGGTGCTACTATCCTGTTCGGCACCGACACCTTCCTCACCGGCTATGCGCGCTCGGCCCATGCCTACGACTTCCGCACCCTGCGGCTCGTCATCGCAGGAGCCGAGCCGGTCAAAGACCGTACGCGCGCGGTCTACATGGAGCGTTACGGTATCCGTTTGCTCGAAGGCTACGGCGTCACCGAGACCGCACCGGTGCTGGCGATGAACACGCCGATGGCCAATCGTGTCGGCACCGTCGGCCGGATGTCGCCGCTGATGGAAGCCCGCCTCGACCCGGTGCCGGGCATCGAGGAGGGCGGCCGGCTCTCGGTGCGCGGGCCCAATGTCATGCTCGGTTATCTGCGTGCGGAGAATCCCGGCGTGCTGGAGCCGTTGGCTGACGGCTGGCACGACACCGGCGACATCGTCGCCATCGATGCCCAAGGCTTCATCGCCATCAAGGGCCGCGCCAAGCGCTTCGCCAAAATCGCCGGCGAGATGGTCTCGCTCTCGGTGGTCGAGGCCATCGCCGCCGGGCTGTGGCCGCAGGCGGCCTCGGTTGCGGTGTCGATCCCCGACCCGCGCAAGGGCGAGCGCATCGTGCTCCTGACCACGCAAAAGGATGCCGAGCGCAGCGCGATGCAACGTCAGGCCAAGGTACAAGGCGCGCCGGAGCTCGCCGTGCCCGCAGCCATCATCGTGGTCGACAAGGTGCCGCTGCTCGGCAGCGGCAAGACCGACTATGTCACCGCCAAGACGCTCGCCGAGGAATCGGCCGGTGCCGCGCCGGAGCTTGACGTGGCGTGAGGCGTTCGCTGCGACGACCTTCGGCAGAGAGCAACCCCTGCACGGCAGGGGTCGTTCTGCTGCATGGCATCGCCGGCCGCTCATTGATGCTGCGCCGGATGGCAAGGGCGCTGCAGCGCGCGGGCTTCGCGACACTCAATCTCGACTATCAGAGCCGCAAGAAGCCGCTCGAAGAGCTCGCCCGCGATATTCATCCGGCCATTGCAGCATTTGCTGTCGAGCACGACGGCCCGCTGCATTTCGTCACCCATTCGATGGGCGGTCTGTTGGCGCGGGTCTACATCGCGCAGCATCGACCTCAGCGGCTCGGCCGCGTCGTCATGTTGGGTCCGCCGAATGGCGGCAGCGAAATCGCCGATCGCCTCAAGGACATCTCGCTCTATCGTTCTTATTTCGGCCCGGCCGGCCTGCAGCTCGTGACATCAGGGGATGCGACCCTGGCGGCGCTGCCGCCGCTCGACTACGAGGTCGGCATCATCTCCGGCAACCGCTTCCTCGATCCGATCTCGGCGCTGCTGGTGTTGCCGTGGCCGAATGACGGCCGCGTCTCGGTCGCAAGCTGCAAGCTCGACGACATGGCCGACCACACCACGGTCAAGGCTTCGCACATGGGCCTCCTCTTGCATCCCGCAGCGGTCAGGCAGACCGTCGCGTTCCTGCGTGACGGTCATTTCGAGACCACCCGCGCGATGTGGCGGACAGCGCGTGACGCGCATCGCGCGGCGGGCTGACGCAAGTTTTGCTTGCTCCGCCTCGCTATCCGGCGACAATCCCGCTTCTTTCGATAGCAGACAGGCAAGGCCATGACCGATAACAGCGTGATCCTCGACAAGCGCGGACAATCCCTCTGGATCACCATCAACCGCCCGGACAAGCGCAACGCGCTCAATGGCGATGTCATCGCCGGCATCGCGCGGGGCTACACCCGGGCGCATGAGGATGCCGAGGTGCGCGTCATCGTGCTGACCGGCGCGGGGGAGAAGGCATTCTGCGCAGGCGCCGATCTGCAGAATTCCGGCGCCGCTTTTGCGATGGATTTCTCGCGGCCGAATGCCGACTATGCCGATCTGCTGCGCTTGTCGCAAAATGCGACCAAGCCGGCGATCGCGCGTATCAATGGCGTCTGCATGGCCGGGGGCATGGGCCTCTTGTGCATGACCGACATGGCGGTGGCCGCTGACAATGTGATCTTCGGCCTGCCGGAGGTGAAGGTCGGCGTGTTCCCGATGCAGGTGCTGAGCCTGCTGCAGGAGATCGCACCGCGCCGTCTCATCAACGAATGGGCGCTGACCGGTGAGCCGTTCGATGCGGCGACCGCGCAAGCAGCCGGTTTGCTCAACCACGTGGTGCCTGCGGCCGAGCTCGACGCCAAGATCGACTGG
>NZ_JBARGP010000761.1:0-11081 GCF_049798375.1 Bradyrhizobium sp.
CCCGCTGCGGCAGTTGCGCAGCCTGGTGTCGGGCGCAGAACTCGACCACCTGCGCAACGGTCCGCTGGACAAGCATGGCTGTGGCTCGCGCATCCTCAATGTGGACGCGCAGGTGCAAGAGGACGAGATCGCGCGGCTCGAAGCCTTCGGCAGCGACCGGCCGCTTCCCGCCGGCGGTACCGAACGCGGCCTCGATGCCGGCCAGGTCAAAGCCTTCATGGCCGCCAATTTGAAGCGCGACGGCGCACAGGCGCGCTGGTACTTCCCCTTCCTGATGAAGGGCGAATGGCCGGTGCTGCTCGACGTGATGGGCAAGGGCGACGACAGCAGCCGCTATCTCAGCACGGCCGAGGTCCGCACCTTGTTCGTCGAGCGCCGGTTTCCGGAGCGGATCACAGCGCGGTTGATGGCCAAGCCGGTGCCGGGCGGCACGATCTGGCGGATCGGCAAGGCAGTGATCGGCGTTGTCGGCACGGTGGTGATCTGCCTGATCGCGCTGTCGCTGGTGGCAGCACTGGCCTATGTCGCGTTTCCCGACAAAATCAACGATGAGCTTCCCGCGGCGTTGAACAAGCTCCCCGGTACGCTGCCGAAGCAAATGGCGGCGCTGGTGCCGCCGGGATTGCCGCCGTACCAGCCGGCAAAGACCACCACCTGGCTCGACCAGAGCTGGTCGGACCAGGATCGGCACTGGTTCCATCATGTCAGCCAGGGCACGGCGACCTTCCCCGTTCCGTACGACTGGTTCATGAAGCTGGAGCAGCCGTATTTCTCGCTGTTCAGCTCGCCAGGCCTGGTGTCCGACAGCGCCTATCTCGAACGCTTCGGCTTCATGTCGAGCCCGAAATCCACCGACAGCGCGACGCCGGACCTGCAGAAGCTGCCTCCCGCTGCACTTCCCGACTTGAAGCCGACCCTGGCTGATAACCGCGGCGGGCTGCCGGTCGGCTTCGCGCGGCTGAGCGGCGCCAAGGACCCGGTGACCGAGGTCGCCGAGCCGGACCAGATCGGGCTGACCTGCGCCGCATGCCACAGCGGCAGCGTCAACTACAAGGGCACCAGCGTCCGCTTCGACGGCGGACCGGCGATGGTCGACCTGCGCAAGCTTGAGAAGGCAACGGGCTTCGCAATGCTCCTCACCCGCTACTTCCCCGGGCGCTTCGACCGCTTCGCCGAGCGCGTGCTTGGTGCGAAAGCGAGCCAGGAGCAGCGTGACAAGCTCAAGAAGGGCTTGGAGGCCGCACTCGAATTCGCGCTGCAGAAGCAGGGCAAGGCTTACGCCGACGAGATCGCAAGCCAGGGCAAGACTGAGACCGACGAAGGCTTCGGCCGGCTCGACGCATTGAACCGCATCGGCAACCAGGTGTTCTATTTGGACATGGTGACCAGCGGCCTGTCGGGTTTCTCGAAGAACCAGCGTGCCATCGATGCACCGGTGAGCTTCCCGCCGATCTGGACGGTGCCGTGGTTCTCCTGGGCGCAATATGACGCCTCGATCTCGCAGCCTTTGATCCGCAATGCCGGCGAGGCGCTTGGCGTATTCGCGCAGATCAACCTGTCGCCCGAGCCGCCCTCGACCGCGCTGTTCCGCTCCAACATTGCGATCGAAAACCTCGACGTGATCGAGCGGATGCTGCGTGGTCCCGACCCGTTCGCGACCAAGACGCCGACATTCGGCGGCCTCGCCGCGCCGAAATGGCCGGACAAGCTGTTTCCCGACGACGCGGCGTGGCGCATCGATCCGGCGCGGGTCGAGCGCGGACGCAAACTCTACGCCGCGATCTGCGTCGAATGCCATCAGGGTCCCGTCAATGATCCCGTGTTCGACAAGGCCTATCCCGACGAGAGCTTCTGGAAGGTCAGCGCCGGCGACACGTGGGACAAGGGCGTGCCGAAGGGTTGGAGCGCCAAGAATCCGGCCGGGGGTCCGGTGGTCGACCTGGTCGAGAAGCCGGTTGCGGACATGGGCACCGACCCGGCGCAGGCCGAGGTGCTCAAGAACCGCCAGGTTGAGCTGCCAAGCTTCATCAACCTCGATCCGAACAAGGACATGAGCGACTGCAACCTGCCGCAAATCTCGACCACCAAAATGCCCTACGCGGTGGCGCTGATGGACGTGGTGCAGCGCGCCAGCGAGAAATGGATGGATGAGCGCAACATGCCGGAAGAGCAGCGCAAGCTGTTGCGCGGCGCTCGCACGAACTGCCCCAATCCCGCATGGCAAGTGCCGATCTATCGCGCCCGGCCGCTGAACGGCGTCTGGGCCACCGCGCCCTATCTGCATAACGGCTCGGTGCCGTCGCTGTACTGGATGCTGGCGCCGGCCGGGCAGCGGCCGACCTCGTTCTGCCAGGGCCGTCACGACTTCGATCCCAAGGAGGTCGGCTTCCACGTGCCGCCCGGCGGCGAGAGCACTTGTGCGACCGGCGAAACCCGGTTCTCGACCATGGGCAGCGACCGCAAGCCGATCCGGGGCAACAGCACGATGGGTCATTCCTTCGAAGGCGCGCGACGGCCTAACAAGGACTATCCGCAAGGCGTCGTCGGCGGCGCCTTCACCGACGACGAGCGCTGGGACCTGATCGAGTATCTGAAGACGTTGTGACGCCGGCGGGCGCGCTGAGCGATTCGTCATTGCGAGGAGCGAGGCGACGAAGCAATCCAGAATTCTTATCTGGCTCCGGGATACCTTCGCTTCGCTCGCAATGACGATCAAAACTGTCATCGCCCGGCTTGACCGGGCGATCCAGTATTCCAGAGGCGCCCGCGCGCGATAGGATAGGCCGCGGCGTACTGGCTCGCCCGCCTTCGCGGGCGATGACACCAGAGAGTGTCGCACGGCCATTACCATTCTCACTGAGCGCGCTTCCTCACCGGACATGCTTTCGCATCCTCGCGACATGTTCTGCCCGAGCTTTACGAACTAATCGCCCTCGAAAATACGGAGGGCGCAGGGAAGGCCGGGAGCTCGCCGACTCCCATGGCCCGCGTGCGAAAAAGAATGCACGCGGCGGTTACCACAGGCTCGGCCGAGACATCCCGGCCTTCCCTGCGCGATGACTTTACGGCTTATACGTGATCTCCCCAGGGACCGGCTTTCTTGCCCCTGTCACGCGCAGATACGTCAATACCCGCGCGCTTCGCGCCAGCACCGGGGCGCCAGGACCACACGATTTCACCGTCCGCATCAGCGCGTCCGTCGGCATGAATCACCATGCTGCGCGCTGATCTCGGCCATCGCATCCCGCTTCCACGTTCGTGACGATCGCGATACGTCCCTCCTGAGAGGAAACGGGACGGGCGGAAATGTGCACTTGATTTGCCCGACGGCGCGGGCGAATTCTTTTTATCAGAAGATCTGAACAGGCTTTTTTTCGAAGCGCATCAACGTCGGGCGATTTCCCCGCCGCGCATGGCACGTGACTGTCTTTCATGCGTTGTCAGCGCCTGCAGGAGTCCTCATCATGCGCGTCGTTCACACGGTTCAGGGAAAATCAGATTTGTCGGCCGGCCTTCTCGACACCAGCTCCGTCAGCGTCAGGCGCGCGGCGTTTGCCGCCACCATCGGCAACATGCTGGAGTTCTATGACTTCGTCACCTACGCCTTCTTCGCGATCCAGATCGGTCACACGTTTTTTCCGGCGCAAAGCGAGTATGGCAGCCTGATGCTGTCGCTCGCGACTTTCGGCGCCGGCTTCATCACCCGCCCGATCGGCGGTGTCGTGCTCGGCATCTACTCGGATCGCATCGGCCGGCGGCCTGCGATGCTGTTGAGCTTCGCGCTGATGGGGAGCGCGATCATCGTGATCGCGATCACGCCCTCCTACGAGACGATCGGCCTTGCGGCCCCGATCATCGTGATCGTCGCGCGGATGCTGCAGGGCTTTGCGCTCGGCGGCGAGGTCGGCCCGACCACCGCCTATCTGCTGGAGATCGCGCCACCCGAACGGCGCGCGCTGGTGGTCTCGCTGCAGCCGACCAGCCAGGAGATCGCGGCCACCGCGGGCGCGCTGGTCGGCTTCATCCTGAGCGAGATCATGACGCCTGCCGAGCTCGATTCCTATGGCTGGCGGATCGCATTCCTGATCGGCGCGCTGGCCTTGCCGTTCGGGCTCTGGATGCGCCGGACGCTGCCGGAAACGATCACGCCCGCTGAGCGCGGCGCCAGGCACGCAGACGAGTCAGGCCATTTCGGGCTGGCGCGCCGCCATAGACGCGTCATCCTGCTGGCGCTGATGATCCTGGCGAGCGGCACCATCTCGACCTATGTCACGCAATATATGACGACCTACGCGCAGAACACGCTGCACATCGCGCAATCGGTCGCGTTCGCCACTTCGCTGGTCAGCAACGGGCTGCAGATCATCGGCGCCTTGCTCGGCGGCTGGCTGGCCGACCGCTACGGCCGCAAGCCGATCATGATCGTGCCGCAACTGATCGTGCTGCTGCTGACCTACCCGGCCTTCCTGTGGATCGTCGGCGCGCCCGGCGGCTGGTCGCTGCTGTTCGGCTTCGGCTTGTTGTCATTGATCTCGTCGCTGCCGTTCACCGCGTTCTACGCGACCTTCACCGAGGCGCTGCCGCAGCAGATCCGCGGCGGCGTGTTTGCCACCGTCTACGCGGTCGCGATCGCGAGCTTCGGCGGCACCGCGCAGCTCGTGGTCACCTGGCTGCTGCACATCACCGGCAATCCGCTCGCGCCGGCCTGGTATCTGCTGCTCGCGGCGACGGTCGGACTGCTCGCGATGGCGCTGATGCCCGAGACCGCGCCGGTGAAGGTTGGCAAGGACGCACGGCAATGACCGCAGGCGTGGCCCGCATGAGCGCAGCGATGTGCGGGAGTCCCGGGATCGCTTCCGCCGTTGCCCTCCGGGCTATGGCGGACAAGTCGCTCACCCGGGCTATGCTAGCCTTATTGCCGATCGTCTGGGTGGCGCTGCATCGATAGCTCGGCAATGCGCTGGTCTGAACGGCGCAGACGCCGGCAGAGTTCGCGGTTGATGTTCTGCATCACCATGACATAAGCGTGGATGTCGCTCTTGTAGCAGGTGTAGAGCGCCCTCGCCGTGAGCTCGTACAGCACCGTCGGGCTGTTCGCGACGACCGTGGCCGACCGGTTCTGGATTTCGATCAGCGTCATCTCGCCGAAGAAATCACCGGGCGCCAGATCCGACATGTGGATGGTCGCCCCGGCCTCCCCGCGCCTGCGGATCACGAGCTGGCCCGTGTGCACGACGAACATCGAGTGTCCTGGCTCGCCCTCTGCCACGATGGTGGCGCCGGCATCGAAGCGGCGCTCGATCAGCATCGAGACCAGGAGATCGAGGCTTGCATCCACAAGGCCGCCGAAAAACGGCGTGGCGAGCAGGAACGCTTTCAGATCGGGTGAGCTGACAGCCATCGCGGGAGTATACTCCCGCTGGAGATGCCGACAAGCGACCGCACCCGCATGGCGTCGGCGCCATGCGGGCCGCGCCTCGACGTCAGGATGCGCCGGAGCCGCCCACCACGATCTTCTCGCTCAGCTTCAGATCGACGGTGTCGACCGTACGATCGACCTCGGCGTTGGTGACGCCGAGCTGATGCGAGATCAGCTTGACCAGCAGGTCGACCCGCTCGATGAAGGGCGCGCCGGCGGCGACCGCGCGCGCCGCCGACGACGGCTTCAGCAGGCTTTCCGCCGCCTTGGCATATTTTTCGAACGGCACCTGATCGGCGGGATCGGCGCCCAGGCGCCGCGCCACACTATCGACGTGGTCGTAGATCGACTGCGACAGAGCGAGATCGCCATGAACGGCATCGCGGATCGACTGCGGCTCACCCGGCGTGATGCAGCGGTAATTGCCGGTCAGCAGCATCGACCATTTGGCCAGCGGGACAAACAACGAATCGAACACCTTGAGCTTTACCGGCACGTCCTTGCCGTCCAGGGTCACCGCGTCGATATCGGACTCGAGCTCGCGCAGCAGCGCATTGTGCCGCGCATCGGCGAAGGCCGCCGCCTTGAAATTGGTCGGCAACCCGACGTGCAGCACATTCGGCGCCTCCTCCGGCGGACGGAAGGCCTGCGGGTCCGGCGAGCATAGCGTCACCAGTCCCGGCTCGAACCGCTCCCATACCTGCGCATTGGTGTAGGCTTCCTCCAGGTCCATGTCCGCCAGCGCGGGAATGCGCTTCAGGTAAGGCAGCGGTGGCATGTTCATGATGGACAGGCAGGGGAGTTTCGCGAGCGCGATCCTGGCCATCAGCGCGCGGATGGTGTGGTTGGTGTATTGCGGCTCCTGCATGGCGAGGCCGACCAGGTCGTAACGCTTGAGGTCGACCTCCTGCGGCGGCGTCGCATCGAGCTTGCCGGGCAAGTCGCGGGAGACAATCGCGCGATGCTCCGGCTCGTCGCGCAGCTTGATGCGCACCTCGGTGCCGTCGCGATTGATCAGCTCGGCCGTGTTCTTCCGGCACACCAGCGTGACATTGTGTCCCGCCATCAAAAGCTTCGTTGCAAGCAGGGAGCCATAGGAGGCTCCCAGGATCAGAATATTGCGCGCCATGCTCTCCCTTTCCCGGCTGGAGCCGGAATTCCTCCGTGCATCGCCTCGTTCTGCTGGGAGGCGGTGCGTCTCTATCGCAACCGGACGGGAACTACAACCAAGCGATGCAGTCGCCGGCGTGTCGTCGATTGCAATTGCAAATCAGCCCATTGCCAATCGAGAACGCCGCACGATGTCCGACCTCATAAGTGCAATGACGCCAGACAGACTCGTAGCTCGCGTGAGCGTAGCGACACGTGGGACATCGCATCATTCGCACCCGGGTGTTGCTGACGCTCACCGGCGCCTTGCTACTCGTCTCCGCCGAGCTCACGGCGAATCGCAAGGACAGCTTGCTTGAGCTCCGGCAGGTCGTCTTTGACCGCTCGCCAGATGATCTCGCTGTCCACACGCTGGTAGTCGTGACGCAGAATGTTACCGATGCCGGCAATGTCCTGCCATCGAACATTCTTGTGGGTAGATTTCAACTCATGACCGAGGTGCCGGCTCGCCTCCGAAATGATTTCGACTCCCCGTTCGATTGCCGAACGCAACAACCAAGATTGCTGAAAATCGAGAAAGGACTTGTCGCTGAGCGCCGTCTCGATTTCCTTCGATACTTTCCAGCATATCGTGAATGCGAAGCAACGGGCTACGCGATGGCATCAGAAAATCCTGACCGCCTCGGTCTCAATCCGTTCACGTATCAACGGATGCAAACCCGCCCGAGTGGTGAGATCAACATCGAGGCCCATCCCGTCCTGGAGCAGCCGCCTTGCCGCTACCAGGTCAAAGGCGTTGAATCTACTCTGGGGGTCATAGTCAAGAAAGAGATCGAGATCGCTTCGCGTTCCGGCCTGATCGCCGGCGGTAGAACCATACAAATAGAGCGACGTGGCACCCCGTTCCTTCAAGGCGCCGGCGAACGCTTTTAGTCTTTCAACGGCCTCTGTCCGGTTCATTCAGGCACAGTACCTCATTCCGACAGGCGCGCGAAGCCTGTATCGCATCACCCGAACAACGGCGTGCCCGGCACGAAGGCGTCGAATGCGGCCCAGAACTGGCTGCGGTAGCGGTCCTGCTCCTGCAGGATCTCGTGCTTGGCGCCTGCAATGACGAGATGCGAGCCCGCGCGCAAATGATAGGCGAACTCCTCGATCGCCGACGTCGACACCACGCTGTCGCCGGAGGCCGCCAGCATCAGGATCGGCTGGCGTATCTGCGAGGGATAATTCATGCCGCGGAAGGTGTGCATGGCGCTGAAGGCGGCATCGGCCCAGGCCACCGTCGGCGAGGCGATGCCGAGTGTCGGGTCCTCCTCCAGAATCGCGGCGTTGCGCGCATAGCGCACCGGATCCGAGGTGACGGGATTGCTGACGAAGGGCTCGAGCCCGGCCATCGCGTCGTTGCCGCCGGGCACGTAGCGGCCGCCCTGGCCGGCCAAGCGCAGGGTGCGCAGCAACAGCCGCGCCGGCAGGGCGGTGCGCCTGCCCGGCAGGTCGATCATCGGCGCCGACAGCACGATACGGTCGAACCAGCGCTTGCCGGCATGCGAGAGCCGCAGCAGCACCGTGCCGCCCATCGAATGCGCCAGCGCGAAATAAGGCGGCGGGCAATCCGGCAGCACCACCTGCTGCACGAACGTCTCGACGTCGACCTCATAGTCGGTGAACGAGCGCACATAGCCCTTGCGCGGATCGCGTAGCCGTCGCGAGGAATGGCCCTGGCCGCGCCAGTCGAACATCGCCACCGCGAAGCCGCGGTCGCGCAGGTCCTGCACCGTCTCGAAATACTTCTCGATCATCTCGCTGCGGCCGGTGAACACGCAGACCGTGCCCTTGCGCCCCGAGGGCGGCGCCCAGCGCGCAAAGCGCAGTTCGGCGCCATCAGGGGTCTTGATGGTGCCGGCGACAACGTTTTCGGGGACGGGATTGGCGGGAATCGAGACGAGCGTCATGGAGGGCCATCGAATAGGTAAAACGGTCGGGGAATCAAGGGCCGGAACCGCGAAAAAACAGCCTATGGCGAAACCTTGAACGAGGCCTTTCCTCGTCTATATCAGCGTTGTGCAGGCCGGATCCGGCTGCACGACAGCCCGGCCCGGTCGGCGGGCGGGTTGCTTGAAACAGTCGCTCAATGGAGGACTTTGACCATGCGTACCTATGACCTCACCCCGTTTTATCGTTCCACCGTCGGCTTCGACCGTCTTTTCAGCCTGCTCGACCAGGCCACCTCCGACGGCAGCCCCGGTTACCCCCCGTACAACATCGAGCGCACCGGCGAGAATGCGTACCGCATCACCGTCGCGGTCTCCGGCTTCTCCAAGGAGGAGCTCTCCCTCGTCGCGAAGGAAAACACGCTGACGATCAAGGGCGAGAAGGTCGCCAATGAGAACGGCAAGGCCCCGAGCGAGGTGCTTTATCGTGGCATCGCCGCCCGCGCCTTTGAACGCTCCTTCCAGCTCGCCGACCATGTGACGGTGAAGAATGCGAGCCTCGAGAACGGCCTCCTCCATGTCGACCTCGAGCGCGAGATTCCGGAAGCCAAGAAGCCGCGCAGCATTCCGATCTCGACCAGCGCGCAGGCCGCCCAGGTGGTCGACGGCACGGCCGAGAAGGCCGCCGCCTAAACCGAACGGCGCGATCGCCCGTCCCTCACCTTATGAGTATGACGCCCCGGGAAACCGGGGCGTTTTTATATGTCAAAATGCAATCTTCGATTTAGCAGACTCGCTTCGCATGCTAGCGTTGCGACATTGCGCGCGGCCGTATTTCAGCATCCGGGTTTCTCATGAAAGCATTTGCACTGGCACTGGTGGCGCTCAGCATCTTGTTCGTCTCAGCCGCCGGCGCCGAAGAGGCGGAGCCCGGCGGTGCCGCCAAGCCGCCGCAGCCGAGCGCCCCCTTGATCAATGCGGCGCCGACCAACCCCGCGCAAGGCAACGCAGTCCAGGCCGGGCCGCCGCCCGCAGCACCTGCCACCGTCAAGTCGACTCAGATCGTCGGCGACTGTATCGGCGACAACAGGTTCATCTACCACGCCGGCACACCGGTCCTGCGCACCACGACCTTTCTGCCGGCCAACAACAGCGCCGACTTCATCGTGCAGGCAGAGTTCAAGCCGCAGGCGACCTATTACGTGAAGTTCGATGCGCCCTATCTGCCGAAAGTGAGCGGCGGCAAGAACGCGATCTCGATCGCGCCGATCGCCGAGAGCAGCCCCTACGTCAAGGAAGGGATCGCGAGCAAGGGCGATTTGCTGGCGACGGTCAACGTGCCGGCCGAGATCGGCAGCTATTGGCGCTCCGTCTATGTGCACATCTATGCCTGTGAAGATTCGAAATCGCCGTCGACCAACGGCGTCATCCGGATCCGGGCGAGCTCGTCGCGCTGGTGCACGCCGGCGGTGGTGGGCACCGTCCTGCTGCTCTATCTCGCCGCGGCCTTTGCATTCCGCAGGATCTTGCCGCAGGGCGACAGGCGCACGGCCGCTGACGAGGCGGCTCACCAGCGCTTCCTCGACCCGGTCGTGCTGACTGCCGGCGTCGACGGCAAGGGCAGCCTGGCGAAGCTGCAGATCCTGTTCTTCTCCGTCATCGTGTTTGCGCTGTTGCTCTTCATCCTGCTGCGCACCGGGGAGCTCTCCGCCTTGTCGGAGACCGTGCTTTATCTGCTCGGCATCGCCGCGGTCGGATCGACCGCGGCCAAGGGCGCCGACCAGCAGCAGAGCCGGCTCGACTTCGACAACTGGTCCTGGCTGGTGCAGAAGGGCTGGATCGGCGTCCGCGGGCTGGCCCGCAGCAACGAGGCGCATTGGAGCGACATCTTTACCAGCGATGGCGAGTTCGACGTCTATCACTATCAGAGCTGCATCTTCAGCCTGATCGTCGGCGGCGCGCTGCTCGTGGTCGGCGTCAGCCAGCTCGCCTCCTTTGAGATTCCGACTTCGCTGCTCGGCGTGCTCGGACTGAGCCAGGTGGTCTATGTCGCCGGCAAGCTGGTGTCGCCGCCGGCGATGGCCGACCTCAACAAGGCGATCAAGGCGTTGCGCGATCTCGAGCGCGCGGCGCAGGAAGCGGCGCTGAAGGCGGTGCCGCCGGCCACTGACGTCAACGATCCCAGGATCGACACCGAGGTGCAGCGCTATCGGAACGCGGCCACCACCGCCGCCGACCTGCTCCATGCCGTCACCAATCTGGCGCGGCCGACCAATTTCGAGCCGTTGTTGCGGTGAACGGACTGGCGCCTAACACGAAGGTTTAAGCCGCACGGCGTTGAAATCAAACGATCGTGACGGCCCGTAACGCCGTGCCGCTCCATGTCGAAGGGGAGAACGATCCCGCTCGGGGATAAGCACGGAGCGCGCAATGAATATCCTACGCACGATGACCCTCGCGGTCGCCGCCTTCGCGGCCGCGAGCCTGATGACTATCAGTCCCGCCGCACAGGCCGCACCCGTCAAGGCCACCAACGTCGTGCTGGTGCACGGCGCCTGGGCCGACGGCTCGAGCTGGGCCAAGGTCATTCCTTATCTGCAGTCGGCCGGGCTGAAGGT
>NZ_JBARGP010000762.1:0-8989 GCF_049798375.1 Bradyrhizobium sp.
GCGCAGGACCTTGACCTGCACCTTGTCCCTGAGATCGATCGAACTGCGAAAATAGCTCGGCTTGCGCCTGTTCATATGGTGTCTCGCGCTGCGTGAGGTGGGAGGGGTTGCGGCCGGATGCGGATGATCCGTCCTGGCCGCCAAGGTGACCGTCCCGCGCTGCTCGCGAAGAGTCTGTCGCCATGAAGGCAACCGCCACGGTTGACCGCCGTTCCCAGCCTTTCGAAATATGCGGGCGCCCGTGATCGAGTAGCTACGCGGCAGCGCAAGGCACCGGTCCGCGATGACGAGCAGCTCGACGATGCTGGCCCTTGGCTTTGGCCGCGGCAAAGCGACACGTGGGTGGTCAAGACCACCTTAACCGCTCGTTAATAATGCCCAATTAGCTGTTGATCGTCACGGTCTGTAACGATCAGAAACACACAGAAAACAACCTCCATGACCGCCATCGCCAGCACCAGCCAGATCTCGCCCGCGATGGAGCGGATATATCACCAGAGCAGCCTGCTCGGTGAATGGAAGGGCAGCTGGACCGGACGACACAGCGACGTGTCGTTCAAAGTGGTGAGCATCCGCGGCGCCCAGGCGACGGTCGAATACACCCACAATGGACATACCGAGCGCGGAATCGGCAGTGTCAACGGCGCAACCATCGATTTCGGCGCAGTCACATTCGGCACCAAGGACGGCAAGAACGCGGCTCTGATATTCTCCGCCGGCGGCGGCAAGGCGTCCGCCATTCTCCAAAAGCAGGCGCCCCCCGCCGACGACAATAAGCTGATCGGCAGCTGGAGCGGCTTTTCGGGCGACAGCGGCAAGAGCGTGAGCTTTCGCGTCACGTCCGTCAGCGACAAGGAGGCGCAGGTCGCCGTCTCGGTCGATGGCGTCCTGCGACAGGGCACCGGCATCGTGTACAAGAACGTCATCATGTTCGGGAATACACAGATTTCGACCGAAGACGGCCAAACAGGCAAGGTCACGCTCCGGGTCGGCAGCAAGTCCTATTTGCTCCCTGCGACCAAAGCGAAGCCGGCCAAGACGTCGTCCTCGGTAGACAAGTCAGCTTGAGGAAACGCTGTTGCGCGACATGCTGCTGCACGACTGAGGTGCGGTCGCGAAACCAGCCCGACGGCGCCTAAGTTCAGGCGCGCGCCCGCTCAGCGTCCCATGTCCGGCATCACCTTGCCATTGCACATCTCCGGATGTCCGGACCTCTAAACGCCGACATAACCGCAGCGCGTTCGCGCTCGACGATCCAACGCATCTGCACGTCGTCGTGATGACCCGTGGTCAGCGCATGACAATGCACTTCCGCCTGCTGTGACCGAGGCGAAGGTTGTGCGCCGCAATGCTGGCTTTGTCCGCAACGCAAAAAGCCCCGCGCAGACCGCGGGGCCCTTTCGCAAGTCGTTCAACGCCCTTACTTGGACATGCTGCCCGCCTGGTTGGTGCCCGGGCCGACATTGCCCTGGCTCGACGGATTGGCGCTGCCGCCGGACCTCATGTTCGCCCCGGTCGTGGTCTGAGACGACGACATCGACGAATGATGCTTCTTATGATGCTTCGCCTGAGCGGCGAACGGCGTGGCAGCCAGACCGGCTGCGACCAGAACGGCGAATGCGAGTTGGGTGGTCTTCATGAGCGCTGGCTCCATCATTTTTGACTAACGTCATTCAAATCAACACGCGGCGTACTAGTTCCTTCCGAAGCGAGACATTGTTGATAGGATCGCCGCGCGGGCTTTCAAAACTTCATTCGGACGCGGTCACCCGGGCCGCCGCATGAACAGGCGTTCATCTCGGCAACAAATTTTCCTTCGCGAGATCGATGACCTCGTCGCCGCGCCCGCTCATGACGGCGCGGATCAGCCAGACGGAGAAACCCTTGACCTGCTCCAGGCCAATGGTCGGCGGCATCGACAACTCCTGCTTGGCGGTGACGACGTCCAGCACCGCCGGCCCGTCATGGGCGAGGAATTCGGCAACCGCGCCGGGCAGATCGCCGGGATCCTCGACCCGCTTGCCGTGGATACCCATCGCGCGCGCCATCGCGGCGAAATCCGGATTCTCCAGATCGGTGCCGTGCTCGACGAAGCCGGCTGCCTTCATCTCCAGCGCCACGAAGCCGAGCGTGCCGTTGTTGTAGATGATCACTTTCACCGGCAGCTTCATCTGCTTCAAGGTGATGAGATCGCCCATCAGCATGGCGAAGCCGCCATCGCCCGACAGCGAGATCACCTGACGTTTGGTGTCGATGGCCTGGATGCCGATCGCCTGCGCCATCGCATTGGCCATCGAGCCGTGCACCAGCGAGCCGACCAGGCGGCGCCTGCCATTGACAGCGATGTAGCGCGCAGCCCAGATCGTCGGCATGCCGACATCGAAGGTGAAGACGGCATCATCAGACGCGGCCTCGCTGACCAGACGGGTGAGATGTTGCGGATGGATCGGCAGCCGGCCGGGCGTACCTGTTGCGAGCTCGTCGAGGCCTTTGCGGGCGGATTTGTAGTGCGCAAGATTGCGCTCGAGATGACGACGGTCGGATTTCGGCTGCAGCTTCGGCTGCACGGCGCGCAAGGTCTCTGCGACATCGCCTGTGATGCCGAGCTCGAGCCGCACCCGCCGCCCGAGCTGGCTCGGGCGGATGTCGACCTGGGCGATCCTGATGTTGGACGGAAAGAACTGCTTGTAGGGAAAATCGGTGCCGAGCATCAAGAGCGCGTCGCAATTATGCATGGCCGCGTAGCCGGAGGAGAAGCCGATGAAGCCGGTGAGGCCGACGTCATAGGGGTTGTCGTATTCGACATGCTCCTTGCCGCCGAGCGCATGCACGATCGGGCTCTTCAAGGCCTCAGCCAGCGCCATCAGCTCGCCATGCGCGCCGGCACAGCCGCGGCCGCAGAACAGGGTGACGCGAGCGGCGCCATTGAGGAAATCCGCCAGCGCCGCGATGTCGGCCTCGGCCGGGCGCACCACCGCCTTCGGCGGCAACAGGCCGGCAACCGCAGCCGGCGCGCGCTTGCCCGCCGCCTTCAGCGCGACATCACCGGGAATGACGAGCACCGCGACGCCGCGCTCGCCGACCGCGGCGCGAATCGCATTCTCCAAGACGAACGGCATCTGGCTGGGATCGGAGACCAGCTCGCAATAGACGCTGCATTCGCGGAACAGGTTTTGCGGATGGGTCTCCTGGAAGTAGCCGCCGCCGATCTCCTGGGTCGGAATGTGGGCGGCGATCGCGAGCACCGGGGTGCGGCTGCGCTGCGCGTCGTAGAGGCCGTTGATGAGGTGCAGATTGCCCGGCCCGCAGGAGCCGGCGCAGACCGCGAGCCGGCCTGTGATCTGCGCCTCGCCGGAGGCGGCAAAGGCGGCTGCCTCCTCGTGGCGCACGTGGATCCAGTCGATCATGTTGCGGACGCGCAGCGACTCCGTCAGGCCGTTGAGGCTGTCGCCGACGACGCCGTAGATCCGCTTCACACCGGCAAGTTCGAGCGTCTCGACGATCTGATCCGCGACTGTGGCCATGACAGGATTCCTTCCGAAGCGAGATTGCGAGAGGCCACGAAAATCTAGCCGCAGCGACAGATCAGCTGGGTCAAAATTCCGTGCTGCACAAGGTTCCTACCAGATGCTGTCCGCGGTTCAGTGAGCAAACTTAGGTATGACTGACCGGAGGGCACGCCATCCGCTATTGGCTGCGCCAAGCACCGGGGCGCCGATCTGTGCTAGCCTGTCTGGCGGCGGAGCAGCGAGGGCAGCGAATTGGCGAAACGGGACATCGATAGTGCCAGCGCGGACGGGCTCGACCGGCACAGACGGCGGCTGATCCTGGCGGCTGCGGCGACTGCGTCATGCGCGATCTTCGCGGCCGACGCGCTGAGCCCGATCGATGGTGCGGTCGCCGTGCTCTATACCGGCGTGGTGCTGATCGCGGCCGCGCTCGGCCGCCGCTCCGTGATCGCGACCGGCCTCATCACCGCTGGGCTGACGACAACAGCGTTTCTCTACGGTCATTTCTCCTGGACTCATTTCTCCTGGACTCATGAAGACGCTCCGCTCGGCGGCGCCACGCTGCGCTACGCGGTCAGCCTGGTCGCCATCGCGATCACGGTGCTGTTGACGCTGCGCGACGGTTCGGCGCGCGTCACCCTCGCCGAGCAGGCCCGTATCCTCGAGCTGTCGCACGACACCGTCGTGATCCGCGACGCGAACAATGTCATCCAGTACTGGAACGAGGGCGCGGAGCGGCTCTACGGCTGGCGGCGCGAGGAAGCCGTCGGCAAGACCTGCCAGCAGTTGCTCCGGACCGTGCTGCCGGGCAGCGACGTCGCGCGACAACTCGAGGAGACCGGCGCCTGGTCCGGCGAGATCGAGCGCACGCGGCGCGACGGCACGCCCTTGATCCTGGCCAGCCGCTGGCTGCAGCGCCGGGATCCGGAAGGACGGCCGATCGGCATCATCGAGACCAGCGCCGACCTGACCGCGAGCCGGCAGGCGATGGCCGAGCGTCAGGCCTCGGAGCAGCGCTACAGCACCATCTTCAATTCGGCTGGCTTCGCCGCGCTCGAATGCGATCTCAGCGCGGCGATGCGGCTGCTGCGCGAGGTCGATGGGCTCGATCGCAACCTGGAACAGCGGCTGCAATCGCAGCCGGAACTGGTGCGCGAGGCCGTAAGCAAGATCAGGATCTACAATGCCAACAAGGCCGCGCTCAGCCTGTTTGCAGCCGATACGGCCTCCGACCTCGCGCCAGGCGTAATGCTGCTCGCCGGGCCGCCCGACGCGGAGCAGGACGTTCCGCAACAAGACGTGGCGCGACGCGCTTTGGCGCAAGTGTTCGCCGCGCTGGCGCAAGGCGACCTGCTGGTGGAGACCGAGACCGAATGCGCGACGCTCGACGGCCGCGCCATCGACATCGTGCTGCGCGTGTCTGTGCTCCCTGACGGACGGGACTGGTCGCGCGTGCTGCTGATGGCCGTCGACGTCACCGAGCGCAACGAGGCCCGCGCCAAGATCGAGCGCTCGTCCGCCGACCTCGCCCATGCCGGCCGGGTCTCGATCCTCGGCCAGCTCGCCGGCTCAATCACGCATGAGGTCAACCAGCCGCTCGCCGCCATCATCAATTACGGCAAATCCGGCAAGCGCTGGCTGGCGCGTCCCGAGCCCGATCTGGCCGAGGTCGCCGAGTGCCTGGACAAGATCGTCGCCAACGGCAACCGCGCCGCCGACGTGGTCGGCCGGGTCCGCGCCCTCGCCAGGAAGACGGCGCCGCAGACCAGCGCCGTTGATATTGCCGTGCTGGTGCAGCAATCCGTGACGCTGCTGGCGCGCGAGGCCTCGACCGCGGCGACCTCGATCCGGGTCGAGCAGACCGGCGAGCCTGCTCGAATCGTCTGCGACCGCGTCCAGGTCCAGCAGGTGATCGTCAATCTGCTGATGAACGCGCTGCAGGCGATGCGCGACGTCACCGAGCGACCGCGCGAGATCCATGTCACCATCGACGGTAGTGCGGATGCAACAGTCGAGGTCGCGGTGCGCGATTCCGGCAGCGGCATCGACGGCGATCCGAACCGCATCTTCGATCCGTTCTTCACCACCAAATCCGACGGCATGGGCCTCGGGCTGTCGATCTGCCGCAGCATCATCGAGAGCCAGGGCGGCCGCATCCAGGCGTCGAACAACACGCTTGGCGGAGCGACCGTGGCGTTCACGCTTCCAATCAGCATACCGGCCGAGGCACGCTGGCGGGCGCGACCTAATATCTTGATATGAATGTGCGGCAACGGCCGGCGCGCCATACCATGGCGATGGCCGCATCGATTCGGCCCGCTGGGCAGGAGAAAATAGTGCAGCATAGGCCGACCATCTGCATCATCGACGACGACGCCGACGTAAGGGAGAGCATCTCGAGCTTCTTCCGCTCCGTCGGGCTGCAGGTCGCAGGCTTTGGCGCGGCGGAGAGCTTTCTGGAATCGCCTGTCGTTGCGGATGTCGGCTGCCTGATCACCGATCTGCACATGCCCGGCATGGACGGCCTCGGCCTGCATCGCGAACTGATCAGGCGCGGCGTCGCCATTCCGGTGATTGTGATGACGGCCTACGCCACGCCCGAGGCAAGGGCCGAAGCACAGGGCCTCGGTGCCGCCGGCTTTGTCGACAAGCCGGTGGATCCGGAGCTGTTGCTGCATGATGTCGAAGCCATCCTCAAGAGGCCACACACATGAGCATAGCGCAGGACCTCGCCAGCCAGCCGCTGATTTGCATCGTCGACGACGACGCCGATGTGCGCAGCTCGATCGCGAGCCTGTTGCGCGCGATGGATTACGCGGTGCAGACCTTCGCCGGGCCGTCCGATTTCCTGGGCTCGGATGCGGTGGACGCCGCCGCCTGCCTGATCCTCGACATCCGCTTGCAGGAGGCCGATGGCCTCGAATTCCAGCAGGAGCTCGCGGCGTCCGATCAGGCTATCCCGGTGATCCTGATCAGCGGCTTCGGCGATATCCCGATGACCGTGCGCGCCATGAAGGCCGGTGCCATCAACTTCCTGCCGAAGCCGTTCGACGATGAGGCGCTGCTGGCTGCGGTCGCGGAGGGCGTTGCGCGCGACCGGCAGCGGCGTCTCGCGGCGCGGCGCGACGAAAGCATCCGGCTGCGCTACGAGCAGCTCACCCCGCGCGAGCGCGAGGTCATGCACCTGGTGACGACAGGGCTGATGAACAAACAGGTCGCCTGGCAGCTGTCGCTGAGCGAGATCACGGTCAAGATCCACCGCGGCAACATGATGCGCAAGATGCAGGCGAAATCCTTCGCCGATCTGGTGCGCATGGCCGACCAGCTCGGCATCCGCAGCGCTGTCGCGGCGATTGCCAGTCCCGACGGAAGTTCTGACGACGCGAGCGGATCCGCGCGGCGGCCGGGTCCGGCCAAATAAGCAAAGCAAGTCGCCTGCTCGGCCAGCGTCGTGCGCGTCGTTCAGGACTGCCGTCCATTCGCCGAAATCATCTCGCCGGCCCGCACCGCATTGCTCACGATCCGCTGGGCACATAACAGCGCCTCAGGCAAATCCGGCTGCTCGCGTTTCAGCCAGCGCAGTGACGCGCGGCCGTCGGACAGCAGCACCGACAGCGGCTGCCGCAGCTCGTCAAGCAGCGGTGACGGCACCGCCGCGAGCGATGACGCGCCATGCGCATCCGCACGCGGCTGCGATGAGGAATCGCCGCGCTCGCCGCGCAGAATGAACATCGAGACCGCGACGAGCAGCGTGATCGATATCGCGGCATGCACCAGTTCGGTGGGCCCGTGGACGTCCACGATGGACGCCAGCGTCAGCAGGAAACCGGCCGAGACCAGCGCCTGTGCCGGGCCGACGCCGGAGAGGCGCCACACCACCAGCGCGACGACGCAATAGAGGTCGGAGACACCGAAGCGGTAGCCGGTCGCGACGTCGACGGCGAAGATGGCCGGCATCAGCAGCGTGAAGAGAATGGGAAACCGAAGGGGTCCATCCTCGCGCCATTCCGAGCACGTGTTTCTCATTGCCGATCCCACTTGCCAGTCCCATGCGGATCATGGCCGCGGCGATGCCCGCAGGCTTCCAGGTTCCAACGACGAACTTGCTTGAATGCACGATGAATCGCAGTGGCCGGGACGGTCCAGGTTACCGCGGTGGTTTGACGCGGGGGCAACAAGATCCGCAGTTCGCGGATATCACGTCCACGTCATTTGCCTGCGCATATCTGTCGTGATGCGCGAACAACCCTATGCCGATTGGGATGACGTCCATCATCCCTGTATGTTCGAAATCGATCGTGCGCACTTGGAATCACGGGTCCTCGTTAACACCAAGATTTAATATTCAACAAGATTTGGCCTCACTAGCTTGCCCCTAACATTTCACCGCGCCGTTACGGAGCAAGCATATGGCCAGCACGATGGCTTCAGGACCTTCTGCCTCTCGCGTTCCAACTGTAGCTCGCATGGATCTCGCGCGCTTCGACGAGCAATCCTACATGAGCACGATTGCCCGCTACCCGGTGCTCGAGCAGGCGCACGAGGAGCAGCTTGCACGGCAATGGGCGCGCGACAAGGATCAACAGGCGGCCGATGTCCTGGTGACGAGCCATCTGCGGCTCGCCGCCAAGCTGGCTCGGCGCTACCGCGGCTACGGCTTTCCGCTCGGCGACCTGATCGCAGAGGCGAATCTCGGCCTGGTGATGGCGCTCAACCGCTACGATCCGGATCGCGGCGCGCGCTTCTCGACCTGCGCGATCTGGTGGATCAAGTCGGCGATCTACGACTATGTGATGCGATCCTGGTCGCTGGTGCGGCTCGGCCGCACGCCGGCCCAGAAGAAGCTGTTCTTTCGGCTTCGCGGCGAGATGCGGCGATTGTCACCCGAGCGTGGCGGCACACTGACAAAGGAGCTCGCCGAACAGGTTTCGCAGTCGCTCAACGTGCCGCTCGACGACGTGCTCGAAATGGAGCAGCGGCTCTATGGCGACCTGTCATTGAACGCTCCAACGTCCGACCTCGACGACGCCGCCGAATGGCAGGATTTGATCGCCGACGACTCGCCGAGCGTCGAGACGCTGCTCGCCGCCAACGACGAGCGCGACCGCCAGCGCGCCGCGCTCGCTGACGCCCTGGCCGTACTCAATGCCCGCGAACGCCACATCTTTGCCGCGCGTCACTTGCGAGAGCGCCCCGAGAGCTTCGAACAGATCGGGCAGACGCTGTCGATCTCGGCCGAACGTGTCAGGCAGATCGAGGCACGCGCGTACACAAAGGTGGCGAGTGCAGCGCGGCGGGCGTGCAAGGGCACGCCGACTCCGGTCACCGTGGCGCTGCCGCCGCCCCGAGCGCCGCTGCCTCGCCTGATTGCAGCGACCACCGAGCCGGCTTACGCCTAAGGCCCGCGCGCGATGGTCAGTCGCGACATGGCGCTCCTGGCGAAATCAACGGTGCAGCGGCTCGGCCGAGCGCCGCTCGGC
>NZ_JBARGP010000763.1:0-4371 GCF_049798375.1 Bradyrhizobium sp.
GTCAGGCCCCAGGCGCTACGGACCTGGTCGATCACTTCGGGATTGAGCGGCTCGCCGGCGCCGCAGACCTCGCGCAAGCTGACCTTGAAGTCAGACAAGCGCTCTTGGATGAACAGCCGCCAGACGGTCGGCGGCGCGCACAGCGTGGTGACGCCGCAACGGCCGATGATCGCGAGCAGCCCCTTGGCGTCGAAGCGCGGCTGGTTGGCCACGAACACGGTGGCGCCGGCATTCCACGGCGCGAAGAAGCAGCTCCAGGCATGCTTGGCCCAGCCAGGCGAGGAGATGTTGAGATGGACATCGCCGGGCTGCAGGCCGAGCCAGTACATGGTCGAGAGATGCCCGACCGGATAGCTGCGCTGGCTGTGCCGCACCAGCTTGGGCTTGGCCGTCGTACCCGAGGTGAAATAGAGCAGCATCGGATCGTCGGCCTTGGTCGGGCCGTCGGGCGTAAACTCTTCCGATGCGCTCGCGGACTGATCGAACGGCAGCCAGCCATCTGTGGCCGTACCGACCACGATCCGCGTCAGACCATCAGCGCCGAGGCTGGCAAATTTTGCGATCTGGTCCTGCGCCGCGATGACAGCCTTGGCGCGGCCGCGATCGAGCCGGTCGCGCAATTCCTCCGCCGTCAAAAGCGTGGTCGCGGGGATCACGACGACGCCGAGCTTGATCGCTGCCAGCATGGTCTCCCACAGCGGCACCACATTGCCGAGCAGCAGCAACAGATGATCGCCGCGCTTCAGGCCCTGCGCGCGCAGGAAGTTCGCGACCTGATTGGAACGGCGCGACAGCGTCGCGAACGAGAGCTTGGTCTCGCGGTTCTGCGCGGCATCGACGATCCATAGCGCGGGCCGATCGCGGCTATCAGGATTGCTCGCCAGTTCGGCATCGAACCAATCCAGCGCCCAATTAAACGGGACCGGCTCCGGCCAGCGGAAGCCCTTGACGGCGGACTCGTAGTCCGAGCGATGGTTCAGCAGAAAGGTCCGCGCCTCCTGGAATGTCGTCATTGCTACTCCCCCGCGAGCTTGCGGACATGCTCGATGATGCCCGAAAAATCCACCCCGCCATTCCCGGCCGTGTCGAACGACTTGTAGATCTCTTGCGCATGCCGGCCGAGCGGCGTCGCGGCACCCGCCGCCTTCGCCGCGTCCTGCGACAGCGTCAGATCCTTCAGCATCAAGGCGGTGGCGAAGCCGGGCTTGTAGCCGTTGTTCGCCGGCGAGGCCGGTACCGGTCCCGGCACCGGGCAATAGGATGTCAGCGACCAGCACTGGCCCGACGAGGTCGAAGCGACATCGAACAACGCCTGATGCGACAGGCCGAGCTTCTCGCCGAGCGCAAAGGCCTCTCCGACTGCGATCATGGAAATGCCGAGGATCATGTTGTTGCAGATCTTGGCAGCTTGGCCAGCGCCGGCGCCGCCGCAATGCACGATCTTCTTGCCCATCTTTTCCAGCACCGGCTTGGCGGTCGCGAATGCGCCCTCCTCGCCGCCGCACATGAAGGTCAGCGTCGCGGCCTTGGCGCCGGCGGTGCCGCCGGACACCGGCGCATCCACAGAGGCAATGCCGTGCTTGGCAGCCAGCGCATGCGCGGCCCGCGCGCTCTCGACGTCGATGGTGGATGAATCGATGATCAGCGCTCCCTCAGCCATCACCGGCACGACCTCGTTCCAGACCGCGAGCACATGCTTGCCGGCCGGCAACATCGTCACCACGATCTCGGCACCCTTTACGGCTGCCGTGGCGCTGTCAGCGATATCAGCCCCGTCGCTTTTGGCCTGCGCGCGCGACGTCTCGGCCAGATCGAACGCGACCACCTTGTGGCCGGCCTTGACCAGATTGGCGGCCATCGGCCCGCCCATATTGCCGAGGCCGATGAATGCGATCGTTGCCATGTTGTTGTTCTCCCCTCGGACGTCCTGTTATTTACTTGGCGGGAATGTCAGCTCGTCCGCGCCGATCTCGGCAAGATATGGCGCCAGCATCGCCGGTGTCACGTCATCGATGTCGGGTGGCGACCATTTCGGGCTGCGGTCCTTGTCGATGATCGCGGCGCGCACGCCCTCGCGAAAATCATCGCTGCGGAACACTTCCAGCGCGGCGCGATATTCCCGGACCAGGCATTGTTCGAGCGAGGTGGCGCCCCGCGCCAGCCGCAGCAGCGTGAGCGTCACTACCATGCCGCGCGGCGATTTCTCGTTCAGCGCCTTCAAGGTCGCGGCTGCCTGCTCCGAGCCGTCTTGCTTCAGCGCGGCGATGATGTCGTGCATGTTGTCATGGGCGAACCAGGCGTCGATCTTGTCCTGCTGTGCCGCGACCGGACCCGCGGTCTCGCCGGTGGCAAAGCCGTCGATCAGCCGCGCGACCTCGCTCGACGGCGTGCCGGGGCGGACCTTGGTCAGCGCCTCGCGCAGGTCAGGCCACTTTGCCGTCGACACCACGGCATCGGCGAAGCGCGCGTGGACCGCGTCGGGACCGTTCATGGTCACGCCAGTCAGGCCAAGGTAAGCACCGAGTTCGCCGGGCGAGCGCGACAACAGCCAGGTGCCACCGACATCAGGGAAGAAGCCGAGCCCCACTTCAGGCATTGCGAGCTTGGTGCGTTCGGTGACGATGCGGTGCCGGCCATGCGCGGAGAGACCGACGCCGCCGCCCATCACCAGGCCATCCATGTAGGCGACATAAGGTTTCGGGAACGCGGCGATGCGCGCGTTCATGATGTATTCCTGGCGCCAGAACACCTTGCCGAGGTCGCCGCCTTCCTTCGAGCTCTCATAGAGCCCGCGGATGTCGCCGCCGGCGCAAAGGCCGCGCTCGCCGGCGCCTTCCAGCAGCACCACCGTCACCTCAGGATCGGCCTCGAACCGGCCGAGCGCCGCGTCGATGCCAAGCGACATCTCCAGGGTCATGGCGTTGATCGCCCTGGGTCGATTGAGCCTGATGATGCCGGCCGCGCCCTCGCGGCGGACGATTAAATCGCCCTCGGCCGCAGCCATCTCGGTCATCGCGCGTCCTCGATCAGCTTGCGCGACACGATCAGCCGCATGATCTCATTGGTGCCCTCGAGGATCTGGTGCACGCGCAAATCGCGCACGATCTTCTCGATGCCGTATTCGCTCAAATAGCCATAGCCGCCATGCAGCTGCAGCGCCTGGTTGGCAACTTCGAAGCCGACATCGGTGCCGAACCGCTTGGCCATGGCGCACAGCATCGTGGCGTCAGGCTCCTTGCGGTCGAGCGCGGCAGCTGCGCGCCAGACGAAGGTGCGCGCCGCTTCCAGTTCGATCGCCATGTCGGCGAGGCGGAATTGCAGCGCCTGGAATTCGTCGAGCCGCTTGCCGAACGCTTTCCGCTCTTTGGTATAGGCCAGCGACTTGTCGAGCGCCGCCTGAGCGCCGCCGAGCGAACAGGCGGTGATGTTGAGGCGGCCACCGTCGAGCCCGGCCATCGCGATTTTGAAGCCGATGCCCTCCTCGCCCAGGCGATTGGCGACCGGCACGCGCGCATTCTCGAAGATCACCGCGCGGGTCGGCTGCGCATTCCAACCCATCTTGCGTTCATTGGCGCCGAACGAGACGCCCGGCGTGTTGGCAGGGATCACCAATGTGGAAATGCCGCCCGCGCCCTCGCCGCCGGTGCGCACCATCGCGACCAAAAGGCCCGTGGCCCCTGCGCCCGAAATGAACTGTTTCTGCCCGTTCAGCACATAATGGTCACCGTCACGTACCGCGCGGGTGCGCAGCGCCGCCGCATCGGAGCCGGCGCCGGGTTCGGTCAGGCAGTAGCTCGCGATCAGCTCCATGGTGCAGAGCTTCGGCAGGTACATCTGCCGCTGCGCCTCGGTACCAAACGTGTCGATCATCCACGCGGCCATGTTGTGGATGGAAATGAAGGCTGAGACGGTCGGGCAACCCGTCGCCAGCGCCTCGAAGATCAGCGCGGCGTCGAGACGACTGAGGCCCGAACCACCGACATCGTCGCGGATGTAGATGCCGCCCATTCCGAGCGCAGCGGCCTCGCGCATCACGTCGATAGGAAAGTGCTTCTCCTCGTCCCACCGCAGCGCATGCGGCGCGATCTTCTCCGCGGCAAAAGAGCGCGCCATGTCACGCAGCGCGATCTGGTCGTCGTTGAGTGCGAATTGCATGCGGTCCGCGTGTATTCCTGCCCCGTATCACGGGCCTCGGCTTTCTTCGTCATTGCGAGCGAAGCGAAGCAATCCAGGGGCACAAAGCAAGTCTGGATTGCTTCGTCGGGGCTGTCAGGAAATAGACAGAAACGAGAACAAGTTTCGTAACAGATCGAGTCTGAAACCGAATCGAAGCAAGAACCTTGTTCACGTTTTTGTCTAAAAACTTACAGC